>JBDHFN010000048.1:0-23044 GCA_039590375.1 Gemmatimonadota bacterium
GGGCACGAACAGCTGGGGACGTCGCGGCTATGGCGGTCCATGTCCGCCCTCCGGGACGCATCGCTATTTCTTCAAGCTGTACGCCCTGGATGGAGTGCTCGATCTGGATCCCGGAGCCTCTGCGGCGGAGTTGGCCGAGGTCATGGAGGGTCACGTGCTCTCCGAGTCCGTGCTCATGGGCCGCTACACGAGACCGTAGCTCCGAAGCAGGACGACTCCAGGAAGGAGAATCTTGCGGAGGAGGCGAACCCGGATCCACTATTGAATCATCGGAAGGCGACCCCGCCCCGATGGATCCCGAAGCACCCTCCAGGAAGGAACCCCACACGTACCGTGAGCCAACCGCCCCCCCCCACCCCCGCCGCAATCATCGAGTTGCTCCGAGGCGTCGATCTGTTCGACATGTTGTCCGACGCGGATCTTCTGGAATGCGTGATCACCGTGGCGGAGCAGCGTCGGCTGGAACGGGATGACTACCTGTTCCGGGCCGGCGATCCACCCGACAGCATCCACGTGCTCCTGGCCGGGGCGATCGAGGTGGTGCGCTCGACTCCGGACAGCCCCAAGCCGACGCCGGTGGCCTACATCTCCCCCGGCGAAGCGATCGGCGACATGGGACTGTTCACCGGCACTGCGCGGCGATCGGCCGGCCGCGTCCCCGAGTTCGCCGACGTCCTCACCCTGACCCGACCCTCCTTCGAAGAGCTCACGAAGTCGGTTCCGGGCTACGGCCTCCAACTCGCCGCGGTCTTCGCACGGCGGCTAGAGGGGTTCATCAGCCACATGCGCGGACAGAAGCGGCGCAAGGAGCTGTCCGGCAAGCTGAAGTTCTTCGACCTGCCCACAGTGGTGCAGACCCTGGTGACGTCGAGCCAGACGGGTGTGCTGACCATCGCCGACGAGGACGGTAAGACCTACGCCGAGGTGCTGCTGCTCGACGGCTCCGTCGAGCGCGCCCGCTGCGGACTACTGGAGGGCGAGGAGGCCTTCCACGAGCTCTTCCACACCCACGACGAGAACGAGTTCTTCTTCCGCACCGTAAGGGAGCCCAACGCCGAGAGTATCAGCAAGGTCCAGATCTCCATGTCGGCGATGAACTTGCTGATGGAGTCGATACGTCTGGTGGATGAGCTCCCCGCGCTGCTCCTGCGCCTTCCGGACCCGGAGAAGCCGTACCAGGCCCGCACCGACAAGCTGCAGTGGGTGGACGACTCCACGATCTCGATCGCCCAGGAGGTGCTGGCCCAGCTGCGCGACCCTCACCCCATCTCCGACCTGGTCGGCAGGGTCTCCTGCTCCACGTTCACGCTCTATCGGATCGCGGCCGAGCTGTTCGAGAGCCAGCAGATCGGGTAGACGCTCGAGCCGCGGCCAGTGGCCGCGAGCTCAATGCACAACTCGCTAGCCCGGCGGATTGAGAATCAGCTTCTGCACCCGTGAGTTCGAGGTCTCCGCGGCGAAGAGGAGGTCCTCGGTGGGGCAGGCGAGCCCATGCACTCCCGAGAATTCACCCAGCATTCGCCCAGCGTTGCCGACGACCCCGAGCACCTCGCCCTGGAGCGTCGCCTTGATGATCCGGCCGGGGAACGTGCTCTCGCCCACGTAGATGACGTTGCTCCCCGGCGGGATGCACATCGAGTTCGGCGCCCCGTTCCCGGCCACGTTGGTGAGGTCCGCCGGGGTGGAGCCGTTGACGGCCTTCGAGCCTGGCCTGATCGGGGTGGCGACGCTGAACATCCGCTGGAAGTTGCCGTTCGTGTCGAAGACCTGAATCCGGGCGTTCGAGCGATCTCCGACGTAGACGTTGTCGTCCCCGTCGATCGCGATGCTGTGGGGCGTGCGGAGCTGGCCGGGGCCCGTGCCGGGCTCACCCCACGACATCACCCAGTCGCCGTTCATGTCGTACTTGGCGACCCGGGAGTTTACGTATCCGTCGCTGACGTAGATGTTGCCCCGAGAGTCGAACGCCACGTCCGTGGGCTCACGGAAACGCCCGTCTTGAGGAGGGAGCGGGGGATTTCGACGCTCGATCGGGCGGGCCCCCTCGGAGCTCGACTCCGCCTTGCGGCCGAACACCCACACGACCCGACCCTCGGGGTTCATGCGGACGACCATGTTCGAGCCCTTGTCCACGGTCCAGATGTCGTCGTTCGCATCGACCCTGACCCCGTGCGCGAACGCCCAGGCGTAGAGCCCTCTGCCGTGCTCCCGGATGAACTCGCCCGACGGGCTGAACTCGAACAGTTGGGCCGCGTGAATGGCGTACGCTGGACCGCCTCCGGTCGGATTCGAGCGGCTGTACACGAAGACGTGACCCTGAGAGTTGACGGCCACGGCCGGCACCTCGCCGAAGTTCACTCCAGCGGGCAGCCGGAAGAAGTCCGGCACGGATTCCACGGGGATTTGCGGTGCGTATTGCGCGTCTGCTGACGGCGCTGCGACGGTCAGTGAGACAAACGCGACCAGCGCGGTAGCGAGCTTCTTCATTGTTCTTCTCCCGGTGATGATGAGGAGCTCAATTCAGCCCTTCGCCTTCGGCCATCAACGCCATATGCTGCCGGACCTGCTCGAGTCCGCCCTCACCGTCCGCCCACGAGATCGCCCCATCCCCCGAGACGTCCGCTCCCGTAGTGAGCTCCTCACATAGGTCCCGAATCTGTAGAACCAGGTTGTAGGCGCGGTTGTAGTCGCTCATCGGCAGGACTTGCTCGGCGAGTTCCACGATCCGGTCCGCACGCTGGGACACGCCCCTCGCGGCCGCGGCGACGTGCCCCGCGTGGGTCCGAACGTTGGCGGAGGCCGCGTCCGACCCGGCGGCCAGCTCGATGTGCCGAGCGATTCCAGCTGCGGCAGCTCTCACGCCGAATCCCAGACCAGGGCCGCTGGTGAACTCCGCAGGGTCGATCGCGTTCAGTACGTGCCTCGCGTGCTGTTTCATGGGATCGATGTTCGTGGGGTCACGGGCCGCGAGCCGGGCGTGTTGCAGGGCGATCGCGGCCTCGGCTTCGGCGGTGGCGAGCAGTCCCGCGCCGTCGGGGGTGGGGGCGAACGCCTCGAATACGTGCCGGATGTGCGTATGGGAGGCGTTGACCTCCTGGGCGATCGCCGCCTCGGGAAGCAAACCCCCGACGGCAGCCAGCATGACCGGGAATACCAACATGACCGAGAATGACCATCTGTGCGGCATGTGAACCCTCCACATGTGAACCTGCCAAAGGCAGCGGGACAGGCACTAAAGCGCTGTCGTCCCCGGGTGGGGGGCGCCAGGCGGTGCGCGAGTGACGTGATCTTCGCACGTAGGAGCGCCGCGCGGCAACTGCGGTCGGGTCGGGTGGGAGTTGCTAAGTCGAAGCGCGCACTCCAGACTGATGTCCCAAAGCCCTTGGACCGACGCCTAGCCCCCTCGTCTGCGCCGGCTCTCTCGCCTTTCGAGGAGTGTTCCCATGCTTCGCATCCCCGCATTTGCCGCTCTCGGCGGTCTCTTCGCATCCGGCTTTACGTTCGCCTTCGGTCCGGATGGCGGCGAGCTCCAGGACCCCGAGGACTTGCAGGCGTTGCCGCGTATCTCCTGGAACGACAATCGGGAGCCCGCGGGGTCGTGGAGGGGCGACGTGCTCGAGTTGGATCTCGAAATCGTGGAGGGCGATTGGCGCCTCCTCGGCGACGACGAGCCCGGTGGGCGGGTCTTGGCCTTCGCCGAGCGGGGCGGGCAGCCGTCCACCCCCGGACCCTTGATTCGGATTCCCCGTGGCACCGAGGTTCGCGTGGGCGTCACGAACCGGGCCGACTCGCTCATCGTCATCAGGGGTTTCGGCGACCGGCGGGACGGCGACCTTCAGCCTCTACGGGTGGCGGCGGGCGCCACGGAGTGGGTCAGCTTCACCGCCGACGTGGAGGGCACCTATTTCTACTGGGGCTCGCTCCAGGGCCGGCCGCTGCCCTTACGAAGGTTCGAGGACAGCCAACTCACGGGAGCCTTCGTCGTGGATGGAGAGGGCCTCTCGACCAGCGACCGCATCATGGTGATTGGGGAGTGGATGGACGGCCGGCTTCCGAATGGCGATCCCGACCCCACGCGGTTGTTTCTGACGATCAACGGTAGGCCGTGGCCCCATGTGGAGCGGATGGAGTACGAGCTCGGGGATTCGGTGCAGTGGCGGGTCATCAACACGTCGCTCGGCTCTCACGCGTTCCACCTACATGGGTTCTTCTATCAGGTGAACGCAAAGGGGGACGTGGCCCGGGATACGCTCTATTGGCCGGCCCAGCGTCGCAGCGCGGTCACCGAGCGCATGCCCACGGGCACGACCATGCACATGGAGTTCGTTCCGGACCGGCCGGGGGGCTGGATCTTCCATTGCCACATGTCGATCCACGTGGTGCCCAACCCCACGATGGGGGGTGAGCGCATCACGGCGGCGCAGTTCACGGACCGACTCTACCGCGAGGAGCACCGGGATCACACGACGGCAGATCATGCCCGGGACGGCATGGGCGGGCTGGTGACCTCCGTCTACGTGCGACCCCCGCCAGGCTGGGAGCCGGAGGAGGTCTCCAGGAGGGAGGTCAATCTCTTCGTCCAGTCGCGCCCGGCCACGGGCGGGTTCAGCGGGAGTCAGTTCGCCTACGTCCTCCAAGAGGGAGACGTGGCGCCGGCGCCGGACTCGGTCGTGCTGCCCGGCTCGACGCTACTCCTGCGGAGGGACGAGCCCACCCGGATTCGGGTGACGAATCGGACCCCCGAACCCACTCAGGTCCACTGGCACGGTCTAGAGATCGAGAGCTACTTCGACGGCGTCGCGGGGGTAGGGGGGTATCCCACGATGACGACGCCGATCATTCAGCCCGGCGACTTCTGGGACGTGTACGTGACTCCCGACCGGGCCGGCAGCTACATGTACCACACCCACGTCAACGATCTCCGGCAACAGGGATCGGGGCTCTACGCGCCCCTCATCGTCCTGGAGCCCGAGGAGACGTGGGACCCGGTGCAGGATCGGGTCTTCATCTTCGGGGAGTCGCCGTTCCGCGACGATCAGGTTCCCGTGGTCAACGGTGGTCAGCCGTCCGTCGAGCCTCTGCGCGTGGGCACCACGTATCGCATTCGCCTGATGCAGATCACTAGTAACCGACCCGAGACCTACACGACTCTGCTGCAGGACGGGTTTCCGGTGGTGTGGACCCCGGTGGCCAAAGACGCGTTCGATCTGCCGGAAACCCAGCGGATTCCCCAGATCGCTCAGCAGAAGATCGCGGTAGGGGAAGCATACGACCGGCTCTACACTCCGACGCAACCCGGAACACTCCACCTGGAGCTCCGCGTCGGGAACGGCGTCCTGTTGATCGACCACGAGATCCCTGTCGAAAGGTAGGGAATAGCTGCGTCAGAACCAGCGTCGGAGCCACCATTTTTCGAAGGCGACCTTGCCCCAGTGCCACAGGCGGCCGGGTCGGGCAATCCTGACACGGGGTTCGGGGTCGCTGTAGAATCTGCCGCCGGCGAAGCCCGCTCTGCCGTCCCCGATCTCGATCCAACAGTAGCCCTTGCCGTCGAACCTGGCCTGGCGCCCCCGCCCCCGGATTTCGTATGCGATCTGACTTGCGACGACTTCCGCTTCGTTGTGGGCAAACACGCCGGCCTTCGGTAGTGACTTGCCGCTGGGTAGTCTGATCGCCGTGACGTCACCGATGGCGAACACCCCTTCGTGCTCCGTGCGGAGCGTCTCCGGGTCAACGTGGATCCAGCCCGACACGCCCAAGAGGCCGGACGACCGCACGACCTCCGGGGCCCGGTGGGGCGGAACCGCGATCAGGAGATCGACCCGCTCGGCGTGCCCGTCGGCCGCGACGATCTCCCGCGTGTCTGGGCGTATCTTCTCGAACGTGAACAGAGGGTGAAAGTGAATGCCGCGGCGGCGGAGTATCTCCACGATGGCCCCGCCCAGCGCCGTCTCTGCGACCGGCATGGGCTGATGCTCAGGCGTGTACAGGTGGATCTCCGAGCGGTCCCGTACGCCTCTGGTTCGGAGATACGATTCTATGAGGAGCGCGGCTTCGTATGGAGCCGCTGGGCACTTGAACGGCATCGACGTAACCAGGACGCCCACCCTCCCGCCGGTGAACGTGTCGAGCGCCTTCTGGATGTTACGGCACCCCTCGAGACTATAGAGATCGTGGGCCATCTCGGAGAAACCCTCGACCGACTCCGGGATGGTCTGAGCGCCGAGCGCGACAATCAGATAATCGAAATGGATGGGGCCTTCGCGAGTCCGCACGCGTCTGCGCTCGAGGTCGATTTCCAACACTTCGTCGTGCAGGAACTCGATTCCTTTTCGGGTCAGTCGCTCCAAGGGCCGGCGGATCTGATCCTCCCGACGGTCTCCGACCATGAGCCAGAGCAGGGAAGACTGGAACAGGTGGTCGGGGGAACGGTCGATGACGACGATGCGGTGATCCGGTCCCAGTCGCTTCCGCAGTTTGTTCGCGGCGACGACGCCACCGGCGCCGCCTCCCAGGATGACGATGTTCGCGGTGTCTGGTGCTCCCCTGGCCGTGGGCGTGGGCTGCGTGGATTCGGGGGCTGCCGGCTCCGCCTCGGCTTCCTGGTGGAAGAGTCGGGCGATCGCGACCGAAAAACCGGTCTCGTCGAACTCGTTCTCGGAAAAGAGCACCTCGCCATCCGGCCCTACGAGAATGCTCCACGGCACCCAGCCGCTCGTGAGCCGTTGGAAGAGTACACCCTCCTCGTCCGGAACGACGGGGAACGTCAGGTCATACTCTTCCTTCCACTTCCGGCACGAGTCCGCGGTCTCGAAGGGGCCCACGTAGACCACCTGGAGGCCCTCCGGCCCGAAGCGCTCGAAGACGCGGCGTATGACAGGAGCCTCCTGCCGACATCCCTGTCATTGACGCTTCCAGAAGACAATGAGCGCGCCGTGCTCTCCGGCGACAGGGAGGCCCAGGTCCTCCAGCATTAGCTTGGACCCGGCGGCGACACTCTTCCCGGACTCGTCGAGAACCTTCATCGGTTGCCTCGTTCTGCTGGGTGATCCCGAGGAAGAGAAACCTACCTAAACATTCTCGAGAGCTCGCGTTCGGACCATCGGGAGATGTATGACACCGGGGAAGGGAGAATCCCGGCGGGTCGGGACCCCCCGAGCCGCTGACGAGGTATGAAGTTGAATCCAAGCCAGCTTAGGAGAGGTCATGATCGCCGGTCACCCTTCAGGTGTATGCGGAGCCCGACACCGGGCACGATCATGTCCTCGCGGCGCGGCGCTGGGGTTCCTGGGCGCGTTGATGATCGCGACCGCCCCTCTTGCCACCTCTCTGAGCGCCCAGGCGATCTCCGGGATGCTGGTCGACGCCGATACGGGGGCTCCCATAGAGGGGGCCTCGGTCATTCTTCTGAGTCGCGCTGGTGAGCGGCTCGATTGGCGCCTGAGCAACGCCGCGGGGCGGTTCGACTTCCGGATGCCGGGAGCCGGAACATTCCTGCTGCAGGCGGAGAGGATCGGCCACGCCCGCGTTCTGTCCGAGCCCATTCCCATCGACCGGGGAGTGACGGTCGTGTACAGGCTCGAGGTCCCCGTAGAGGAGGTCATGCTGGCCGGGATCGAGGTGGAGAGCAGCCGCCGCTGTGAAGTGCGCCCCGGGCAGGGCGAATCCACAGCGAGGGTGTGGGAAGAGGCGCGCAAGGCCCTGGAGGCGACGTCCCGAACCAGCGGGCGTGGCATCTACCGATACGAGATTCGCCGTTTCGAACGGGAATTGGATGCTCGCGGCCGCCGTGTGCGCAGTGAGCAGAGCCGGATTGAGAGGCAAGTACTGGCCAGCCCCTTCGCCAGCCTGAACGTGGAGGATCTACTCGAGAATGGGTTTGCGCGCGCCGATGGCGAGGGCCGCGACTACTACGCACCCGACGCCGACGTCCTCCTGTCGGACGCTTTTCTCGACACCCACTGCATGAGCCTGGCCGAGGGGGATGACGAAGCGGAGGGTCTGCTCGGGCTTTCCTTCGAGCCGACGCGGGATCGCGGCGTCCCGGACATCAGCGGTGTCCTGTGGGTGGACCCGGTCGACGGTGAGCTTCAATGGCTGGACTATGGATACGAGTTCCTGGACGTACCCAACTCGAATAGACTCGGGGGGAGGATTCAGTTCCACGGGCTTCCAAACGGGACGTGGATCGTGCGCGAGTGGCACATCCGCATGCCGCTCCTCCGGGCTTCGTTACGAGGAGGGCGAGTTAGACCGCGGCTCGTCGGTATCAGGGAGGAAGGGGGCTCGGTCCTACGGGTGACCAATCTGCGAGACGAGCTCGTGCTCGACTCGGGGGCGGCAATCATCAGGGGCGTCGTCCTCGATTCCGAGGACTCCGAGCCGGTGGAGGCGGTCGTCGTCTTATTGAGCGACGGCAGGCGGGTCACGACGGATGAGGATGGCCGGTTCCAGTTTGCCGACCTGGTGGGGGGATCCTACGACCTGAGGGTGTTCGATCCGGTCCTCGACCCACTCAGTCTTTCCGCGGAGCCGGTCTTCCTGGACCTGAGCCCGGGTGACGTAGCCTCGGTGCCACTCCGCTTCCCCAGTCGGTCGAGGTGATGACGGGGGTTTGCCCGGTCCACCCCGCGACGACTGGGGGTCGCTGAGGATCGATCGGGACCCGAGGTAGAGTTGAATCCTGAACGATTTACTCTTATTGATGGTGTCCGAATATCGAAACATTACGTCATCGCCGATCCACATGGAGCCCGTCGATTATGCGCAGTTCAAGACTCTCAGCGGCTACAGTGCTTTCCGTTCTACTTGCCGTGCTGATTTCCGGACCGGCCGCGTCCCAGGATGTTGGACCAATCGGCCCCAGCCCCTACAACGTCGTCCGGGGGTGGCATAAGCCCTTTGCAAAGCAAGGCTTCGCCTTCGGCGGCAATTCCGGAATCTTCGCTGAGACGCCGGATCGTATATTCATCGCCCAGCGTGGTGAGACCAGATTGCCCATCCCGCTTCCTTCCGAATTCGAAGGGTATGCGGGGTCCCTCGGGATCAACACCCTGAGCGCGACCGATCTGCGCACCTGGCAGAACTGCATTTATACGATCGATGGCGACGGTAATGTGATCGACATTTGGGAGCAGTGGGACTACCTGTGCGCGGGCTCGGAGGGACCGGGTCCCCACAGGCTTCGCATAAGCCCTTATGATCCCGAACGCCGCGTGTGGGTCGTCAACGAGACCTTTCATCAGATCTACGTGTTCTCCAACGACGGCAGTGAACTGCTGATGACGTTGGGTGAGAAGGGCACCCCGGGAGACGACGAGACCCATTTCGGCAGACCGCAGGATGTGGCGTTTCTACCCGACGGCAGAATCCTGGTAGCGGACGGCCTGGACAATCATCGTGTCATCATCCTGGACAAAGACGCGAATTATCTATCGGAGTTTGGAGGCCGCGGGGACGGGCCGGGTCAGTTCAATGGTGTTCACGCGCTGGCCGTCGGGCCCGATGGTCTGATCTTTGCCCTCGATCGCTCGGGTGGTCGAGTCAATGTGTTCAGGACCACAGACGATCCGAGAGAAGTCGAGTTCGTCGACTCTTGGGGCGGTTTCGGCCTGACGCTGGACATCATCGCCAACGAGGACAGTATCTGGATAACGACCCTGGGACCGCTCAGGTTCGTCAAGCTGGATTTCGAGGGCGATCGGCAGTACACGTGGAATGTCCCTCGAGAACTACCGGACGGATATCTCGAAGTCCATACGTTCACGGTCGACTCCGACGGCATTCTTTACGGAGGGGACAATCAGTACGGCCGGACTCAGAAGTTCGTTCCCAAGCCTGGGGTAGATCCGGCGCTGCTCATTGGGCCACCGTGGGTAGCACGCTGACTTCTACCTGAGGATCCGCGGAAGTCCCTCTCCCTCGAGGAGCATACCTCGAGCTGCTGCACGCCGGCCTCACCGTCTAGTCGGGGGGTCGGGCGGTACCGCTGGCTATGCGACCATCTCGCCCCTTATGATGAGGCCCGGTGTTGATTCCTGACTTGGGAGGAAGCGAAATGGCGATCGCACTACGACTTGGTAAGTTGGTAATGTTCCTGGCCTGGTTTTCCCTGCTCACCGTGGTGGTCGTGATCGTGACCTCCAACAGGGAGTACGGATACGCTCAGCCGGCCGCGGGCGCCCTGACCGCGCAGGAAGCCCCTGGATGTCCAGGCGTGCAGTCCGGAGTCCTCGCCACCGGCGAATACCGCAACGTTCCCATCGAGGAAGTGGTCATCAACGGGGAACCGTGGGGAGGCGCCGACTGGGCACCGGGTCACCGCTCCTACTGGCACTGCCACCGCGGCGGACAGATCCTGCTGATGTGGGAGGGCGAGGGCCGTATCCAGAACCGGGGAGAACGGGTCCGCATCCTCCAGCGGGGTGAGATGTCCCACGCCGGGCCTTGGACGGAGCACTGGCACGGCGGGGGCCCCGACGAGCATGGCCATTGGTTGCAGGTCTCCGTAAGGCCCGGTGGGACATTCTGGATGGAGGAAGTCGGGGACGAGGACTACCTGGGGAACGACATCGGCATCAACTCCCGAAATGAGTTCCTGGCCACCGGCGTCGCGGAGAAATATCCGGGTCGCTGACCGGAAAACCGAGATGCTCGAATCGTCTCCCGTCGCGGCGTGCGTGTCACCTTAAGCGCGGTTGTGCTGTTCCTTGCGGCGCTTTTTGTGGGAGATCAATCTCGGCTCATCGGTCAGCGGATATCCGATCACCTACGCCATCGACGGACGTCAGTACGTGGCGGGTCAACACCGGGGCCGGATCGATCAACCTGACGCCCGAGCTCCGGCCCAGCCGGGGTACTAGCCTGTTCGTATTCGCCCTCCCGGACCGAGACTGAGCCGCACCGGGAACGCTGTCAGAACCCGGACATCTGTGGGGTGAAATCCCCCACAGAGGCATGGGGCGATTCCCGATGGAGGCGGCTTGATCCACACCATATTCTCAAACCCATTGGTGTGGTAGCGGGTCAACCCGAGTCGGTCGTCCGGGCGAATGACACTAGTCGATAGCTCACAACAAGCGATGAAGCGGGCCGCCACGCATTTCTTGACCACCGTAGCTTTCCTTTCCGCAGCGGTCGGCCAGGGGTTCCGTCCTTGCCCCCACCATGCCAGCCTGGATGGTTTCGCTCCCGGCGCGGTGGCCCAGGCCTATTCCCTTTCCAACCCACTCGATCGTGGTCTCGCAAGCAGCCCTTCGGAGAGTGCCGAGGCGGATGCATGCCTGTGCGTAGACGGCTGCGACCTGGGGTCGGAGTCACGTCTCCCTTCTGACTCGACCTGGTCATCGATTGGGATTTCTTCACCCCGGTCCGTGGCTTTGGGCTGGGAGAGCGGGACCGACCTTCCCACACCCAACGTTCATCTCATCCCACACGCCCAACCTCCTCCGCAAAGCTTCAGCCACCTGATCTAGACACGGCGGTGGGATCTTCCAGCCACGGCGCCAGAGCGCGATCTCGCGCGTGGAGCCATGAGCGCCGAAGTCCTCCGCACACATTGGCTAATTGCGAGGAGGGTGGGACGATGTGGTATGATCAAACGCAGAAGTTCTGTGGTTGTGCGACGGTAGCGGTTTTCCTGTCGATTCCGGGGCTCGCCCGGGCGCAAGAAGCGGAGGAGCATGATCTCCACTTTACCCACCCGATCTTCACCGAGTCGGTATCACCCGACTCCAAGGTGAGAGTCGACTTTGCGCGGGAGTGGGAAGAGGAGGGAAACGCGAACGAGATCGAGCTCGAGGCAGAGTACGGCATTCATCACGACTTCAGCATCGAGGTGGAGGCCCCGTTCGTCTTCCTGAGTCCGGACGTAGGGTCGTCCGAGTCGGGCCTCGGCAACCTGGAGGTGGCTTTCAAGTTCGCCAACCTCACTTTCGTGGAGCGTGGCCTCCTGCTTGGATACGGTCTCGCGTTCGGGCTCCCGACCGGGGATGAGGCCGGCGGTATCGGGTCGGACCATATCTGGGAGATCGAGCCCTTCTTCAACTTCGGAGTCATTAGCGGGAACTGGGAGATCGTCGGGTGGACGCGCTTCGGCATCCCCACCAATCAGGACGTGGGCGAAGAGGTCGAAACGGAATTTCACTATGATTTTTCGACGCTGTACCATTTTTCGCCCCGCCTCCAAGGACTCGTGGAGTTGAACGGGGGTACGGGCCTCAGCGGCGACGAAGCCGGCCAGGGCATCGTGACCCTATCGCCGGGGATCAAGGTGGCGCCCTTCAGCGGCAACACCGACTTGTTCATAGGCTTGGGAGGCGGCTTCCCGCTCGGGGATGAGGAGCTGAATGCACATCTGAGAGCCGCGGTGTTCTATCACTTTTAGGCAGAGTATCACGCTAGTCTAGGCAGAGAATCACTCTAGGCGGAGGCGTGCCTGGGGGCCTGCCTGTTCCGAAAGGAACGGGTGGGTCCCCTGCCGCTATCGGACCGCGGTCAGCTCGTCGAACACGTTCTGGAGGCGCACCGGCGCGAGCGGCCAGTCCAGGTCGGCCGTTTCGACCCGGGATGCGATGTCGTCGCGCGTGGCACCCGCCGCGATTTCGCGGCTGACCCGATCGATCACGGTTTCGAGCTTATCCCGGAACGTCCTGATGTCGGCCTTGGTCAGGACCGGTCCGTGACCCGGGATCACGGTGTCAAAATCGAGAGCGAGCAGGCGGGTCAGCGTGGCGGGCCACTCGAGCACGCTGCCACCGTTACCGAAGTCCCAGAACGGCGACAGGGTGCTGCCGTCCAAACGCTGGCCATAGACGAAGAGGTCCCCCGTGTGGACCGTCCGGAGATCGGGGAAATAGACCACCGCGTCCCCGTTGGTGTGGCCCCGTCCGAAATGGTGCATCTGGACCTCTGCACCCCCCAGGAACACCGCGGTTTCGTCCCCGAAGATGAGGCGAGGCGCTCCGGGTTGGTTGTTGCGGACGATGTTCGCGCGGGCGTTCTTGTGCGCGATCACTTCGGCCGACGGCAGGAAGTCGGCGTTGCTGCCGGAATGGTCGTCGTGGTGATGCGTGTTCAGCACGTACTTGATCGGCCGGTCGGTGACGCTGCCGACCTGCTCGGTGATGAAATCGAAGCTGTAGGGGAACTTGTCGTCGACGATGATGACGCCGTCGTCGGTCACACGCACCGCCACGTTGCCGCCCGACTGCCCACCGTCGAATCCGGGGATGACGTAGAGGCCGTCCATCAGTTCACGAATCTGAAGCCGCGCTTCCTGCTCGGGGGTGAGGGTGGGGATTTGCTGGCCGGCAGCCCGGGTGAGTATCAAGCCGAGGGCGACGAGAGCCGCCAGCGAGCCGATTCTCTGCCATGCGCTCATGGAGATACCTCCCTGGTGCGTCTGAGACGCGTGTGGCCGCGCGTCTACGGGGTCGCCACGGCCTCACCGAGTCCGTGCTGAGCCAAGAAACGCTGAATCGTCCCGAAGATCGCCACTGTCTGATCCCGATTGAAGCCACCGTGACGTCCACCGGGAACGGTGTGTAACGCGTTCGGCACACCGACCTCGTCCAGTTTCTCGTGCAGCGCAACGGCGTGCTGATACGGGACCGTCGGGTCGGCATCACCGTGGATCGTCAGCGTCGGCGGCAAGCCCGCACGCACGTACGTCATCGGGGACACGCGGTCGGCGATCTCGTATCGGTTCTCCAGGCTGCCCATCCACTCCACCGCGAAACTCCTCATATTGGGCCCGTCGAGCAGGTCACCAACCTCGGTGATCCCGTACCAGTTGATGATCGCTGCGACGCGTAGCTCTTCGGGACCCGGACACTCACGGTCCAATCCCGCCGATGCCGGGATCATTCCCGTGGTCAGGGCGAGGTGGCCTCCTGACGAGTTTCCGCTCGTCACGATGCGCGACGTATCCAGGTTGTACTGTTCGGCGTTTCGAATGACCCAACGCAGAGCACACAGGCCGTCCTCGACCGCCGCCGGCGCACGCGCCACCCCACCCAGGCGGTACTCGACGTTCACCACGGCCCATCCCATCTCGAGATAAGGCAGGAGGCGAAGCACGTTGGCCTCCTTCGTGCCGCCAACCCATCCTCCGCCGTGGATGTACATCAACACGGGCGTCGGGCCGCTGCCGGCCCTCGGGACGTACAGGTCGAGCTTGTTCTCGTGGTTGCCGGCGACGTGATACGTCACGTTGGGGGTCACGCGGTACTGGTTGGATACATGAGCGAGGAACTCGCTCGTGGCCCCGATCTGGGCATTCGCCTCGATCGGCCCAGTGCCCAGAAGTGCGGCGCTGACGAACATGACCAGGGGGAAGGACCGTCTAAACATGTTCTCCTCCTATCGGCTCAGGCTTTCGCCTGGCAGTGATTTCGGCCGTGGATCCGGGGAATTGACGCGCTCGAGTGGGGCCCCAACGTGGCCGACAACATGCGCCTGAGCCGTGTTCGGTGGCAAGGCTCTGAGGGAGGCCACTCAGGGTGGGGAATTTCCCTACACAGAAATCGGGGATCACCCCTCAGCGCACGAGGTGGTTCAAGCCTCATGTTGGGCAATCACGGTCGTTCGGTAGTTCGGCCGGGTCAGTTGCCCGCACAGCAAGGGGCGGTCGTCGTCCCCAGGTGCAGGAGCCCAATGCAAGGGAGACATCATGAGGCACGAGAGACCTGAATCACCGAGTCGGCTAACCAAGTGGCTGGTTGCTTTCGCCTTTGCGGCGATCACAACGCTCTCGTTCTCTGGGGACGCGGCGGCTTACCAGGACGAGAGCGGTGGGGACATCACGTACTCACAGCAAGTCTCGAGGATCATCCAGGCCAACTGTCAGATCTGTCATCAGGAGGGCCAGATCGGGCCCATGGCTCTGACGAACTACCAGGAAGTCCGCCGCTATGCGCGCAGGATCAGAGAGCAGGTGGCCGCGCGCGAGATGCCACCGTATCACTACGACTCGGAAATCGGGATCCAGGAGCTGAAGGGCGACTGGAGGATGTCCGATGAGGACGTCAACACCGTCCTTGCTTGGATCGACGCGGGTGTCCCGGAGGGTGATCCCGCTGACCTGCCGGCTCCAATCGCGTACCCGGTCATCGGGGAGTGGCGCCTCGCAAGCGAGTTCGGACCGCCCGACCACGTCATCAAGTCGGCGCCTTGGGACGTGCCGGCGACCGGTCAGGATCTGTGGTGGAATCCCGAGGTGCCCACGGGCATCACCGAGGACCGGTGCATCAAGGCGATCGAGACTCTGCCTTCGCGGGCCGCGCATGGATCGACCCACCATGCCAACTCCCAGTTCCAGACACTGAACGAAGACGGTGAGTGGGAGACCTATGCCCGACTCTCCGAGTTCGCCTTTGGAAAGCTCGGGGAGATCATTCCCGAGGGCGCATGCAGGACAGCGCCTGCGGACTCTCAGGTGAGGTGGAGCATCCACTACTATCCGGACGGCAATGCGGTGGCCGACGACCAGGTCTCGGTCGGCATCTGGTACCACGACGAGGACTTCGACGCGCAGGCCGCTTACGAGCAGGATCTGCGCTCGTACGGCCTTCAGGGCGGCGACTTCGACATTCCGCCACATGGTACGCTGATGACGCAGGGGTTCCACTCCTTCGATCATCCGGTGCGCCTCGACAGTTGGCAGCCGCACTTGCACCTGCGCGGCGTGGCGATGTCCATGGAGGTCTTCTATCCGGAGACCGGACGCCGGGAGGTGCTCAGCCAGGCCTCGAACTGGAATGCGGGCTGGAACCACAGTCATGTCTACGAGGAAGGATTCCAGCCGCTGATTCCGACGGGTGCGACCATCATACTGACGGCATGGTACGACAACTCCGCAAACAACCCGCTCAACCCGGATCCGGATCAGTGGGTCGGAATGGGCCAAAGGACGACCGATGAGATGTCCCATGCCTGGATCGCCGTCACGCATCTGGACGAAGAGGGATATCAGGAGTTGCTCGAGGAGCGGGAAGAGCGGCCCATTGCCATGCTAGGAGGATTCTGATGAACACATATCGCCTTGCTGCCGGAGCGCTTGCGGTCGTGCTCATGGGCATGATCCAGGCGCCTCTTGAAGCGCAGCTACCGCCCGAGTTCCGTGATTACCCGCTGGCCCAGCGCCAGAAGACCGGCGATCTCGTAGCTCCGTTCTTCGACGGCTGGTACGACAATGGTGATGGCTCCGTGACGTTCGTCTTCGGCTTCATGAACCGGAACTTGGAGGAACATGTCGACATCCCGCTCGGCCCCAACAACTACATCCGGCCGGCACAGTTTGATGGGGTGCAGCCTTCGCACTTCCCGGTGTACGACCGGCGCGGTCTGACCGGTGCCCGCGAACGGGGAGCGTTCGGCGTCACTGTGCCGGCCGATATGGCCGGAACCGAAGTGTGGTGGACGTTGACTCACGCGGGGCACAGCTACTCCGTCCCAGGGCGGGCCAAATCGGCGGCGTACGAAATGAGCCGGGATGCTGCGGCCATGGGCTCATTGTCACCGGCCATTCGGTTCAACCGGGACGGGGCTGAGTCAGTCGACCGGGAGGGAATCATGGCCGACCGAGTCAGAGCCCGGGTCGGGATCCCGGTGACTTTGTCGGCTCTGGTACAGGATCGCGGCGAGCGAGACGGGTACGATACCGACAGGTTCGTCCCTGTGGGCACAGAGTGGATTCTGCATCAGGGGCCTGCTATGCCCGATTTCGAGCCCGAGAGCATGACGGGCCGCGAAAGGGGCGACACCGGCGGCGAGGGCGATTGGAGCAGCAGCGACGGCTGGAGCGTGGCGACGACGCAGGCCACGTTCTCGGAGCCGGGCGATTACGTCATTCGGCTGCGGGTCGACAATTTCATGGCGCCGGACAGCAAGTTCGACAACCAGTGCTGCTGGTCGAACGCATTCGTACCGGTGACGGTCATGCCCTAAGGGTGACTCTCTTCAGTTGACTCTCTTCACAGGAGGCGACGCCCCGGCCCGGTGACCACCGGACCGGGGCGTTCGTCGTCTCGTGACCATCAGTCAGTGGGTTCGGGGACGAGCCCAGGCGGGGCACTGGCCGGAAGTCCGCTAACGACGCGGGCTTCCGGCCTTGTTGTGTCAGTGAGACGCTCTGAGCTATTTTGCCGGCCCCAAGTCCAACCCGGCTGACTCCGTGAAACCCTTGGCTGATTCCGTGCAACGCGGCGAGCCAGTTCCCTCAGCCGAACGAAAAGCGAGGACCGACATGAGCCGCAAACAGGCGAGCGACTTCGATCAGGAACTTCTCGATCTGTTCGACAAGTACGTTCACGGCTTCATCAACCGCCGTGAATTCCTCGACGGTGCCGCGGCCTTCGCCGTTGGGGGTGTTTCCGCCTCGTCGTTGCTGGAAGCACTGAGCCCTGACTACGCCGAACGGCAGCAAGTTCGGAGCGACGATCCTCAGGTGAGCGGGGAGTACGTCGAGTACGCTTCACCGCAGGGCGCCGGCACGATGCGCGGATACCTGGTGCGACCGGCGGGCTCGGACGGCGATCTGCCGGGTGTCGTCGTGGTTCACGAGAATCGCGGTCTC
Source organism: Gemmatimonadota bacterium (assembly GCA_039590375.1). Lineage (GTDB taxonomy): Bacteria > Gemmatimonadota > Gemmatimonadetes > Longimicrobiales > Gaopeijiaceae > UBA822. The sequence continues at coordinate 17,576 of JBDHFN010000048.1, forward strand.
AACCTGCACATCGAGGATGTCACGCGCCGTGCTGCACTCGCTGGATTCCTGGCGTTCGCGCCCGACGCGCTCACGCCGCTGGGCGGCTACCCCGGCAACGATGACGACGGCCGTACTCTTCAGAGCCAGCGGGATCGTGCGGAAATGCAGGAGGACTTCGTCGCGGCGGTGGGCTTCCTGCAATCCCACGAAGAGTGTAGCGGGTCGGTCGGCGCGGTGGGTTTCTGCTACGGTGGAGGGATCTGCAACATGTTGGCCGTGCGTGTCCCTGACCTGCGCGCCTCCGTTCCCTTCTATGGAGGCCAACCTGCGGCAGAGGATGTGCCCAGAATCAACGCGCCTCTGCTCATCCATTACGCGGGCCTGGACGAGCGAATCAACGCCGGATGGCCGGCCTACGAGGCCGCCCTACAGGCCAACGACAAGACCTACACAATGCACATGTACGATGGCGTCAATCACGGCTTCCACAATGACACGACGCCCCGGTACGATGAAGCGGCGGCCACGTTGGCATGGCAGCGCACCATCGACTTCTTCAACCAGACGTTGCGCTGACCGGATTGCCAGATGACGTCTGCACCGAACCCGAATACTCCCGAGAACTGGAGCGCTGCGAGTCGAGCGTACGCCGACAGGGTGGCCCCGTCGCTCATGGAGTCGTTCGCAGAGGAGTTCGTGGATCGCCTCGAAGTCGATGATGCCACGGCGGCGCTCGAAGTGGGAGCGGGCTCTGGAGCGCTCACCGAGACCCTGGCCCGAAGGGCGGGGTCGCTGCTGGCCACTGATTTTGCGCCGGGCATGGTGGAGCTGCTGAAGGCACGAATGGATGCGGTGGGTGCGACCAATGTCCGATGCCAAGTCATGGACGGGCAGGCCCTCGAGCTCGATGACGCCGCCTTTGACCGAGCGGCCTCCAGCTTCGCGGTCATGCTGTTTCCGGATCGGGCAAAAGGCTTCTCAGAAATACGCCGTGTCCTGCGCCCGGGCGGGCGAGCGCTCGTGACTGGTTGGGCGGGCCCCGAGAAGTTCGAGGCCTTCGGTCTCTTCCTCGAGGGTTTTCAGACTGCCTTTCCTGATATGCCACCACCACCTCAGCCGCCGGCTGTCTTCAGCCTAGCGGACCCGGCGAGCTTCGCTGCAGAGATGGAGGCCGCCGGCTTCGGAGAGGTCCAGGTCGACTTCGTTTCCAGAGACCTCGAAGTGCCAGACTTCGACGGGGTGTGGTCTCTGCTCACGTCGGGGGCGCCGCCGGTCAAAGTCCTCATGGATCGGCTCGGAGCGGCCGGAGAAGAGCGACTCCGCGACACCCTGGGTGACATTGTCGCACAGCGGTTCGGCAACGGCCCTATCTGCTTGTCGAATGCCGCGACAGTGGGAGTTGGGGTGGTCGAGTAGACGCCGCTGCCCGCTCAGCCTGTGGGTTGGGCAAGCCTCGAACAAGCGCCCATCGACTGACGGCTGTCTCGACGGCAACACACGGAGACCCACGCGTGTCTTCATGAGGGATCGTATCGACACTCCCGTCGGCGCGCGCCGATTCGTTCGTTTATCCACTCAGGGTTGGACGTTGCATGGCCTACATCAGGGTTCGAGATACCGCACGAGGAATCGTGCTGGTCGTAGCGCTTCTCTTCTTTCTCGTCGGGGATCGCCTGGTGGCCCAGGTTCTCGTCGCTGGGCAAGAGAGCGCCGAGACGGTCGATCTCATCGCGCTTCAGCTAGAGGGTGGTGCCGCCATCGACGTGGACGGGCGTCTCGACGAGGAAGCATGGGAGCGGGCCATCCCCATCACGGACTTCACTCAGCAGGAGCCCGTGGAGGGCGGAACGCCATCGGACCGGACCGAGATCCGGGTCGTCTACGACGAGGACGCGCTCTACATCGGAGCCATCCTCTATGACGATCCCGAGGGGATTTTGGCTTTCCAGAAGCGGCGGGATGGCTTCCTCAGCACCGACGACCGTTTCATGTGGATTCTCGATACCTTCCAGGACGGCCGCACCGGGTACTTCTTCGAGACCAACGCGGCTGGCGTCATGGGCGACGCGCTCATCTCCGGAGGGGGCGGTGGGCGTGGGGGAGGAGGGGGCCGGGCGTGGGACGGAATCTGGCAGGTTCAGACGGACATCCGACCCGACGGTTGGTCGCTGGAAATCGAGATTCCCTTCCGCACGCTGAACTTCGATCCGACCTCGGACACCTGGGGGATCAACTTTCAGCGCACGATCCGCCGAAGGAACGAGGAGATCCTTTGGCGAGGGTATCGGCGCAACCAGAGCCTTCGTGAACCCGTACACGCCGGGCGGCTCACCGGACTCCAGGGAATGTCGCAGGGAATAGGACTCGAAGCGGTCCCCTACGCCGTGACAAACTGGAAGAATGTGCCGGAAGAAGCTGATCCGACCACGTACCCGACCGACATCGGTCTCGACGTCAACTACAACATCACACCGAGCTTGAGGGCGGGTGTGAGCGTGAACACCGACTTCGCGGAGGCGGAGGTCGATCAGCGGCGGCTCAATCTCACGCGTTTTCCTCTTCGCTTCCCGGAGCAGCGTGATTTCTTCCTCGAGGGGTCCGGGGTCTTCAGCTTCGCGCCTGGCAACGGGGCCGACCCGTACTTCAGCCGGCGGATCGGGCTGCTCCAGGGCGAGCAGATCCCACTCAACTATGCGAGCCGGCTCGGGGGCCAGGCCGGCAGGTACGAGCTTGGATTCATCCACGTGAGTACCGGCGAGCTCGAGTCCGCCGACGTCGGCGGCGGGACCTTCCCTGGCGAGCAGTTCACGGTGGCTCGGATCAAGCGGAGTATCTTCGAGCAATCGGCCCTCGGGGCCATTTACACGCGTCGAGCCACCGGCGCCGATCCAACCGATCCGACGGCCAGGGCTCCCAGGGACCAGCATACGGTCGGGGTCGACCTCGACTACGCGACCTCTCGGCTCTTCGGCGACAAGAACTTCGCTCTTCAGGCGTTCGCGGCCTGGAACTCCAACCCCGACCGGGGCGTCGCGCGGTCGACGTCGGATCTCTCCGCCCGCGGCCTCCGGGTCAACTATCCGAACGACATCTGGTCGGGACACGTCTCGTACCGAGAGTTCGGAGACGACTACGACCCCGCGGTGGGTTTCGTCACGCGGAACGGGTTCCGACGTGTCGAGCCCCGTGTGGGCTGGCAGCCAAGACCCGACATCGACTGGATTCGCAGATTGAACTTCTCCGCCCAGTTCCGGCACCTGGAGGGTCTCACGACCGGTGTCGTCGAAGAGCGCCAGTGGCAGTTCACGGTGCTCGGAGTCGATTTCGAGAGTCAGGACAACTTCAACATCAATCTGCAACGCCAATTCGAGTTTCTCGACAACGCCTTCGAAATCAGCGACGGCGTCGTCCTCGATGTGGGGAACTACACGAACTGGGAGTGGAGCCTCTCGGCTCGAACGGCGAGCCGCCGCGTGGTCTCCGCAAACGTCCAACTCAGCCGTGGCGGCTTCTGGAGCGGCGACCGAACCCAGGTCGGGCTCAACCTGGAGTTTCGCCCTTCGGCCGGAGTGCTTCTTACTGCCGCGGTCGAGACCAACAACGTCGATCTACCCGAGGGTTCTTTCGACGCGAACCTCTTCAGGGTGGAGGGCGAGTGGAACATCACTCCGCTGGCCAATATCACGGGCAACATCCAATACGACGACGTCTCGGAGATCGTTGGGCTATTCATGCGGACGAGGTGGATTCTGACGCCGGGGAACGAGCTCTTTCTGGTCCTCACGCAGAACTGGCAGAACCTGGGCGACGGGCTCTTCGCCGATGATCGAGAGTTCCTGACGCTCTCCCGGGGCGCGAGCATCAAGCTGAACTACACTTATCGGCTTTAGCCACGCATCCCGTTACCGGCAGGGACGTCAGCGCTCCATGGGATGCGATGTCACCACGAGCACGGCCGTGAGGAGAAGAACCAGGAGTCCCATGACGATTTCGAAGCGAGCGGAACCCGACATGAACGCTCTGGAGCCCTCGGGCGACCCCAGGCGCGGGGTCAAGCGCTTCCAGTTGTAGGCACCCAGGCCCGCCGCAGCTCCGACGAGCCCGACCTTGGCCAGCAGGATGCGGCCGTAAGTGGAGCCGAACAGTCCGGCCCACGATCCCACGTGAAGCCACGCGGCGAAGAGTCCGGTGCACACGACGGCACCCGTGCTCAAGAGGGCCAGGGGAGAGAACGCGGCGACCGCACCCGGAAGCATATCGGACGCCACGGCTCCCCTCCTGACTGCGGCTCTCACCACGACCACGAGCGCGCCGAGCGTGCCGAGCCAGGCCCCGGCGCCGATCACGTGGAGAGCGTCGGCTCCCACAGCCAGCACATGGAAGCGGTCCGTTCCCGCGGAGTGGCCTGAAAGGGCGGGAATGGTCGCGCAGAACAGCGTGGCCGCCGCGGCGAACCCCCATGGCGTCCTCGCCTCACCGCGCATCCGCACGATCGAGAAGGCGATCACCGCGAGAATCCCCGAGAGCAGCTGGAGCTGCCACATCTTGCCCCACGTGGTGACCGTGACGAGGAGGTCGAGTTCCGCCCAGAAGGGCGAGAGGGGATCGCGGAACAGGAGAATCTGGTCGAGCAGGATGAACGGGTGGACGATGACCAGCCCCAAGGCGGCTGCGAGCCCGAGCCTGGCCGAGGTCTCATCGGCATCGGGAAGGGCCTCAGGCCAAGGGTGGGCTCCCCTCCAGCGGGGGAGTACGAGCAGCCGGAAGGCGGTCGCCCCCAACATGAGCGTGATGCCGACAAGAAGGCCCCACCTCGCGATGGGGCCTATCGTGCCGAGTAGTGACACAGATGGCTAGCGGGCAGCTTCGCTGGCCTGGAGCGTGAAGTCGTATTCGCCCGTGACGAAGTGTCCGTCGTCCCCGGCGCCTCTCCAACTGACCGTGTACGTACCGTTGCCCAGCCCTTGTGCCTCGACGCGGGCCGACATGACCCTCTCGGCGTCCATCTGGATCGAGCCGAGCTTCACTTGCTGCCCCTGAGGATTGGCCAAGCGGATCAGCCGGCCCTCTTCCTTGGGCACCTGGGTGAACGTCAGCTGGATGACAGCGACCTCCCCGATCGTCGCTTCGGCGGCCGGGATGGAGCTGGTCAGGGCAAAGTGCTTGACCACGGCGTCGGCGAACAGCGGAGCCGCAGCGAGTAGGCCGAAGGCTAGCGTGGCAGCGAAAGCGGCGTGCTTGTTGATCATTTTCGGCATCGTCGAGATCTCCTATCGTCTGTCCATCGTCCCGTTACACCTCGGGGGACGCCTGGGTGCCAACACAGTACGTCTAACTCATAATGCGGGGAAGCCCTCGGGAGTGCCCCGATGATGCGTTCCCTGCTCGTAGGCGTAGGCGAGTCTGAACAGGAGAAGCTCGTCGTAGGGGCGAGCCAGGATCTGAAGGCCCGCGGGGAGACGTCCGTAGGTGAAGCCCATCGGGACA
>JBDHFN010000049.1:0-23124 GCA_039590375.1 Gemmatimonadota bacterium
GGCATCCTCAAGCAGTTTCTGCAACAAGTCACCTGGGGAGACCTGGATGTGATGGTGGTGGACATGCCACCTGGCACCGGCGACGCCCAACTCTCCCTGGTGCAGACCGTCGACATCGATGGAGTCGTGATGGTCACGACGCCGCAGGACGTGGCCACCGGCGACGTACGCCGCGGCATAAAGATGTTTCAGCGCGTGAACACGACGGTTCTGGGCATCGTGGAGAACATGTCGGGCTTCATGTGCCCCCACTGTGACGAAGAGATCGACATCTTCGGAAGTGGAGGAGGAGAGAGCCTGGCCGAGGAGATGGAGCTCGCCCTTCTCGGGCGTGTGCGAGATCGCGGCTACCGTAGCGGAGGCGATCACGTTGGTGCCGACGGGCTAGAGCAGCCAGCGGCGGTTCTGCTTAATCGCCTTCCAGCCAACGGCGGTCCGCTGCCGAGAGACTGTCGTTACCCGAGCGCTTGTCGATCACTTTCAGGACCACCCATCCGACCAGCAGGATGGGCGCGACCTTGAACATCAGGAAGGTCGCAAGACCGAACCCAATGGAGAGAACGGTGCCGAGGATCGAGAGCACGATTCCGGCCACGATCAGGGTAGCGAGACCGACGGCGAAGAAGGTCAGCAGCGTACCGATCATCTCTATTACCTCCTAATTGTGTTGTGTTCGAGAAGCGTCTCGGCCATTCGAGCACCGATGCATCCACAACACGATCAATCCATCCACTCGACGCGGATGCTTCCGAACGCGGCGTCGATGTCCACCGTAATCTGGTACTCCGACTCGTCGTAGTCCAACGAGTAGTACGTGTCTCCATTCTTGACGAGCCCCTCGGAGTCCAGCGATGTGAGGAACGTATCCTTCTCCAGCTGCACGCCGAGACCCCTCGGAAAGCGCAGCACGAGCGATCCGAGTCCCAGGTCCACGGAGACTCGTGCGTTCTGCTGCCAGTCGCCGCCGAAGCCCAGTTCGATGTCTCCCACTCCGGCATCGATCTCGATTACTTGGGCGTTCAAGTTCCCCAGATTCCGCACCGTGAATTCAGCCGCTCCGACGTCGATGCTCGCCCGGGACATCGCTTCTCGGTTCGGCTCGGAGATGTCTATGAGCGTCTCCGACGCCCCGGTTGCGATCTCCAGGCGAGTGAGGGAGATACCCCCGAGATCGATGTCTGCCCTGACCGCGCCGAAGTCCATGTCCAGGTCCATCGCCACGTCAGTGGACAACGCCAACTCCATCTCGCCGGCCGTCTGATCCCTCCCGAGCCGGACCCGGCGGCCCAGACCCTCCGTGCCGATGGTGAGCGAGGAACCCCGATATTCGGCGATTGGCTCGAAGACGTCTTCATCGTACTCGAGTTGCATGTGGTAGAGCACTCCCGCTTGTGCAGGGCCGACCGAGAAACGACCCGCCCCGTACTGGACGTTCACCTCCACGCTCTGCTCGTTTTCCACTTGTCGGGACATGGTGACCGTCCGTCGGTTCTGCCCATACGCCGCATCCGCTACGCCCAGACCCATGACCAGTGCCACCCACAGCCACCTCGAGACGCTCTTACACATCGTCCTGCCCTCCCGTCGTCGACCCCGTCGTGGTGGATTCGTCGGGAGGCTCCTCACCGTCCGGCACCTCCTCAGACGTACTCTCGTCGCTCCAAGTCGCGCCTCCGAAGGGATCGTCGTCAACGTAGAAGTCCGCTCGACGTCCACCCCGAGTCAGAAGCACAGCTCCGAATCCGATCAGCACCGTGGCCACTGTGGCCATGGTCCCCAGTGTGGCGAGGAGCCCGCTGAAGAATCCAAAGAAGGGCAGAATGTCGAGGATGCTGGCGGAGACAAAGAACGCCAGAAGAGCCCCGATACCTGCGGTAATCGCGTAAAACGTGTTGGTCGGCCGAAGCCATTCGAGGCCGCTGATGTTCTTCGAGGCCACCCATTCGCCGAGGTTTCGGGCGACCGCTAAATAGCCGAGCCCGGCTCCCAGCGCCACGGCGACTGGGAAAAGGAGGGCCCAGAAGGGCAGGGCGACGATACCCACCAACGAAGCCACGAGCGCAACACAACCCAGCACCCAGGTTGGCAGGACCAGGAAGGCACCGGCCAGCCCGACCATACCCGCCCGCATGGGGTTCCTCTGCGCCTCGCTGGCCACGATTTCGAGGTTGTCGCTGGCGAAGTACACGGCTCCCAGCGCGAGCAGGGAAAGCACCAGAAACGCGATCAAGTCCCCCGCGACCTCTGCAATGCCACGCCCGAGCGCCCGGAACGGTCGGTAACCTCGGCTCAGTTCTACCGCGCCTCCGAACTCCTCGCGAAGTTCCTCTTCTATCTCACTCCGGAGCTCCTGTTCGATCTCACCTCGGAACTCCTGTTCGATCTCCAATCGGAGGCGGTCCGCCAAGTCCTCCAACTCCTGGACGTTCAGCCCGACGCCTGGCGCCGTTGCGTCGACCACGACCTCCGGCTCGGCGGAGGCAGAAATGTTGTCGGATTCGAGGGCGTCCTCCAGGGTGAGATCGAGCAGTTGGGCCAACTCCAAAGCTCCATCCTCCAGTGACGAAGGAGCCTCCCAGTCCCGAAGCGCCTCGCCGAGCGGGCCGTCCGAGAGCGACACGATCTCGGCCAGAAGGCCTCGCCACGCAGTGTCGAGGGCATCGCCTCGCACAAAGCTGCCCCGCTCATCCCCATCGATCACGATGGAGCCGTCCCTCAGCGCGATCTCGAGCGTCCCGTTGTCGGCGAACTCTAGATGCAAGGCGGCCTCGGTTTGAGAGATCGCCAGCTGATTGGATACCACCGGGCGGACCTGTCCGGCCAAAGCCGCCGGCAGGACCGAGATCAGCAGTGCCGATCCGGCGGTCCGGGTCAACCTAAACAGATGCTCTTGCATAATTTCCGTCCACCCCGCGTGTAGTCATCAGATTCCGATACAGTACCCATCCGGACAGACCCGTGGCTCCCGCGAGGGAGACGGCCACCAACGCGGTGAGCGCAGGGGTGCCAGCCAAGAGATCCAAGACCGAATAGGCATAGAAGGCGATGGGGCTCTCGACGAGTCTGTCCGCCAAGATCCCCGCCAGCGCCGTGGCTCCACCGCTGATCTTCCACCAGAGGAAGGACGCCAGACCCCCAGGCGTAACGAGTGGACTCGAGAACACCGCATAGGCGAGCAGGGCGCTTACCGTGATGGGCGTGAGAGCGATGCCCGAGATGACGGCCCAAGCCCTCTGTGTCCTCGGGATCAGGCGGCCCGCCCTGGCCAGTGCCTGCCGGGCGACAGACCTGGCCGCCACCGGGCGCACCAATTGGCCAATCCGGACTTGGCTCATGACCCGGCCAGCGAAGGCGCTCGACGGGGCCATCGCGGGTAGCTGCTCGATGCCCTGAATGAGACCCCGCCACTGCTGCTCTTCACTGCGGCAAACCCCGCATGCATCGAGATGTGCGGAGACCCTGGCCATCTGCCGCGCGGGCAGAAGGCCCTCCACGTAGTCCTGGAGCCGTTCGGGATCGAGGTGTTCCGCCGCCCGCACCGCCCGACGCCGCAACCATCCGAACACTCGCTTCTCGCCGGATGCGGCCGGAATGGCCGTGTCCAGGTCGGCGAGCACGCGCTCGCTGAAGTTCGATGCGGGGCTCAGCTCAGCGAGCTCCCCGAGCTCGGAATAGAGAAGCTGCCAATCCTCCACCTCTGCCCGGCAACGTCCACACGACGCAGCATGTGCCTGGACGTCGGCCCTCTCGTCCCGAGAAAGGGCATCATCCAGGAAGGCCTGGATCCGCTCAGCGGTGAGGTGTGTTTTCGGATGCTTCATCGCCACGTCATAGACTCCTTGATTCGACTAGAGACCTTACGGGGTGGGGTCTCCCGAAGTTTCATGAAAAGCGCTCAGGAAGTGAGGTGCGCGAGCATTCCCTTCAACTCGCTTCGGGCCCGGTGCAAATACGTTTTGACCGTCCCGAGCGGTAGATCCATGATTTCCGCGATTTCCTCGTACGCGTACCCCTCGACGTGCCGAAGGAGAACGGCGGTGCGGTACTCGGGACGGAGCGTGCCGATGGCCTGCTCGATCTGATCTCCGAGCTCCCGGTTCTCCACGTATTCCTCCGGGTTCTCGTCGGTCGATTCCACCACGAGCCGTGTCTGCTGCTCTTCCTGGGCCGTTCGGGCGTGGGGCGATCCGTCGATCGAAACAGTGTCGAGCTTGCGCCGTCTCAGATGATCGATCGTGTGATTGTTCGCGATCTTGAAGATCCAGCTGCTGAACTTGTAGCGTGGGTCGTAGGAGGAGACGGCATTGAAGGCACGGATGAACGCCTCCTGTGCCAGATCTTCGGCGAGCGCACGGTCGCGGACCATGCGGTAGACCAAGGAAAAGATGGGCCGCTCATAGCGCCGGAGCAGCTCGGCGATCGCGCCCTCGTTCCCGGCCGCTGACAGCGCCGCCAGTTCCTTGTCGGTCTGGGTGTCCAAATCCAAGTGGGGTGGCTCCGCCCTCATGAGTCCGGTTGGCGGGGCGCCCTCCGACTCACGGAGTTGGCGCGGCCGGGAAACTTGGTATGCTTCTCAGGTACGCGGCTCCCGGCCGTCCCGCCCTGGCGTCACGCCGTCAGGTGGGGAAAATAACCAAAAGGTCGAACGAATGGCGACAATCCCCGAAGCTAAGCCGTCTCAAGGTGCCGAGAGAGAGAGCCAGGTCCGGACCCTCTTCTCGGAGATCGCGCCACGCTACGATCTGTTGAATCATGTGCTCAGCTTGAACATCGACCGGGGCTGGCGGCGGCGTGCGATCCAGATGCTCGGGTGGCAGGAGCGGGAGTCGGGGAGGTACTTGGACGCCTGTGCCGGCACCTTCGATCTGAGCATGGCGCTGGCTGATCAGGACGGTTTTCGTGGGTCCGTGGTCGCGACCGATTTCGCTTTGCCGATGCTGGTCCAAGGGCGCGACAAGCTCGGCCCCTCCGTGACCCCCATCTGCGGGGACACTCTGCGGCTACCCTTCGCGAGCGCATCCTTCGACGGTGCGACGGTCGGATTCGGTGTTCGCAATCTCTCCGATCTACGCGTTGGGTTTTCGGCGTTCGCTCGAGTCCTTCGCCCAGGTGCCCGACTCGTGATTCTGGAATTCACGGAGCCGCCGAACCGAGTGCTTCGGGGTCTCTATAACTTCTATTTCCATCGAATTCTCCCCGTCGTTGGGCGGGTCGTCTCGGGGCATCCCTGGGCCTACAGCTACTTGCCGGCATCGGTGAAGGAATTCCCGGGCCCCGCCGAGCTTGCCGCTCTGTTGGCTGAATCCGGTTTCGAGAGTGTGGAGTGGCGTTTGGTGACCGGCGGGATCGCGGCGATCCACGTCGCGGTCCGGGCGTGAGATCGAGGGGCGAGGCGCCTTCGTCCTGATCAGGGACGGGGCACGACCTCGTCCAGATCCAGGTACCGAACGGGTCCCAGGTCTTCCAAGCCAGGATCGAACCGTGCCGGGTCACCCGCGATCAGGATCACCATGTCGTCCAGGCCGTTCGGCGCCAGGTTTTCGCGGAAGACCTCGTGGACCGCGGCTGGAGTCACGCTCTGAACTCCGACCAGAAACCGCGGCAGCCAGTCGAGGGGAAGGTTCTGGCTCTCATAGATCATCTGGCGGGAGACGATGAGACCCGGGGTCTCGAAATTGAACACGAAACCGTTCGCGATCCGGTCGATGGCATCGCGCACCTCCGCGTCGTCCGGTGGTTCCGACGCCACCTCCCCGAGGATCTGAGCAATGACGTGGATCGCCTCGACGGTCGATTCGCTCTTCGTTTGCGTGGTCGCGGCGATGATTCCCGACGAGCGTCGGGGCATTGTCCAAACCGAAGCCACCCCGTAGGCGAGCCCCTCCTCGGTACGGACGCGACGTGCGAGGCGGCTTGTGAGCCCGGCGCCTCCCAGGATCGAGTTGCCGATTTGAGCCGCGTAGTAGTCTTCGTCATCGGCCAGGCGAACGTCGCTGGGTTTTCCCATGATGATCGTGCTCTGGTCGATTTCCATCGGAAGGAGATAGACCCCGGGCTCGACGGAGAACGTGGGCGGTGGCGGGGGCTCGAGGTCATCGTCGCAAGGAGGCCAGCCATCGAGCAATCTTTCCAATCTGGGACGGATTTCGTCCCAAGTGACATCTCCCGTCACACCGAGCGTAAGGTTTCCCCAGCAGTAGATGCTCCGATGGATGGAGCGCAAGACTTCCGGGGCCAGGTCCTCCGGCTCGAGATCCTCGGGCCTGAGTTCCCACCCCACCGGGTGATCTTCGAACATGAGATTGTTGAACTTGGCGATGGCCAACCGTGCGGGCGCGTCCGACCGCCTTCTCACGGCCCCGAGTCGCTGGCCACGCCACACCTCGACGCGAGCTGGATCGAACGCCGGGTCCCTCAACAGAGATCTCCAGATCTCGAGCACCTCGTCCAGGTGACGCTTCAGAGTGTTGACCGAACTGAACGAGGACGGCCCTCCCCCCCCGAATGAGGTTTCGGCCGCGTAGAACTCCAGAAGCTGGTCGACGGAATCCGGTGAAAGATCGAGGGTGCCCCCCGAACGAAGGAGCAGCGGAACCGCGGTTGTGGCCCCTTGCGCCTCTCTCGAGAAATAAGAGGGACCACCTCGGAACCGTGCGAACAGGGACACCAGGGGCAGTGAGTGGTCTTCGACGAAGAAGACCTCCACGCCGGGATCGACACGATGTCGTTCAGGGTCCGGTTGCCTGAATTCCAGCGGTGCGAATTCCAGGGAGGCCAGCGCCGACGGCGTGGGCTCCTGCGCGAACAGACCCGCCGGGAGGGCGAGCCACAGCACCGAGATGGCCTGAGCGAACCGGGGCCTCCACGGCCGGCAGAGACTCATCGGCCGGCCACCGAATCGGGACGAACCACGGTGGCCACGGTCCGATGCTCGCGCGTGAGGAACTGCCGTGCGACGCGGCGCACGTCCTCGGGCTCGACCGCGGCCAGGAGATCGGTAAAGCCGAACGTCGTGCGCCAATCTCCAAAGGCCGAGGTGGAGCCCGCCAGTTGTAGCGCCAGGCCCAAGTTCGAGGTCAGCCGCCGGACCTCACTCGCCTCGAGCTGATTCCGAATTCGCTGGATCTCACGCTCCGAAGGAAGCGTCTGCTGAAGAGAGTCGAGCTCGGCGTAGATGGCGGCCTCGACATCCTCCGTGGTGCGGGGGAAGCGGGGCGCGGCATCGATCGTAAGGATCCCCGGAAACCGGACGCCCGGTCCGATCGACGAGTTGATGGCCGTCGCGACTCGATCCTGAAGCACGAGGCGCCGATGCAGCCGCGACGTGCGGCCTCCGGTGAGGAGCCAGGAGAGGACGGAAAGAGCGGGCGCGTCTGGGTGCGTCGTTTCGACGATTGGCCACCCGATACGCACCCGTGGCTCCGCGTCGAAGGCGACCTCGACTCTTCGCTCTCCATTCTGGACGGGCTCCCTCGACAGGACCGGCGCCGGGGTCTCACTGGGGGGGAGGCCCCCAAAGTATTCCTCGGCCCAGGCGAGAATCTGATCGGAGTCTATGTCCCCGACGACGCTGACGACGGCGTTGCTCGGCCCATAATAGCGACGAAAGTATTCCGCCACGTCCGGCCGGCGGAGTCGTTGGATATCGGACATGTAACCCACGACCGGCTGTCCATAGGGATGCGTGGTGAACGCGGCGGCCATGTGGGCCTCGAAGAGAAGCCCACCGGGATTCGTCTCGACCCGAAGTCGGCGCTCCTCCGCAACGATGTCCCTTTCCGCGTAGAACTCCCGGAACACGGGGTTGGCCATCCGGTCCGACTCGAGGAGAAACCAAAGCTCAGCACGATTCGCCGGCAGTTCCACGAAGTAGGTCGTGGACTCATAGTCTGTCGTGGCGTTGAGGCCGCGGGCGCCGTTCGTCGACAGGACCCTTTCGAACTCGTTGGGGAGCACATGCGCTCTCGCCTGGGTCTCCAACGAGTCGATCCGCTCCCTGATGAGCGGCACGGCTGTGGTATCCCCACGCCGCTCCAGTGCCAGGATCGAGTCCTGAAGCGCATCCATGCGCACGAAGAGCGCACGTTCGGCGGCGGCATCCCGGGTCCCCAGCGTTTCCGTTCCCTTGAACAGCAGGTGCTCTAACAGATGGGCGATGCCCGTGTGCCCCCGGGCCTCGTTGACGCCGCCCACCCGAAACTGGACGATGAAAGACACCGTGGGCGCGCCGGCACGAGGCAGAACCAGCCAACGCATCCCGTTGGCGAGCTCGTGCTCGACGACCGGGAGTTGTTCGCCCGTGAGAACCTGCGAGCTGCCCTCATCCGCCCACGTTACGACGGGTACGGCCAGAAGGCCGAGCGCGACGAGCCCCCGGAGGGTGGCTCCGGACACAGAGTGTCCGCTCGTCACTCGGCTGGGCTCGCCGCGACGGGCTGGCACCTGGGGCAATGGAAGGCCGTACGATTTCCGAATACCAATCGACATATCCTCGTAGAGCAGCGGAGGCAGGGCTCACCATCCCTCCCGTAGACTCTCAAGCGCACCGCGTTGTCACCGGGACGTCCGGAGGCGTCCCGATAGTCCCTGAGCGTCGTTCCCCGGTTCTCCACCGCGCTGCGCAGAGTCCGGCGAACGGCCCTGTGGAGCCTGCGAGCTTCGTCCTCGGTCATGGATCTGGCCGACCGTTGCGGATGAATGCCCGCAAGGTGAAGCGCCTCGTTCGCGTAGATGTTGCCTACCCCCGCCACCCGGCGCTGGTCCAGCAACCATGATCGGATCGGTGAAATGGACCGGGACAGATCGGCTTGCAGGCGCCGGGCGGTGAAGCTCGAAGAGAGGGGCTCAGGGCCGAGGCCTCGATCTCGCACGGCCCATGCGTTTTCGTCGATCGCTTCGACGGCTCCGAAGCGGCGCACGTCGTCGTAGACGAGCAAAGGACCCTCGTTCAGGGTAAGGCGCACGGCCGGGTGTGTCGCTGGCGTGTCGTCGCGGGCCAGCAGTAGACGGCCGGTCATGCCCAGGTTCACGACCAGGACCAGCCCCTCGGTGAGGTGCGCAACGATGTTCTTTCCGCGTCGGTGGAGAGACTCGAATGTCCGGCCCGTCAGGCGCGCCGAGAAATCTCCCGGCGGTTGGCGAAGGATGTCGGGGCGCAGGACCTGGACGTGTTCGATCATCTTACCCGGAAGGGTGGGGCGAAGGCCCCGGACGATGGTCTCGACCTCCGGTAGCTCGGGCATGGGTGCGCGTGATCGTCGACGGGCGTCAGTGAGCGTCCGGCTCGGCCCGCTCGAACTCTCTCCAACCGATGTCGCTCCGAAATTGCTTGCCGGAAAATTCGATCGCGGCCGCGGCCTCCCGGCTTTTGGAGGCGGCATGACCCAGCGTGGTCCCCAATCCAGTGGCAGCGAGTACGCGCCCTCCGGAGGTTTCGAGCCCATCGGGGCCCAACGTCGTGCCAGCGTGAAAGAGGAGTACGTCCGGGTCGTCGATCACCGACTCCGGAATGTGGATCGCCTCACCCTTCGGGTACGGACCTGGATATCCCCGCGAGGCGAGGACCGTGGTGAGTGCGGCTCCCTCGCTCCACTCCAGGGTCGTGCCGCCGAGCCGCCCTCCCCGCGCCACCTCCAAGATCGGGTCCAGGAGCGACGACTCGAGCAACGGAACGACCACTTGAGTCTCGGGATCTCCGAAACGGCAGTTGAACTCCACGACGCGTGGCCCGCTCTCGGTGAGCATGATTCCCGCATACAGAACTCCCCGGAATTCGGAATCGTCCTCGGCGAGCGCCGCCAGAGTCGGCGCGACAATGTCGTCACGGACCTGTAATAGGAGAGCATCCGAGGAGAGGGAGACGGGCGCGTATGCGCCCATGCCGCCTGTGTTCGGTCCCACGTCGCCCTCACCCACGCGTTTGTGGTCCTGCGAGGGGAGCATCAGCACCGCGTCACGGCCGTCCGCCAGGGCGAAGACCGACAGTTCCTCGCCCTGCATGCACTCCTCGACGACTACCTCCCTGCCTGCTTCACCGAAGGCCCGGTCGGACATGATGGTTTCGAGCGCTTGAAGCGCCTCCTCGATGGTCTCGCACACGATGGCACCCTTTCCGGCCGCCAGGCCCGACGCCTTCACGACGATGGGCGCCCCGTGCTCCCGCACGTACGAAGAGGCCTCGTCGTGGTCGACGAACGAAGCGAAGTCGGCTGTGGGAACACCGGCCCCGCGCATCAGCTCCTTCGCGTAGCTCTTGCTGGATTCGATGCGGGCGGCCGCCTTTGTGGGCCCGAACGCGGGGACGCCGCTGCGCTCCAGTCGGTCCACCAGACCGTTGGCGAGCGGGGCCTCTGGACCGACCACAACGAGGTCGATGCTCTGTGCGCTGGCCCAGCCGGCGAGGGCCACGGTATCGCCGGGGGCGATCGCGACCGGCTCGACTCCCGTGGACATCCCGCCATTCGGCTGCGTAACGAACAGTGTGGCTTCGGGGGCATCCCTGAGGAGCTTCCAAGCCAGCGTGTGCTCTCGGCCTCCGTTTCCGACGATGAGGATTCGCATGGCCCCCAGTCTACCCTCGCGGACTCGAAAAGAGAACGGGCGACCGGAGTACCGGTCGCCCGTTCGATGAGGCTCGCGAGATTTCCGTTCGTGGCTAGCGGTTGGAGCCCCCCATGATGTCATCCGCCATCCGCTTGGCAGCGCCCGCGACCTGGCCGAAGAGATCCTTGGCTCCGTCGGCGTACGCCTTGGCCGCGTCCGACAGGTCTTCATTGTACGCCGGGTCCGGGTCTCCGCGGTGTGGGTATTCGCCACGAATGATCCGGTCGTACTCGCCCTCCTCGATCCACGAGCGAATCTCGGCCACCCGCAGCACATAGAAAGGGTGGCTTTGACCCATGAGGTTGAGGACCTTGAAAACCTGATCCGCGACATCGCCGGACTCCCGATACTCCTCTGCTTGAACGATGAATTCGTCCAGGTTCATCTCGTCCTCATCACCACCGCCGGCCATCTTCAGCATCGTGGCCATCACCCTCTGTGGATTCTGAATGGACAGCAACCCGGCCCGGTCGCTCGACAGCTCACTCTTCCTCGACCACTCGAGGAGCGCCACGAGGACGGCCCGAGCGGCGAGTCCGACAATGGGGAAACCCATGCTGGCGAGTTGAATCAGGAGGACCGTCATCGTCCGGTAGAGGACATGGTCGCTCATGATGTGGCCGAGCTCGTGGCCCATGACGTAAGCCAGCTGGTCGTCGTCCAGAAGGTTCACGGTGCCCGAGTTCAGAATGATGAACGGCTCGTCCATCCCGTAGGCCCCCGCGTTGACGATGGGCGTCTGCGAGACGAAGAGCGGGTAGTCCTTCGGCGAGTCCAGCGTCTTGAGAACCTCCTGATAGAGTCCCGAAACTCGCGGGAACTGGCGATCCGAGACTCGTACGGAACTCGCGAGGAACGCCAGGCGAATGGGCTTCTCACCGAAGAAGCCGAAGAGCTTGCGGAGGACGTCGTCGAAGACCGGAATCTTTCTGAGCGCCGCCAGCGCGGCCCGATCCGCCGGGTGCTCCCAGGCACGTGGGGCGATATCCGTCAGGATACGAGTGGCTCTCGCGTCCTGATCGTCACGGCTGTTCCCGTTGTCCTGGTCGTTGCCGTTGCTTTGGTCGTTCTCAGCCATGGCTGCCCATCTCCTTTGATACTGCGGGCGGGGCGAACGGCCCTCCCGCTCTATCGGGCTCTACGCTGCCCCCAACGCGGAAGTTTCAGGAGCGTGCCCAGGGCTCCACTGATGAGATTGAACGAGCGCTTAGAGGAAGCTTTGCCGGGTTATAGCGCCGGTCGTGGAGTCACCGTGACGATGACGTTGTCATAGGTGAACGCGGAGCCGTCGCTGGCCACGGCACGGAGCACGTACTCTCCCGGCTCATCAAAGGTCACCTCAGTGACCCACTTGCCGTCTGCAGGCGGCTCGGGAATCATCCGCGGGGGTGACCACGGAGAGTTCCCCCAAACCCGCGAGTCCATCCATGTCTTCATCTGGACCGGAGCAAAGGTCACGTTCCGTGCGGGACCTCGGTAGACCATCCACGACAGGCGCAGGCCGGGTGCACCCTGAACGGTCGACCCCCCCGGACCCCTGTACAACTCGTCCAGAGTTTCAGGCAGTCTGCCTCGGTCTTCTCTTCGGGGGGGGTAGTTGTCGGGATCGTTGGCGAACGCGACCAGCGTCAGCGGCTCGCCCGACCGTACGGTTCGACGTTCGTCCCCCTCTACGTCGAGCTCAGGAGGCAAGTGAGTGCGAAGGCGATCGTCGAGGCTGCCGAAGTTCCCTCCCACTTCCGTGGACATTACTTGCGGGTCTATCCGGTAATCGCTCGAGAGCAATCCGTAGGCGCGGTTCGTCTTCCCCTGCGTCTTCAGGGTCCACACCCACTCCTTGTCGCCGAAATCCGCCGGCACGCGGAGTGTGAACAGGAAGGGGTTACGTCTTGGGTAGAAATGCGCCGGCTGTCCCTGGTCGGCCACAGCCGCGTCGAAGGCGTCGAAGTCGAGGTCGTCGAGCCCCCCCGCCTCCGTCAGCGTGAAGTAGTTGTTGGGACCGACCGGGATGTCGTACTCCTGCTCCCAGTTCGAGTTCATGTACCCGAAGAACAACGTGAACGAGCCGTCCTCGTTCGGCCACCACCCCTCGTACGCGGGCGACGCGATCTCGCCCCTCATGAACATGAGTCTGCCCGTACCCTCCTGACCATCCGCGGCTTGGAAGAGGAAGAGAAACGCCAGCGCGGCCAGTAACAGTTGCACCCCTCCGGACCAAACGAATCCGCCCCGCTTCACTGGATATCGCCCCCCGTCGTCGTCGCCTGTTCCATCACCTGCGGGGCCCAGCACAGCGGACATCCGATGTCGTACTCGTTCCTGTCCTTCATCTTCTCCCGTCGCTTGGCCATTTCGTCCTGGAACTGCTCTTCGGTGAGCCGGGCCGACTGGCCGAGGTCGATGAACATGCTGGAGACCGACCGCCGTCCGCCGCCAGCCCAGTTTCTCGTGTCCGCGAGGTTGGGATTTTCGGACCTGGTGTCCAAGTAGCCCGTGATGTGCAGAATGGTACCCTTCGGCAGCAACGGCGCCGCATCATCCTCGTAGAGATACTGCTTTACCCAGTTGTGGTCGTAGCCCACGCAGTTGAGCGTGAACCGGTTGATGCCCCAGATCGCCTCCAGGCACATCCGCACGCCCGGCGCGTGGAGATGTGGTTCAAAGGCCGTGATCTTGGTGTGCTGCTCCAGCACGCGATACGAATGGAATTCCTGACCGGCTTCATTCGGCCTTACGTCGATGTCGATGCCGTTGCCGCCGGATCCGCCCGAGCGACGGTACTTCGGCACGTATCCCTCTGGGAAGAACTTGTAGCCGAATTCGAGGTGCGCGGTGGTCTCCCGCCAGCCATTCGAGTGAAGATGGGACGCGCGCAGATGCAGGGCCCCATTCGCAGGCAACACCATGCCGACACCCTCGCCGAAGATATCCGCGTTGCGCCCGACTTCGTGAATGGGCCAGCCCTGCGTAGTTCCGTCGACGAGCCCACTCCCATCCTCGTTCAAGACCCCACTCTGATACGTCATGTGGTGGAAGATGTAGCGTCCGCCCACGGTAGTGGCCTCGATATCCGTCGGAATATCGTTGACCTCTCGGACCTCGACGGACTGCACGTACCGGTCTTCCGTGAGACCCGTCGGCACGAGGCCGATATCTCCCCACCGGTCGGGCCCAACGGCCGGAAGCGTCATGTCGATGGACCGCAGGATCAGGTCCGGTTCGCCGAGCGTCCACCCCACGTCGTCCGGGAAATCGAGCGGTGGCGGCATGTCCGCCGGATCACCCTCGGGAGCTCCGTTGTCCACCCATGCCTGGATCGTGGCCAACTCAGGGTCGCTGAGCGGATGGTCGTTCTTGAACGCCTGAATCCCTATGCCGGGCTCCACGAAAAACGGAGGCATCGCGCCCATGCGGTCTCTGATGGCCGTACGGTCCTTTATCCTCGTCGCAAAGCGCCTGACCTCTTGGTACGTCGTGAGCGCCATGGGCGCTCCGCCGCCGGCCCGGTGGCAGTTCTGGCAGCTCCTTTGCAGGATGGGCGCGATGTCCTTGGTGAAGGTGACTCCTTCCGGATCGATGCCGAAGTCCGCCGCCGCGAACAGATAGGGCTCGCGATTGGTGACGCTACCGTCGCGCACGGGATACTGAGCGGTCAATGCAATCGGCATCATCAGAACGGCCACGATCGCACACGGGAAGAGAAGCCTGGCGTTCATCACAACTCCCTTTAGGAAAGGTCTGAAGAGCCTGCCGTTACCGCCCGAGGAGGTAGCGGAATCCCCGCCACAAGGTACTCGCACCGACACCGTGGCTGCAAGCGTCCGTCGGCGCGTTTCATGCCAAGGCCCGGCCCAGGTCCTGAGTCGGGCCTTCGAGGTCTTCGATCCCGACCGAAAGCCATACGATTCTTTCCGTGACGGCCATCGCTTCCCGCATCCCCTCCGGCACGGACGCGTGGGTGTGGAGCGCCAGTGTTCCCCCACGGGTGCCACTCCCCGTGAGACCCGCCACTTCCGGGGCGACCCATCGGGTCGTTGACGGTGCTCCGGCACCCTCGGTAGTGTTCGTGGGGTCGCCCATCCCGGTGGCCCGTGACCCGAAAAGGCTGTGGCTATGTCCCCGATGGGCTTCTGAATTAAATGCCTCTGATGATTCCAGACGGGCTCATCGTGAGCGTATCGGGATTTCGAGGGAGGGTCGGGGATCCGCTGACGCCCGAACTCGTGTGTTCGTTGGCTGCGGCTTTCGGGTCGTTCGCAAGACGCTCGGGCGAGGGAGGGGCCCGGGGCCGTGACATCCTGATTGGCAGGGATTCCCGGACCTCGGGGCCGATGCTCGCTGCCGCTGCGTCATCGGGCCTCGTGTCGGTGGGCTGTGACGTCGTGGACCTGGGTGTGGTGTCCACTCCGACGCTCATGCTCGCCGTGGAGCAATCGGATGCTCTGGGTGGCATCGGAGTCACGGCCAGCCACAATCCGGCGGAATGGAACGCGCTCAAGTTCGCGGCCCCGGAGGGCACTTTTCTGGATGCCGAGACGATGTCTGCGTTTTTGGAGTCGGCTCTGCAAGATGATCCCGCCCGGGTTTCCTGGGATGAGTTGGGTTCCGTGCGGGCCGACGATGGGGCCACCGAGCGTCATCTCCAAGCCATCCTCGAGTTGCCGCAGTTGGATGTTCCGGCGTTGCGTGAGCGAGGGTTCAGGGTCGCCCTCGACTGTGTGCGAGGCGCTGGAGCCAGCATCATGCCACAGCTTCTCGATGCGCTGGGGTGCGAGGTCGTGGCGATCAACACCGAAATGGACGGGCGCTTTCCGCGCGACCCCGAACCTACGGCCGCCAACCTCGCCGATTTCGCCAGTTACGTGCGCGGCGAGGGAGCGGACGTCGGATTGGCGGTCGATCCGGATGTCGACCGCCTGTCCCTGGTCGACGAGAGGGGCGTTCCGCTGGGGGAGGATTTGACGCTCGCGCTCGCCTCGGCGGTCGTGCTCCGGCGGACCCCTGGAATTGTCGTGACAAACCTCTCGACCAGTGGCATCGTCGAAGATGTGGCTCGTGCCCACGGAGGAGAACTCGTTCGGTCGCCCGTAGGGGAGATCAACGTGGCGCGTCGCATGCAATCCGAGGGTGCGGTGGTGGGGGGTGAGGGGAACGGCGGCGTGATTCTGCCGAACCTTCACTACACGAGAGACGCGCCGGTGGCAGCGGCACTCGTCTTGCAGCACCTCGTGGATGAGGAATCGACGCTTTCGGGTGCCGCCGAGCGGTGGCCGGTGTATGCGATCGTGAAGAAGAAGATCGACTTCCCGAGAGAAGCGCTTCCCGAGGCGTATGCCGAGTTGGAGCGTCAACTCGCGAGCGACGGCGTCGACTCGGCCGATGGGGCTCGCTTGCAGTGGGTGGAGCGTCGAGCCTGGCTGCACGTCCGGCCCTCGGGTACGGAGCCGATCGTGCGCCTGATCGCGGAGGCGCCGGAGCGAAGCGAAGCGGAGGAATTGGTCGAGCGGGCGACGGTGGTCCTGGCTGGGTTGAGTTAGTCCGGAACGGGAATCGCGGAGTCGCAGGAACGAGGGTGTCGGAACGAAGTCGTACGAACAGGGGACAGCGCGGTATGTGTGGAATTGTCGGATACATTGGAGCCAAGGAGGCGGGCCCGATCCTTCTGGAGGGGCTGCGGCGCCTCGAGTACCGGGGGTATGATTCGGCCGGTTTGACCGTGATCAGCCCCGAGGGGCGCCTGAGCACGATAAAGGAGGAGGGCAAGCTCTCGGAGTTGGAGCAGGTCCTGGAGGAGGGCATGCCACCCGGTACGTGCGGGATCGCCCATACACGTTGGGCGACGCACGGCGCCCCCAACCGCCTGAACGCGCATCCGCATTGGAGCCGGGCGAGGGACATCGCGCTGGTTCACAACGGGATCATCGAAAACGCCGACGTCCTTCGAACCATGCTTTCTGATCTCGGATACGAGTTCGAGACGGAGACCGACACCGAGGCGGTCGTCCATCTCATCGATGAGGCCTTCCAAGAAAATTCCAGCCTCGAGGACGCGGTTCTCGCCGCGCTCGACCAGGTCGAGGGCGCGTACGGGATCGCGGTCGTGAGCAGCCGTGACCCGGGAAAGATCGTGGTCGCCCGAAAAGGGAGCCCGCTACTCATCGGGATCGGCATGGACGGTGAGTACCTCGTGGGCTCCGACGCATCCGCCGTGATCCAACACACGAAGGATGTCGTGTATCTGGACGATGGCGATTGCGCGGTCCTCACGGCCGACGGCTACCGCGTCTTCCACACGGAGCAGGGCGACGTAAGCCGCTCCGTCCATCAGATAGAGTGGGATCTCGAGGCTGCCGAAAAGGGCGGCTATGAGCATTTCATGTTGAAGGAGATTCACGAACAGCCGGAGAGCCTGCGCAACGTCATGCGTGGACGGCTGTTGGAGGAGACGGGAGACGCGCGACTGGGCGGGATCACCCTGTCGGACGAAGAGTTGGCGGGGATCCGCCGAATCGTGATCACGGCCTGCGGGACGAGTTGGCACGCGGCCCTCATCGGCGAGTACATGCTCGAAGAACTCGCGGGCATACCGGTCGAGGTCGAATACGCCTCGGAGTTCCGCTATCGGAGCCCGGTGATCGAAGATGGTACGCTGGTCCTGGCGATCAGCCAGTCCGGTGAGACCGCCGATACGCTCGCCGCGCTCGAAGAGGCTCGCTCGCGGGGCGCCAAGACCATGGGGATCGTCAACGTTGTCGGATCGTCGATCGCCAGGAAGACCGACTTCGGCATCTATCTTCACGCCGGTCCGGAGATCGGGGTTGCTTCGACGAAGGCGTTTACGAGTCAGATCGTAGCGCTCGCCCTCTTCACGCTCTACCTGGGCCGGCGCAGGCACCTCTCCATTCTCCAGGGGCGGGAGCTGGTCGCGGCTCTGCAGGCGTTACCGGATCAGGTGGCGGAGGCGCTCGAGCTCGAGCCCCTCACGAAGGAGCTCGCGGCAGCGTATGGCGACGCTCGGAATTTTCTCTATCTGGGCCGTGGCTATCAGTTCCCGGTGGCGCTCGAGGGGGCGCTCAAGCTCAAGGAAGTGAGTTACATCCACGCCGAGGGATATCCCGCGGCCGAGATGAAGCATGGCCCGATCGCCCTCATCGACGAAAACATGCCGGTGGTCGCGCTCGCTCCGCGGGACGCCGTGTATGGGAAGGTCGTTTCCAACATCGAGGAAGTGAGCGCTCGGAGCGGGCGCATCCTGGCGGTAGTGAGCGGGGACGCGCCGGAGTTGATCGGCAAAGTGGATCACCTCATCGAAGTGCCGCAGACGGTCCCCGCCTTGTTGCCGGTGCTCACCTCGATCCCTCTGCAGCTGTTGGCCTACCACGCTGCCATCTTCCGTAACAAGGACGTGGATCAGCCACGCAACCTGGCCAAGTCGGTCACGGTGGAGTGACGAGCGGCGCCGGCCTGTGAGGGTCGTGCTTCAGCGCGTCCGCGAGGCGAACGTTTCCATAGACGGAAGGGTGGTCGCGGAGATCGGCCTCGGTCAGCTTCTGCTGGTTGGCTTCAAGGAGGGTGACACGACCGATCAGACCGAGTGGATGGCCGACAAGGTGGTGGGGCTCCGCATCTTCCAAGATGATGACGGCAAGATGAACCGCACGCTGGCCGACGTGGGCGGCTCGATCCTGGTGGTGAGCCAATTCACGCTCTACGGGGACGTCCGTAAAGGTAGGCGCCCGAGTTTCATCGATGCCGCGCCACCCGAGACTGCGATATCGCTGTACGATCATTTTGTGGAATTGCTGGAGGCCCGCCAGCCGGGCCGGGTCGTCACGGGAGAGTTCGGTGCAATGATGGAGGTCGGTCTGACGAATGATGGGCCGGTGACGCTGGTCATCGACCGGTGATCGCACCACCACCCCTCGTACTGGCGTCGGCTTCGCCACGTCGCAGTGAGTGCCTCCGAATGCTCAGCTTGAGCTTCACGGTCCAGCCCGCCGACGTTGCCGAGACCGTCCAATCCGAAGAGTCGGCCGAGGAGCACGTCGAGCGGCTCGCTCGAGACAAGGCCACCGCGGTCGCCTCCGTCCGTCCCGGCGAGGCCGTACTGGGCGGCGATACCGTCGTATCGCTGGACGGCGAAATCCTGGGGAAGCCATCGGGGCCGGAGGACGCGGAGGCCATGTTGATGCGATTGGCGGGCCGGACTCACAGCGTGGCGAGCGGCCTGGCCCTCGCCCTCCCCTCCGGCGAAGTGCGTAGCGGATTCTCGACCACGGACGTCACGTTTCGAGCCTTTTCGAGCGCCTTCGCGCGTGCGTACGTGGCCACTGGCGAGCCTCTCGACAAGGCCGGTGCGTACGGCATTCAAGGGCTGGGCGCCGCACTGGTGACAGGAATTCAGGGAGATTACTATAGCGTCGTCGGGCTACCCGTTGCCCTCCTCCTGAGGCTCTTCGAGGAGAGCGGTTGGGAGTATGCGTTCGCGTCGTCGGCCTCTTTCCGGAACACGCCTCCAACACCATGAGCGGCACCCCTTCCATTCTGGCCATCGACCAGGGGACCACGGGCAGCACGTGCCTCGTGCTCTCCGAAGATGGTCGCATCCTCGGCCGGGCTTACTCGGAGTTCACGCAGCACTTTCCCGAGCCCGGCTGGGTCGAGCATGATGCGATGGAAATCTGGGGGGTCACGCAGGCGGTCGCTCGCGAGGCCCTGAGTGCCGCGCAGGAGGCCGATGTCAGGGGAATCGGGATCACGAACCAGCGTGAGACGATCGTCCTGTGGGATCGTGAGACCCTGGAGCCCGTCCATCGCGCGATCGTCTGGCAGGACCGCCGCACCGCCGGTCTGTGTGCCGAGCTCAAGGAGGCGGGCCACGAGGCGGATGTCCGCGAGCGGAGCGGACTCCTGTTGGATCCCTACTTTTCTGGCACCAAGCTGCTCTGGCTCCTTCGGGAGCGCCCAGAGCTGCGCGCCCGGGCCGAAGCCGGGGAGTTGGCCGCCGGAACGATCGACACTTGGCTGATCGCGCGGCTCACGAATGGGAAGGTGCACGCCACCGACCCCACCAATGCCTCTCGTACCCTGCTGTACAATCTGTCCCTGGCGGGGTGGGACCCGTGGCTGCTCGACATGCTCGAGGTGCCCCAGGCGCTCCTTCCCGAGGTGCGGCCAAGCAGCGGTGACTTCGGGGTCGCACGGGGTGAGGCGCTGGGGATCGAGGTCCCGGTTGCGGGGGTCGCGGGCGATCAGCAGGCCGCCCTGTTCGGACAAGGATGTTGGTCTCCCGGTCTGGCCAAGAGCACGTACGGTACGGGCGCCTTCCTGCTCATGCACACCGGCGACCGGATCGTACCGTCGCGGCACGGCCTCCTCACCACGGCGGCGTGTGATTCGCAGGGGGGCTTGGCGTTCGCTCTGGAGGGCTCGGTCTTCATCGCCGGCGCGGCGATTCAGTGGCTTCGCGATGGACTGGGCCTGATCGACGACGCATCCGAGTCCGAGGCGATGGCCGCGGGATTGGATTCGAATGCCGGAGTCTACTTCGTGCCGGCGTTCGTGGGGCTCGGGGCACCGCACTGGGTACCCGATGCTCGTGGAGCGCTCTTCGGCCTCACGCGAGGTACCACTCGCGAGCACCTGGTACGAGCCGGGCTGGAGGCCATGGCCTACGGCACGCACGAGGTGCTCGATGCGATGGAGGCGGACTCCTCGACGAGATTGACGGAACTACGTGTCGACGGTGGAGCGGCGAGGAACGATTGGCTCATGGGCTTTCAGGCCGGGTTGGTGGGAGTCCCGGTGCGCCGCCCGGACGTGGTGGAGACCACGGCTTTGGGAGCGGCGGGCCTGGCTGGACTCGCTGCGGGAATCTGGTCCAACGCCGACGACTTTCTGTCCTCCCAAGGGGAACCCACGCGTTTCGATCCCGGCATGTCGGACGACGAGCGTGCGAGCCTTCTTGCGGGCTGGGCGGAGGCGGTTCAGGCCGTGAAGGGGCTTAGCGAGGGGCGTCCGCGGTCCTAGCGACCAGTCTCACAGTCCCGGCGGCACGTCCCACAGCCGTCTCGTTCAGGGCCGACGCAGGACCCGAGCGGGTCACGGGGAGTACCATCTTGAGCGGGCTCTGTCCGTGGGAGCCGTCCGTGGGACTCGTCCGTGGGGCTCGTCCGCGGAGGACATGCACACGTAGTTGGGGACTCTACTCATGAAGACATTCGGGCTCATCACGGTGCTCGGGATTGCGCTTTCAGGCGCGTTCTCGGGTTGCAGTACGTCTCGGCGGAGCCCGTTCGTCGCCCCGGAGGACGCGCGGATCAACATCGAGGTCATCAACCACGGTTTTCAGGACGCCACCCTGCACGCGCTTTGGAGCAATCAGCGGATTCGCCTGGGGACCGTGTCCGGGACCAGGACGGCCAACTATATGGTCCCGTGGACTTTCAGCGACCTGCTTCGGATCGAAATCGATCTGCTGGCGGGCGAGACGTGCATCACGCGTCCGATCATGACCGACCCAGGTGATATCATCCTGTTGGAGATCGACTCGCGACTGGCGTCCGATCCGGATTGCCTCAGGAATGACCGTGCAGGCTTTTCAGGATAGGAACGTCCTTCAGCACGTAACCGGCCACGAATAGGGCTCCCAGGCCCCCCACCAGAAAGGACGGGAAGAACGCGGTAGAGGCGCCTGCCAAAAGCAGGATCCGGTCTCCCGTTGTCAGGCGCTTCACCGCCTGTCCCTCCAGCGCGGCCGCAAAAGCGGCTAACGCCACCA
Organism: Gemmatimonadota bacterium; assembly: GCA_039590375.1. GTDB lineage: Bacteria > Gemmatimonadota > Gemmatimonadetes > Longimicrobiales > Gaopeijiaceae > UBA822. The sequence continues at coordinate 21,383 of JBDHFN010000049.1, forward strand.
TCGACATCGTCGCCTTCCCGACCACGAGAGGCCAGGCACCCCCCAGGGCGAGTTCGGGATGCACCACCATGAGGACCGGAATGAGATAGAGGCCCTTGGCGTATTTCCACGCCTGGAAACCTGTGCGCATGGGGTCCGATCCGGCTATGCCAGCGGCCGCGTATGCGGCGAGGCAGACCGGGGGGGTGACGTTGGAGTCCTGGGAGTACCAGAACACGAGCAAGTGAGCGATCAGGACTGGAAGACCGAAGTCGTTGATCAATACCGGGCCGGCGAGGACGATGAGAACGACGTAGCTGGCGGTTACGGGAAGTCCCATCCCCAGTACGAGGCTGGCCAGAAGCACGAGGATCAGGACCAAGAAGAGGTTTCCCTGCGAAAGAGAAAGCATGAGGGACGAGAACTTGAGGCCCAGGCCCGTGAGGCCGACGACGCCCACGATGATTCCAGCCACGGCGCAGGCAAGGCTCACCGGAAGCGTATTTCGGCCCGCGATGACGAAGGCATCCACAGTGCGGACGATGCCTCCGCCGACCCAGCCCCCCAAGGGAACGTGGGCGGTCTCTCCCGGCTCCGGGTCCCTCGGACGTCCGGGTATGGTCCGATGCCATGCGGCTCTCAAGACCGCCAGGGCCGTCACTGCAATGCACGAAAGGAAGCCGACGCGGGCCACCGAGAAATCCATGAGCAGAGCGGTCATCAGAACCACGAGAGCCACGAGGAAATGCCAACCCTTGGCCAACGTGGTCCTGAACCGGGGCAGTTCGGCGGCTGGCAGGCCCTCGAGATTCCTAGCGACCGCCACCAGGTGCACGAAGACGAACACCGTCCCCATGTAGAGAATCGCGGGTACGAGCCCTGCTTTGACGACCTCCAGGTACGGCAGGCCGGTATATTCGGCGACGAGGAACGCTCCGGCTCCCATGATCGGGGGAAGGATCTGGCCCCCGGTACTCGCCGCCGCTTCGATACCGCCGGCCTCATCGGCCCGATAGCCGACCCTCTTCATGAGGGGAATGGTGAACGCCCCGCTGGTCACGACGTTGGCGATGGCACTCCCCGACACGGATCCCATCGCGGCGGAGGCCAGAACCGCGGCCTTCGCCGGCCCTCCCCTCTGTCTTCCGGTGAGCGCGTAAGCGAGGTCGATGAAGAACTGGCCCGCCCCTGTGACCTCCAGGAGCGCTCCGAACAAGATGAAGATGAAGACGAAGGAGGCGGCCACTCCCAGGGGGATTCCGTATATCCCCTCCTGGCCCAGATAGAGCTGCCCCACGAGCCGCCCGGTGCTATAGCCTCCATGTCGAAGAACGCCGGGGAGCAAGGGACCGGCATATCCATAGCCGATGAACAACGTGGCGATGAATGAAATGGGCCACCCCAGCGCCCTCCGGCACGCCTCGAGGAGCGTGACCACCGCCACGGTGCCGGCGAGTACGTCGGTGCCGTTCCAGGCCCCGGCCCGGTTCACGATGGCGTCCAGGTTGAACGTGAGATAAACCGCCGAAAAGACGGAGCCAGCGATGAGAAGGGCGTCCACCGTCAAGGCGATACCGCGTCGGGCCCCCGACGCTCCGGAATCCGTGGTCGTGAAGAGGAGGGCCTTTGTCGGAAACAAGAGAAAGGCCAGGACCTGGACCACCGCGAGATGGAATCCTCTCTCGTAGAAGAGTCCAATCGGCCGGACGCCGGCTATATAGAGCTGGAATAGCGAGAGGGCGATCGCAAGAACGACGAACGCC
>JBDHFN010000050.1:0-25427 GCA_039590375.1 Gemmatimonadota bacterium
CGGGGGCGATCATCCCGGCTCGCGCGCCGGCCTCGATCGACATGTTGCACACGGTCATGCGGCCTTCCATCAAAAGGGCGCGTACCGCTTCTCCCGTGTACTCGATCACGTGTCCGGTGCCCCCGCCCACCCCGATCTGGTTGATGATCGCCAGAACCAGGTCCTTGGCAGTGACTCCGTGAGGAAGATCGCCGTCCACCCGGATCTCCATCGATTTCGGACGGGACATCGGCAGGCACTGCGTCGCCAACACGTGTTCCACCTGGGACGTGCCAATCCCGAAGGCGAGCGCCCCGAAGGCACCGTGGGTGGACGTGTGGCTGTCCCCGCAGACGATGGTCATGCCGGGTTGAGTGAACCCCATCTCCGGCCCCATCACGTGCACGATGCCCTGATGGGGGCTCTGGATGTCGTAGAGCGTGATGCCGAACTCCTCGGCGTTTTGACGCAGCACTTGGATCTGGGTGCGGGCCAGGTCGTCCACGATCGGGAGGGACCGGTCGGTGGTCGGCACGTTGTGGTCCACGGTCGCCACGCAAAGCTCCGGCCGGCGCACCCGGCGAGATCGATGTACAGCAGATCGGGCCGGCCGGCCTCGCTGTGGACCACATGTGCATCCCAGATCTTGGAGAGCATCGTCTCAGGCATGGGCGGCTGCCCCTGCGCTCGAGATGGCGGCCGCGACGGCCCCACCCATCTCCTCCGTGCCGACGGCGGCCCCGCCGTCTCGAGCCAGGTCCCTCGTGCGAAGTCCCTCTTCGAGGACCTGCCCCACGGCGCTCTCGATCGCGGCGGGCTCCGCCTCGAGCGAGTAGACGTGGCGGAGGAGAAGCGCGGCCGACAGGATCATCGCAAGAGGATTCGCGGTCCCGGTCCCCGCGATATCCGGAGCCGACCCGTGCACGGGCTCGAAGATGCCGCCACCGCTGCCGATGCTCGCCGAGGCCAGCAGGCCAATGGATCCGACGACCGCTGCGGCCTCGTCGCTGAGCACGTCACCGAACAGGTTGGGCGTCAGCACGACGTCGAAGGTCGACGGATTGAGCACCAGCTCCATGGCCGCGCGATCGACCAGCATGTGGTCGCACTCGATGTCCGGATATTCCTCAGCCACCTCGTCCACCACGCGGTGCCAGAGCCTGGAGCTGTGCAGCACGTTGGCCTTGTCGACCGAGAGCACGCTCTTCCGGCGTCCCTGCGCCGTTTCGAACGCCACCCGCGCGATGCGGGCCACTTCGTCCTGATGGTACTTCATGGTGTCTACGGCGGCCCGTCCGTCCTCCACCGGGCCGCGCGGCTCACTGTAGTAGAGCCCGCCGGCCAACTCGCGAACGATCACCAGGTCCGTGCCGTCGACGATTTCGGGACGGAGCGGAGAGGCCGAAGCCAGGGCGGGCAGAAGCCGAACCGGGCGGAGATTGGCGTAGCATCCCATCTCCTTGCGGAGGGCGAGGAGCGCGGCTTCGGGGCGCAACTCGACGGGCACCCCGTCGGAGCGTGGGTCCCCGACCGCCCCGAGAAGCACAGCGTCGGCGTTGCGGCAGGCGGTCAGTGTCTCTTCCGGGAGCGGGGTCCCGGCCCGCTCGTACGCGGCGTACCCCACGTCCTGGACGTCGGCGCTGAACTCATGACCGAAGCGCTCGGCCGTCGCCCGCAGGACCTCGAGAGATGCCTCAGTGACCTCGGGACCGACCCCGTCTCCACCGAGAACGGCGATTTGCCACTTCACGCCAGACCCCCCAGCGAACTCTCCGCCTTCATCTCGACCGCCTCCAGAGCCTCGGCCTGTTCAGCCTTGTTGAGCGCGTTGACGTAGGCCCGGGCGGCGGCGTCGACCACGTCGGTCGAGGCGGCCCGTCCGGCGAAGGTCCGCCCGCCGATGCGAGCGTGAAGGTTGACCTCTCCGATCGCATCCCGGCCCGGCGTGGCCGCCACGATCTCGAAGTCTATGACCTCCACCTTCTCGTCGATCACTTCGTCGATGGCCGAGAAGGCGGCGGCGATCGGTCCGTCACCCTTACCCGACGCCTCCCGCGCGGGCCCGTCGCGGTGCGACACTTTGACGCGAGCGGTGGACCACTTGCCTCCGCAGTTCACGTCCAGCTCCACGAGCCGGAACGACTCCGGTGTGTCTTTCATCGCCCCGTGATGCAGGATGACGATCAGGTCTTCGTCGAGAATCGACTTCTTCTGGTCCGCGACGAGCGTGAACAGCTTGTAGGCTCGATCGAGCTCGTCATCCTCCAGGTCGTAGCCGAGCTCCTGGTACCGGTTGCGCAGGCCGTGTCGCCCGGAGTGCTTGCCGAGGACCAACTTTGTTCCGGGCGCGCCGACCATTTCCGGAGTCATGATCTCGTAGGTCATGCGCTCCTTCAGCATCCCGTGCTGGTGGATGCCCGCCTCGTGGGCGAAGGCGTTACGACCCACGATCGCCTTGTTGGGCTGCGGGTGGATGCCCGTGATGTGGGACAGCAGCTGGCTGGTCTTGTAGAGGGCCGCTGTGTTGATGTCGGTGTGGTGCTCCGTCAGATCCTTCCGAACGCTGAGCGCCATTACGACCTCCTCGAGGGAGGCATTACCGGCTCGTTCTCCGATCCCGTTGATCGTGCACTCTACCTGGCGGGCGCCTGCTTCCAGGGCGGCCAGCGAATTGGCTACGGCCAGGCCGAGATCGTCGTGACAGTGCACGCTCACGACGGTGTTCTCGAGACCCTCCACGTTGCGGAACAGGGTCTCGATCAGAGACTGATATTCACCGGGCAGGGTGTAGCCCACCGTGTCGGGGATGTTGATGGTGGTGGCGCCGGCCTCGACGGCGGCCTGCACGACCTGACAGAGGAACGCCACATCGGTTCGGGTGGCGTCCTCGGCGCTGAATTCCACGTCGTCCACGAGCTTCTTCGCGCGTTCGACGCCCTCGACCACCCGCTCCAGGCATTCTTCGCGTCCGATCTCCAGCTTGTGCTTCAAGTGGATATCAGAGGTTGCGAGGAAGACGTGGATTCTGGGCCTTTCCGCGGCCTCTACGGCGGCACCCGCACGATCGACGTCTGCCGAGCTCGCCCGGGCCAGCGCCGCGATAACGGGGCGCCGTACCTCCTTCACAATGGAGCGCACGCCCTCGAAGTCGTCGTCCGAGGCCACGGGGAAGCCCGCCTCGATTACATCCACACCGAGTTCGTCGAGCTGAGCGGCCATCCTGAGCTTTTCGGGCGTAGACATCGTGGCCCCGGGCGACTGTTCGCCATCCCTCAGCGTCGTATCGAATATCGTGATCTTTGCCATGATCCTGCCTATCCTGCTTCGAGTCCTATATCAAATAAAAACGGGCCCCTCCTTCATGAGAGGGCCCGCGCGTCGCCGCGTTCGGTCTCGTGCCGTCAGGCTATGCCGATTTCCGAAGACCGATGCCCTCTCCCCAAAGGAGTAAGCTCCGTAAGTCGAAGGGTTCCGAGAATGGAGAAATTCATGGACATGGTCGCCGAGCGCTTCACTAAGAGAAGGTCTCCTCAGGAGACAAGCGTAAAGCTGTAGATAGAGGAAGGAGCCTCTCGGTGTCAAGGCTTCAAGCCTCGGTTCCGGCCCCTTGTCGGTGCTTCCCCAGGTCGATTGTATGGGGGTTCATCCCCCGAGACGCTCTTGTGCTATACTGTGGCCGTCGCTTCACTTTGCCGACGTTTCGCACGATGTGGCCGGCTCTCGAACGGCTTGATTCCACGGGGAATGAATGAAAATAGGACTGGTTGGGTTTGCCGGCTCGGGAAAGACGACCGTCTTCAATACGATGACCGGCATGGACGTACCGGTGGGTTTCGGCGGTGAGCTGCGACTCGGCATCGTACGGGTTCCGGACGAGCGGATCGACGAGTTGTCTGCCATTTTCTCCCCGAAGAAGACCACGTACGCCGAGATGAGCTTCTGTGACATTCCCGGCGAGCACGGGGCCGAGAAGAAGGGGCTTTCTCCCCGAGGGCTTCAGCAGATCCGCGACCAGGAGGCGCTCTGTCTGGTCCTCCGTGACTTCGTGAACCCCGCGATCGAGGGTGATCCAGACCCGGCCTCGGATCTGGAGGCCTTTCACACGGAGTGTGTGCTTGCCGATCTCGAGATCGTGGAGCGTAGGCTGGAGAGGGCGAAGAAGGAGCGCGCCGAGCCGCAGGAGGTGGCCGCCTTCGAGTTGATGAAGTCGACACTCGAGGACGAGCGCCCTCTACGGCTGCTCACCGCCCAGGAGCTTAATCGCGACTACCTGCGGGGCTACGGGCTGCTCACGGACCGCCCGCTACTCGTGGTGTTGAACCGCAATGAGACGCAGGCCGCCGAGCCGATGCCGGAAGGAATCGCCGCTCGGCTCGAGGAACTGGGCGCGGCCGGTTTGGTGTTGTCGGCGAGCGTCGAGGCCGAGATCGCGGGGCTGGAGCCAGGGGATCAGGCCGCTTTCCTGGAGGATTTGGGGCTCAGCGAGCCGGCCCTGGCCCGCTTCATCCGGACCGCGTACGGTCTCCTGGACCTCATATCGTTCTTTACGGTGGGCGAAGACGAGGTGCGTGCGTGGACCATCCGGCGCGGGACGCGAGCACGCCCTGCGGCGGGACGCATCCACTCCGATCTAGAGCGCGGCTTTATCCGTGCGGAAGTGACCCCCTATGAGACGTTCATGGAATTCGGATCCGAGCAAGCCGTCAAGGATGCCGGGCGGCTCCAGGTCGAGGGGAAGGACTACGTGGTAGCCGACGGGGACATCATGCACGTGCGGTTCAACGTCTGATTCGTCCGTAGCGTCTCCGCGCGATCGGATCTGCTCCGGGCCCCCACGAGGCTCACAGTGGAGCCGGGTGGGGGCGAGGCTCCTCGCTCAGTCTTGCGGTTCGAGGATGTCGTCGATCCTGACCACGGCGTCCCGAAGGTGGTACCGCGTCGCTTGATCCAACCTTCCGTTCAATGCCGCTTCAATGTCGGTTTTCGTCGCCTCGAGTTCTCCGCGCACGAAGGGGCGGATGTCGGATTGGCTGACGTCGACCCTCGTATTGCCGCCCCCGCCCCCGCCTCCACCCCCGCCTGTCGGTGGATCGGGATCGTTCGTCATCAGCCAGTCCATCCGCTCCAGATATCCTCGCTGCAGGTTCCTCCGATAGGCAGCGATTTCCGCTCGAGCCGAGCTAACGGCGGCCTGGCCCGCAACCAAAAGGGTGGTCAGCGTGGCGGTGACAATTCGTTTCATGGAATCCTCCGATGACCTCGTCGATTGGTTGGGGCAGAGGTTTTGGGGCAGAGAATGTACTGTATTCCGGTTGCCTCGTCTCCACGGGCGTGTTATCCAACGACGCCTGGGCACCAAACCAGCTCCCAAGCCTCCGTCGTTGTGCGATTCGCACGCACCGGAAGGATCCTTCATTGGATTACATCGCCATCACGACCATCGCGCTCTACCTCGGCGGCGTGACGGCCGTTGGGGCCTTCATGGTCCGGAGAACCAAGGGCTCCACGGAATGGGCGGTCGCGGGGGGTGGGATGTCGGGCGCTCTCGTGGCCTTCGCTCTGGCCGGGACCCGTATCGGGGGCGCGGGCACGTATGGGGTCGCGGGCAACGTGATCAGTGGCGGTGTCTGGAACATGTGGTGGTACGGGATCAGCAGCTTTGCCGCCATGGTGCTCGTGGGGGTGTTCTTCGCCGTCTATTACCGGAGGCTTGGACTCCAGACGGTGGCCGAGCTCTTCGCCGTCCGGTTCGGCTCGAGGAGGTGCCAGTGGCTCACCAGCTTCTGCGTGCAGACCGAGAACGCGATCATCAACGTGATCGAAGCGTACGTGATCGGGGTGATCCTCAGCTCGCTCACACCGCTGACCATGCTCCAAGGGGTGCTCATCGCCGCTGCGGTCTTTTCGACGTACGTAGCCCTCGGTGGGTTGTGGGGGACGGCCGTTACCAACGTCGTCCACACCGTCGTCATCCTAGTCTCGCTGCTCGCCGTTGGCGTTCTGGGCGTCCGAGAAATGGGCGGATGGGACTCCGTGACGCAGCAGGTGAACGCCAGACTCGCCTCTTCCCCCACCCACTCACAGGCGGCGTGGTGGGGGTTTGCCGGGGCAGGGTGGCTACCCGTATTCGGCATGCTCTTTTCCGCCGCGATCCACTCACCCGCGGCGTCGATCTACGCGAATTACTCGACGGCGACGCGAACCGAGCGGAGCCTCGCTCCGGCGTTTATCGTGGGCGGCATGATCGCGGCGCTCATGCCGGTTTTGGCCGGGGTCATCGGTATTCTTGCTGTGGCTCGCTATGGATTGGATGCGGGTTTGGCCGGTTACGACAACATCACGACCATCGCCTCGGAGATCAGCCCCGTCATGGGTGGCGTCGCGATCGCGGCGGTCCTGGCGGCGGTGATCTCTTCCGGAGGGCCGATCCTGCTCGCGAGCGCGACCATGCTCGTGCGCGACTGGATGCCGTCCAGCGCCGACTACTCATCGGAGCGCCGGCTGAGGACGTATCGTCTGGTGACGGTCTGTTATGCCGTACTCGCCGCCCTGGTGGCGTGGTGGCTCGCGACGGGAACCGACGTGTCCATCCTCGATCTGCTCCTCTTCGGCTTCGCCATGGTCGTTCCGCCCGCGATTTCGGTCGCGTTCACGCTCTATTGGCGTTCGACGACCGAGAGGGGGGCTTTTTGGGGCATGCTGACCGGGTATGCGGCTGGGGGCGTGTGGTTCCTCCTCATCAAGTGGGCCCTCTTGATCGACCTCCAGGCTCCCCCTGGGTCCGGTCCCCTCCGCGAAGCTTGGGTCTTCCTCCTGACGAGGGACGGAGTCGGCCTCGATCCCTCCTACGTGACGACCGTCATCCCGCTGATCACCGTCCCGGCCGTCTCCCTCCTGATGCGATCACCGGGTGAGGGAGAGGGGGAGGCGGATTCGAGGGCCGAGGTGCTGTTTCGGGAGCGACTCGGAGCGGCCGAGACCCGGGGTCCGCTCGATTCGGCACAGGCTCGCGAGTCTCTCCGGCCGCCTCAGTGAGAACACGAGGCGACGCCACGCAGGAAAAGATCACCACGGCATGGCCCAATTATTGCATTTTAGATTAAGGCTTATTCGCAAGAGGTGGTTCAGGACAGAAGTAACGGAGAGTTCGAAGTATGAGAATCAAGATGTTTTCAGTTATAGCAGTGAGCGCCGTCGTCTTCATCGCGGCGTCCGCAGACAGCCTGACCGACCCCGCCGTGGAGCGGAATAACCCCGGAACCGGAAGCGGAACGCTCGACGTCCGGGCGGACGTCAATGCCTTCGACGAGGCCGGTGGATTCGTCACCGAGTTCTCGGTTCGGGTTCGAGATGGGCTCGGCAATCCGATAACGGGAGCCGCCGTCACGATCGCCAACACCGGATTCGGAGAAGTGACGCTTCTCGATCCCGAGGCGACGGGCAACTACGTGGCGGAGCGGCACACCTTCCATGGGGGGGACTTCACGCTCAGCATCGTGAGCGGTGAGGATGTAGTCGAGGGCGTCGTATTGGGTGGGCCCGGAATCCACACGATTTCGGGAGTTGCTGTGGACTCGCCGGTACCTGCGGGCCAGGACCTGAGGTTGCGTTGGGACGTGCCCTCGCAGGCCAGGAGCGCGGAAGTCGAGACGAGGGATTACGGGCCACTGCTGCTGCCGGACACCGGCGCGGTGATTATTCCAGGCGCATCGAACCCGGCCAGGGTCGATCAGCGTATCCGGGTTTTCCGGTTCAACGAGGTGGACGTCGCCGGGGGGCTGTACGGGTCCAGGATGCGGGTAGAAGTCCGCCAGTCGATCGATCTTGCAGTCGTCGAATCGGAGGATCGGTCCGCGGGCTGACGTCCCCACGGGCCCACCGTCGGCCTAGCGCAAGCCGAGGTCGGGGAGGTTGGTGTCCGTCAGGGTGAAGACCTGTCCGTCGCCTGTGAGTGACAGCGCCGTACTCTTGGTGCCGCCGACCAGGAAACCCGTCCGCGCGTCGTAGTACCACTCTCCGCGAAGGGCCCCGCCGAGCCCTACGCTGGCCGTGACCACGCCGACCTCCCAGCTCTCCCACTGCCGAACCTCGCCCACTCGTGTGCCGTGCGCGCTGCCGCCCTCGTGTAGCTCGCTCGGTGGCACCCAAAGCGGTCCCAGTGAGCCCAATTCGAAGATTCGGCCATCGACCGTTCGCAAGCGCGTATCCACTACATCGCTCTGGTCGGACCAGGTTTCTGCCGGTTCGAACGCGCCGTGATCGTCCGCGTACTCGAGGCTCGTGTCGTAGCGGTCGCCGTCGGCGGGGGAAAACGTCAGTCGCATCTGCGTGCCGGCGATGTCGTACACCAAGTACGTTCCCGCGGCGATCGGTGCTTCTTCACGCGCTGTAACACTCCAGCCCACCGCGATCGCGAGTGCCAAGAGCGCCACACCGAGCTTGTTCTTCACCGTCCACCATCCTGCTTTGCAGTTCCAACCGTCCACCGCTTGTCGGCAAAAGGGTCCGCGGGCGGGATCGCCGACCTCTCCAGCCCCTATTCAACATTACAACAGGCCGGCCTCGAGTAGTTCAGAATTATATCCGACCAGGAGCGTCGTTCCCTTCCTGATGGTGGGCGCCCTCAGCTTTCCCGACCGGCCGAGGAGTAGCTCGAGAAGGGTGGCCTTGGAGGGTCGATCGTGCGACAGGGTGAAGTGAAGGACCTTGCTTCCCTTGGCTACGTGGAGATGCTCGATGCCCTCGAGAAGGCCCAAAGCAGCCTCGCCGATGACCGGATCCTTCGCCGCGCTCTGAACCTCACCGTCGTGGATGTCGTTCTTCGCAAGAAACTCCTGCGTGCGCTTGCAGCTCTGTCATCCGGGGCGGTAATACCGCCAGTCGAGCGTCCCGCGGGATGGCGTCATGGATGTATCCTTTGTGGTCAAACTTCCGTAATGCTGGTAACACTCGTATTCGGACCTCTCGGGTCCTCGCGCCCTGGCGCGACGGAAGGAACATACTAGAAGGGAGACAAAATGCTCTTGACCACCACCCCTGCGATCGAGGGCCAGCCGGCTCGGGAATACCTCGGCATCGTGACCGGCGAAGCCATCATCGGAGCGAATATCCTGAAAGACTTTCTGGCGGCGGTGCGCGACGTTGTCGGGGGACGAGCTGCCGCCTACGAAAAGGCGCTCCGGTCTGCCCGCCAGGAGGCCCTCCGTGAGATGGCTCGCCACGCTGAAAGTCTGGGGGCGGACGCCACGGTCGGGGTCGACCTCGACTACGAAGTGATCGGCAGGACGGGGAGCATGCTGATGGTCACCGCCGCTGGGACCGCCGTGAAGCTCGGGTAGCGCCGGGGTTGGGCGCGTTGGTCCACGCCGCCCGTTTCTATCGAGAATTTCCGCGAGCGGGTTGGATCAAGGATCCAGCCGCCAGATCGAGGACGTGCCCATCGCGATCTCTCAACTGGATCGGAATCGTACGTCCCGGGGTGCCCAACATCCGTTGACCGACGTGGAAATGGAGATGCGGCTGGCCCGCGAAGCCGGTTGCGCCGCTCGAGCCCAGCACGTCGCCCTCGTCCACCTCGTCGCCGACGGAGACCGAAATCCCAGGCGTGAGATGACCATACGAAGCCATGGTTTCGTCACTGTGCGCCACCACCACGAGGTTGGCCTGCTCCAGAAGGTCGGGATCCACCCCGCCTGCCGTGAAGCCGTCCTGCACGTACAGCACCGTCCCGGCTCGGGCCGCGAGAATCGGCGTGCCCTCCGGCATCGCGAAGTCCAGGGAGTAGCGCATGCTGGCCAGGTGCGAATCGGCTCCGTCGAAGCCTTGAGTCAACTCACGTGGAGCGTCGCCGCCGAACGGTACGGCATAAATGTGATCGGCGTCCGGCACGGTCGTGCTGGAACCGAGGTCGATCGCGATCGTGACCCTGGGGCGGATCGCCTCGTTCTGCACGATCGTGCGCAGGCGGACCAGGATTAGACTGGATTCCGCGGGCACCACTCGCTCGATTGGACGATCCGCCCCGGGGCGTAAGTTCCCCGGGGACCGGAAGGTCAGCACGATCGTGGCGGGCACCGGTTCCCGATTCACCGCCCGGTACGCTCGGCCCGAGGCCGTGTTCAGGATCGTAACGCACACCCGCCACGCGCAGTTCTCTAACTCACGGGTGTCCGAGCCGGGGGCGGGTGGCGCACACGCTGTGAGCAGCATCAAGAATAGTGGCCGGCGCATCCTATCACGTCCGTCCAGATCAGCCGACTCCGTGGATGTACTGTCGCAGCTGGGAGTTCTCAGCCTCCGCTGCGATCCGGCACGCGTTGACGAGATCACCGATGGAGACGATGCCGACGAGCCGATCTCCTTCCAGAACCGGAAGATGTCGGATCTTGTTCTGGGTCATCACGTCCATCACCTCGGGGAGCCGATCCCCCGGCGTGGCCGTGATCATCTCCCGCGTCATCACGGCGCCTAGCGGGATGGTGCCGAGCTCGGTCGGGGATTGTGCCGTGACCCGCAGGATGTCGCGCTCGGTCACGATGCCCGTGGGACGCTTGCCCTCGGTGACCACCAATCCGCCAATATTGTGGTCTACGAGGGCCTGGGCGGCGGCAAGGACACTTTGGGACTCCGTGATGGTGACGACATCATGGCCCTTGTTGCGAAGAATCTCCTCGATCTTCATGGCTACCTCCCTGAAACCGGAACGATCATCGCATTGGCAATCTGGGCTCGTGAGGCCACGAAGGCCAGCCAGACCTTCAGAGCCGCCCTTTGCGGGCCTCATCCAGGTCGATCATCACTCGAATCTCCTCAATAGCCGGGGCTCGTTGGCGCCGTGGCTTAGCGGAAACGCTCAGCGGAAACTCGCGACGTCGGCCACGGTCTCCCGATCGAGGCGACGGAGAACCTGGATGAGTAGCTCCACTGCTTGATCGAAGTCCGAGCGCTGGATGATGCCCGTGTGCGAATGGAGGTACCGGGTTGGGACGGTCATGTTCACGGTAGGGCGTCCCGTAGAGAAACGCTGAATCTCCGCTCCGTCCTCTCCGTACCCGGTGAGGACATCCGCCTGGAGCGGTATGCCCGCTTCCACGGCGATGTCGAAGACGAGGTCTCTGAACTTCCGGTTGGGGATCATGGAGCTGTCCAGGAGGAAGATTCCGGGACCAAGGCCGAGACGTTCCTGAGCCTGCGTGGGACTCATTCCTGGAAAGTCCGCCGCGACTCCCGCCTCAATCGAGATTCCGATATCCGGGGCGGCGAGTACGACCGAAGTCTGCGCTCCCCTCAAACCGATCTCTTCCTGTGTCGTGGCAACCCACACCACCTCTGCTGGGATCCGGATGCCCTCCTCCCGGATCCGCCGCGCGGCGACGAGCATCACGGCGAGCCCGACCCGATCGTCCCAGGCTTTTGCCGCGTAGCGCCCATTGGGGAGGATCTCGAAGTCTGTTTGGGGCGCGACGCCGTCTCCGGGCCTCACACCCAGTGCCCGTACCTCAGCTGCGGACCTGGCGCCCACATCGAGGAAGGTCTCCTCGAGCGACCAGACCCGATCCCGCTGTGAGGCGGGGGTCACGTGGATCGTCCTGAGCCCGCTGAATCCCGTCACCGGGCCGTCGCGCCCCAGGATGGTCCAGCGTTGATCCGGTAGAGCCTGTCGCAGCCATCCGCCAAGCGTCTTCACGCGGATGAAGCCGTCGGGCGTGATGTGTTGTACCATGAGGCCGACTTCATCCAGGTGTGCCGTCACCATGATCCTGGGGCCACCCGCCGAATAAGAGACCTCCGCGAGTACCGACCCGAGGCCATCGAACTCAACGTCGAGACCCAGGTCCTCGAACTCGCTCACGACGATCTCCCTGACCGCCTCCTCGAAGCCTGAAGGACCAGGCGCTTCGGTCAGATTTCTCATCAGCGCTGCCGTGGCATCGAGGTTCTGTCCGGAGAGCGGCATCGCCAGAGATCCCACCGCCACTGCACAAATCCATATACGTCCCATATCGCACCCCAGGGAAAACGTTTCTACCGACCCGAATTCGGCTGCCCGCCCAGTTTGGGCGAATCGGCTCACACGGCCTTCAATGTGCCGACCGTGTGTGATGTACGCGAGTGAGGCCGTGCACCAAGTCCGTGAGGCGAGTAGACTGTCCCCCCGGCATTCCGGTGGCCATGAGAGGAGATTCGATGGAACTGAAAGATGCGGTTGCGTTGGTGACTGGCGGTGGCGAGGGAATCGGTCGCGCCATCGCTGAAGCGCTCACAAACGAGGGCGCCAGGGTCACGATTACGGGCCGTCGCGAAGACGCCGTTCGGGACACGGCGGAGGAGCTGGGACTGGATTGGATCGTGGGCGACGTCGGGAATGAGGCAGACGCGGTCCGCACCGTGAGTTCCGTGATCGAAAAGCATGGGCGGCTCGATATTCTGGTCAACAATGCCGGTTATGGCCTCTTCAAGCCCCTGGTCGAAACGACGTTCGAGGAGCTGCAGGGCGTGTTCCGCACCAACGTGTTCGGCCCATTCCTCATGGCGCGGGAAGCGGCTCGCCAGTTCATCGAGCAGGGTAGCGGCGAGATGATCAACATATCGTCCACCTCGGGCCTCAAGGGCAGCGCCGGGCGCACCGCGTACGGTTCCTCGAAGTTCGCGTTACGCGGCATGACGGAATGTTGGCGCGATGAGCTCCGACGTCACAACGTGCGGGTCATGTTGGTCAATCCGAGCGAAGTGATGACCAAATTCGCGGAAAAGGCGGGCGTCGAGCGGGAAGCTTCTGAGAAGAAACTGCGGCCTGAGGAAATCGCCACCGCCATCGTTGGGGCGCTCAAGGTGGATAGCCGGGGCTTCGTTCCGGAATTCTCGGTGTTCGCGACGAATCCGTTCTGAGGGTCGCCTACTCCCGTTCCACGGGTCCGGTCCCGGGTATCGGGTCCCCCACGATGGCGATCCTGGTACCGTCCGGGCTCACGGCGATGTCGCCGATCGTTATCCCCATATCCGCCAGGTCCGCGACCCCGCGCCAATCGAAGTCCACTTCGGAATCCCACTGATAGATCCGGCTGCCGAAGGCCATGAGTAGCACCCCATCCGGGGTCCAGGCGTGGAACTCGCCGCCACCGACGGTCCGTATGAGTCGACGGACTTCGTGGGTCGCGATATTGACTTCGCTGATCCACGCCTCGTCGACCGACACCCGCTCGACGAAGCTCCATGCGTTCCGATTGGGGATCTTGTTGAGAGAGCGCCCGACTCCGCTGGCCACGACCTCGCTCTCGCCGGTTGCGAGGTCCGCGATCCGAGCGGTCGGGGGCTCACCGAACATGTAGAGGAGCACGCTCGTCTCGCTGCCCCAGGCATGGTGTTCCACAGCGTTCAGATTCCGGAACAGCACTTCTCCGTCCATCCCCTCCATCGTAAAACGCCAAATGCGCTGGCTGGAGTCGGCTTCGGCGAGGATGGCCGAAAAGGCTCGATCCCCGGGCACGGGTCTGGGTGAATGCTCGCTTCCGTCGGTGCGAGTGATCCGGGTCTCGCGTCTGGAGGTGAGGTAGTAGCGGTGAATTTCGGTCTGCACCGTATCCGGGGAAGCATACTCCGCGGTGTACAGCAGTGACCGGCCGTCCGGTGTGAATATCGGCTGATCGTCGTAGGAGTACGGTCGGTTGGTGACGTTCTGCAGAGGGCCGAGGTAATGCAGGCCGTCGAAGACCGAGAGTTCAGCGAGGTAGATATCCGGCTGTGGCGGACCGAGCGGTGCAACGGTGTCCTCTGCTGCCAGGACGGTGTCCTGCGGCTCCTGCGTGGGCGGAACAGGTTCCTGGGCCTCCACGCGCTGCGGCGCGAGCAGGGCGAACCCTGCTAGGATCGCCACGGCGGAAACGTGGAATCTCGCAGGTGGGGTTTGTTCGAACATGGACCGACACTCGTGGGCCTGAGAACCAACTCCAGCCTGATACCCGGAGCCGGAGAAAACGATTACCCGAGACTCAATCCGACTCCACCTCGTTAATAGCGGAGTCCGCGGCGGCGCAAGCCCTTCGGTTCTTGGTCATCGGCCTCATTCCCGTATATTGGCTCTGCGTAAGAGCGTTGGCGTGAGCCCACGGAGGGACCGGGGGGCTGCACGCCTATCCGAAACCCCGGAGCCATGAACCCGGCTGACACCGCTGCGATTGCACAGGCACGAGTGCTGGCTGTGACCGCGCCCGCCGCTGGTGCCGATCCGATACGCTTTCTCAGACGTGCCGGCCGTGGGCCCAGGGGGTTCTGGGCGCGGTCCGACGGCTGGATCGTCCATTCGGGGGCCCTGGCGACCGTGACTGCCGAGGGGACCCACCCGGAGGGCTCTTTCACCGAGATCGAGACGAACGCCTCGGATCTCTTCGCTTCCGGCTCGGTGTTGGGCGTGGGCGCCGCCGCCGGGGTGAGGTTCTTTGGTGGCTTCGCGTTTCGCCCGGAGTACGCGACGGAAGAGCTTTGGGCGGGGTTTCCGCCGGCGCTCTTTCACGTCCCGGCTCTGGAACTCGAGAGCGTCTCGGGGGCCGACCCCGTCCTGACCGTGCGGATTCTGGTCGACCCTGAGCGTGACGGGGCCCAATCGACTCTGACCCGTCTGCTGACGCACGCGGAGCGACTTTCTCGAGAGCTCGCCGATCCGGCGACGGATGTGTCTGCGGATTCCCGTGGACCCGTGGCATCGCCCACGCGTCCGATTTCCTTCACTCGGACCGAATCCGAGCGTGCCGGCTGGGACGCCGCCGTGAGGGAGGCTCTGGCGGCGATCGACGAGGGCCGAGTCTCGAAGGTCGTTCTCGCTCGCACGCTCGACGTGATCACGGAGAGTCGCCTGGATCCGATCGAAGTCGCCCATCAACTGTGGGCGGAAAACGTCGGCAGTCACGTGTTCTACTTCGACCCGGAAGACGGATGCGTGCTTCTCGGCGCGGCGCCCGAGACCGTGACCACGCTCTCCGGTGGTCAGTTCCGGGCCACGGCCGTGGCGGGGACGGTGGCGCGTGGGGAGACGGAGAGGGAGCAGAAGCGGTTGGCGGATCAGTTGTTGGCCAGTGACAAGGAGGGAGTCGAGCAGCGCATCGCCCTCGAGGACATGGTCGCCCGGCTGGGCCCTCTTGCCGAGGAAATCCGTACGCAGCCGGAGCCGCACGTGCTCACCCTGGCCCGGCTCCAGCACCTCGAGACGGAGATCCGGGCTCGCCTTCCTGAGGGCACGTCCGCCCTCAAGGTGCTCGAAGCGCTCCACCCGACCCCGGCCGTGTGCGGCCTTCCCCGGGACGCCGCGTTGGCGCTCCTCGACGAGGAAGAGCCCTTCGAGCGCGGTTGGTACGCCGGCCCCGTGGGGTGGTTCGATCTGGACGGGAGCGGCGTGTTCGTACCCGCGCTTCGTTGTGCGGTGGTGCGGGATCTGCGGTGGCGGCTCTTCGCCGGGGCGGGAATCGTGAAGGGCTCCGATCCCGGCCTCGAATGGGACGAGACGAACATCAAGTTCGAGCCAATGCTGAGGGCCCTCGCGGCGAGCGGAGCACGATGAGCGACTCGGCGGTCACGACCGCCTGGGTCAGGGCCTTCATCGACGAGTTGGCGCGCGGGGGCGTCGAACATGTCTGCGTCGCCCCGGGATCCAGATCGACACCGCTGGTAATGGCGTGCGCGAGAGAGAATGGGATCCAGACGTGGGTCCATCTGGACGAACGGTGTGCCGGATTCTTCGCCCTTGGCCTCGGGAAGATCACCAGGCGCCCGGCGGCTGTGATCACGACGTCCGGCACCGCGACCGCGAATCTTTTTCCCGCCGTGGTCGAGGCGTCACAGGCTGGGGTGCCCCTGCTTCTGCTCACGGCGGACCGCCCGCGGGAGCTCCGCGGGACCGACGCCAACCAGACGATCGACCAATCCGACCTCTACGGTTCGTTCGTCAGGAAGAGCCTCGATGCGGGCGAGCCCTCGCCGGATGATCTCCGGGGCGTGCGAGCGCTCGCGTGCGAGGCCGTGGCGGCGACGCTGGGGACGGATTCCGGCCCCGTCCACGTGAATTTTCCGTTCGACAAGCCTCTGGAACCGGCCGAGCTCACGGCGGAAATGGCAGCGAGTCTTCGCACGGCGGATCCCGTCGGGCTGGACGGGCACCCGGATGGTACGCCGATGGTTCCGGCAGGGGAGGGGGGCGCGGCCGCCCCCGTCGAGGACGAGGTTAGTGCGGTCGCGGTCGCCCTCGCGAGGGCCTCTCGTGGGTTGATCGTGGTGGGGCCGGTCGCCGATCCCGACGCCGTGGGGCCGGCCGTGGGAGATCTGGCCCGTGCCACCGGATTCCCCGTGCTCGCTGATCCTCTCTCCGGCGCCCGCTTCAGCGGGCACTGCGTGGAGCACGCCGTGTCGGCCTACGACCTCTTTCTCCAGGATATGCACGAGGCTCTCCAGGATAAGCAGGAGGCGCTCGAGCCCGACGTCGTCATCCGCATCGGAGGCGCACCCGTGTCCGCTTCGCTCTTGGCCTTCCTCGGCGAGCTCGCGGATGTGCCTCAGGTGATGATCACGTCGGGGCACTGCTGGAGAGATCACCTCGGCGTGGCCTCGCTTCACGTACGCGCGCAGGAGGCGCCCTTCGTCCGGGCCGTGACGACCGCGCTGAGTACGCCCGGAGCGCCCGCTTCATGGCTCGAGCGGTGGAGGGGGCTCGATGCGGCTGCGAGGAAGGCGGTCTGTGATTTTCGGACCGCCGAGGCCGGAGAGCCCTGCGAGGGGGCCGTGCTGGCAGCCGTGGTCGCCGCCGTTCCGGAGGGCACGACGCTGTTCGTGTCCAATTCCATGCCCGTCCGTGACCTGGACGCGTTCGGAGGGGGAGGGAAGCCTCTGAGCGTCTGGGGCAACCGGGGAGCGAGCGGCATCGACGGGATCGTGTCCACCGTGGCAGGGATCGCCGTGGCGAGTGAGGGACGCTCACCCCTCGTCGCCGTCGTGGGGGATGTCGCATTCTACCACGACATGAACGGACTCCTCTCCGTCGCCGAACACCGGCTGGACATCGTGTTCGTCGTGATCAACAACGACGGCGGGGGCATTTTCCATATGCTCCCCATCCGCGAGCATGAGCCCGAGTTCACTCGATATTTCGCGACGCCGCACGGGCTCGACTTCGGCCGTGTGGCCGAACTGTACGGGATCGCGTACAGTCGCGTGGACCATCCGCACGCCGCCGCGGACGCGCTCGGGGAGGTGCTCGCGGGCACGGGGCCTCGAATCCTGGAAGTTCGAAGCGATCGCGACCAGAACCAGCTCGGCCGAAAAGCCGTGGTCGAGGCGGTGCGCCAAGCGGTCGGGGCGCTATTGTAACGCGATGCAGATTTGGCGGAGACACTTCTGCGACACTACACGTAGGTGGGCGAGAACATGAGCGAGCCGCAGTGGGAGGTCGCCAAGGAGTACGAGGACATCACGTACAAGAAGGCGGATGGCGTGGCGCGCATCGCCATCAATCGCCCTCGGGTGCGCAATGCCTTCCGGCCCGAGACGCTACTGGAGCTCCAGGAGGCGTTCAGGAACGCCGGAGAGGACACACGCATCGGCGTCGTGCTCTTTACCGGGGAGGGACCGGCGGAGGACGGCGGGTATGCCTTCTGTTCCGGCGGAGACCAGAGGGTACGCGGTGACGGGGGCTACGTAGGGGCCGACGGCGTGCCTCGCCTGAACGTGCTGGAGCTCCAGCGCTATATCCGAAGCATGCCCAAGCCGGTGATCTGCCTCGTGGCGGGGTACGCGATCGGCGGGGGGCACGTGCTGCACGTCGTGTGCGACCTCACGCTCGCCGCCGACAACGCGGTCTTCGGCCAGACGGGCCCCAAGGTCGGCAGCTTCGACGGCGGCTTCGGTTCTTCCTTTCTGGCTCGGATGGTCGGCCAGAAGAAGGCCAGGGAGATCTGGTACCTGTGCCGCCAGTACAGTGCCCAGGAGGCGCTCGAGATGGGAATGGTCAACGCGGTGGTGCCGGTGGACGAGCTCGAGGCGGAGGGCTGGAAGTGGGCCCAGGAGATCCTCGACAAGAGCCCGCTCGCGATCCGCTTGCTCAAGTCCGCCTTCAACGCCGACCTCGATGGGCAGGCGGGGATTCAAGAGCTCGCCGGGAACGCGACGCTCCTCTTCTATATGACGGAAGAAGCGAAGGAGGCGAAGAACGCCTATCTGGAGAAGCGCAAACCGGACTTTCGCAAATTCCCATGGTTGCCCTGGTAGGGACGCCGACGATGCCATCCCCGATGCCATCCAGGCGGCCCCTCTCGTGACGGCCCTTTCCCTCTGGATTCAGGCTGCTCGCCCCAAGACGCTGACTGCTGCCGCCGCTCCCGTGTTCGTCGGCGCGGGGCTGGCCGAGGCGCACGGGACCTTCGCGCTGCTCCCGGTGGTGGCGGCGTTCGCCGGGGCGATTCTCATCCAGATCGGGACCAACCTCGCCAACGACTACTACGACTTCGTGCGAGGAGGCGACACGCACAACCGCGTCGGCCCGGTGCGCGTGACGCAAGCGGGGCTGATTTCCGCCAAGAGTGTTTGGTGGGGTATGGTGGCGGTGCTCACTGCCGCCGCTGTCGTGGGCGTCTACCTGGTGGTCGTCGGCGGATGGCCGATCGTGTGGATCGGTCTTGCGTCGCTCGTGTGTGCGGTCGCCTACACCGGTGGACCCTATCCGCTCGCCTATCACGGCCTCGGCGATCCGTTCGTGTTCGTGTTCTTCGGTCTGATCGCGGTCGGCGGCACTTACTGGGTGCAGGCGCTCGCCGTCCCCGGAGATGTTCTCGTGGCCGGGGCGGGCATGGGGGCGCTGAGCACGGCGATCCTGGTGGCCAACAACGTCAGGGATCTCGAAACCGACGCCGCATCCGGGAAACGTACTCTGGCCGTTCGGCTCGGCCGGAACGGGAGCCGCGTCGAGTACGCCGTCCTGATGGCCGTCGGGTTCACGGTTCCGGTGTTGGGCGTGGGCGTCTACGAGTGGCCTCCGACGGCGCTGATTGCCCTCGCCGCGGGGCTGGCCTCCATCCCGTCGGTCTCCCTCATCATGACGGAGGACGACCCGCGAGAGCTGATCCCGGCGCTGGCCGGTACCGCCCGTGTAGTGGGGCTGTACGGTGTGCTCCTCGCCGCGGGATTGGCATTCGGGTGAGCGATCCGCTGCGGGCGGCGGCGCAGGCTCGCCCCGACGCCCCCGCGCTGGACGACGGCGGGCGCGTGTGGACCTACGCCGAGCTCGACGCCGCGGTCGGCCGCATGGCTCGCCGCCTAGCGCCTCTCGGGGTGGGGCCCGGCGCGACCGTCGCGTTGGTGGCGCACCCAAACGCGTTATCCGTGCAGGCCGCATGGGCCGTCCCGCGGACCGGCGCCGTACTCGCGCCCCTCAATCCCCGGCTGGGCGCGGCCTCCATGGAACGGGCGCTCGACACGATCGGGCCGGACCTGATCGTCAGTACGCGAGACGACGTGCGCGAGACGGTGCTCGACGCCGACTGGGTCACGACGCTCGACGATCTGCCCAAGCCGGCCACCGCGCCCGAGCTCGGACCCGAGCCGACCCCCTTCGCCCTGCTCTGGACCTCGGGCACGTCCGGTGAGCCCAGCGCCGTTCCGATCCTTGCGTCGGCCCTCGAAGCCAGTGCCCGCGCGATTGTCACGCGCTTGGGTCTCACCGAAGCGGACCGCTGGTACGCTTCCTTGTCCCTTGGCCACGTCGGCGGCCTCGCGCTCGTTCACCGAGCGGCCCACGTGGGATCCACGCTCCTGGCCAGGGGGCGATTCTCGCCCGAGGTGCTGGCGGAGTTGATCGACCGGGGCGGTCTGACACACGCCTCGGTCGTTCCTACCATGCTGAGGCGGCTTCTCGATGTGCGGGGCGCGGCATCCGTCCCCGAGACCCTGCGTTGCCTTCTGCTCGGTGGTGCCGCGGCAGGCGACACCCTGGTCCAGCGGGTTCTCGAGGCGGGATATCCGGTGGCCCTGACCTACGGCCTGACGGAGGCGTGTTCGCAGGTGGCCACGGCTCCCCCGGACCTCGTGGCAGAGAAGCCGGGCACGGTCGGCCCACCGATGGACGGCCTCGAAGTCCGGATTCAGGAGAGTGGCGAGCTCTACGTAAGAGGCGACACGGTCTCGCCCGGCGCGGCGGACGAGGAGGGCTGGCTCGCGACGGGTGATCTGGGACGGCTAGACCGCGACGGCCATCTCTGGATCTCCGGAAGGATCAGCGATCGGATCGTGACCGGGGGGACGACCGTCGATCCACGATCGGTGGAGGCCGTTCTGGAGGGCCTTTCGGGTGTCGCCAGCGCCGCCGTGGTGGGTGTTCCGGACGACGTCTGGGGCGAGACCGTCGTGGCGCTGATCGTGACCGACCCGGGCGTGGGCGTAGATCCGAAGACGTTGATGGAGCGCGCCCGGGAACGGCTTTCCGCCTCCGAGGTGCCCCGGCGCGTCGAGTTCGCCGAAGCCCTTCCCGTCAACGTGAACGGTAAGATCGATCGCGGGGCGGTGCGTGCGGCCTTCCTTGATGTCTCGCACGCGTGACGCTACCGGACGAAGCTGGACGAGGCTGGGATGGTGTTGCGATGGTGCTCGGCGGCGATTGGCGGCGTTGGGCGGCGCCGAGACGGTCTGGTGGCGCTTGATGGGAGATGGACCGCGTGGCACCTTCCGTGCCGGATCGAAGGAGAGCCTGTTTCCGGAGCACGACGCCCGACCGGGCAACACGAAACGCGTGCGAGAAACACGACACCCGACCGAGTAAAATGAGCTTACTGGAAGAATACCGCTGGCGGGGCATGCTGCAGGACTCCACCGAGGGTGCGGAGGCCGCGCTCGCCGAGGGCCCTGTAACGGGGTACATCGGCTTCGATCCCACGGCCGGCAGCCTTCACGTGGGCAATCTCGTGCCCATCATGGGCCTCGTTCATCTGCAGAGGGCGGGGCATCATCCGATCGTGCTCGTGGGGGGCGGCACGGGTCTCATCGGGGACCCCTCCGGTAAGACCGAGGAACGCCAACTGCTTACCAAGGAGGGGGCGGCCGAGAACATCAAAGCCATCCAGCGGCAGCTCGAGCACTTCTTGGATTTCGATGGCTCCCCCAACCCGGCTCGGACGGTCAACAACCTGGACTGGCTCGGCGAGATTTCCATGGTCGACTTCCTTCGAGACGTCGGTAAGCACTTCTCCGTGAACGCGCTTCTCAAGAAAGAGTCCGTTCGGCGGCGGGTGGAGAACGATGAAGCGGGGATCTCCTATACGGAGTTCAGTTACGCACTGCTCCAGGCATACGATTTCGTGGCGCTCAACGAGCATTACGGCTGCACGCTCCAGATGGGCGGCAGCGACCAGTGGGGGAACATCACGGCGGGCATCGACCTGGTCCGGCGCATGCGGGGAGAAAAGGCGTACGGCATCACGTACCCTCTCCTGACGGGGGCCGGGGGCCACAAGTTCGGTAAGACCGAGGCTGGCGCCGTTTGGCTCGATCCGCAACTCACGTCACCCTACCGATTCTATCAGTACTGGATGACGGCCGATGACCGGGAGGTCGTTCGGTATCTCCGCTATTTCACGCTGCTCGATGCCGAGGAGATCGCCGAGCTCGAATCGATCCACTCCGAGCGGCCCCACGAGCGTAACGCGCATCGTGCGCTTGCCGAGGACGTGACACGGCGCGTCCATGGGGACGATGGTCTGGAGAGTGCGCAGCGGGCCACGGAGGTGCTTTTTGGAGGCGAGATCGCCGGCCTCGGGGCGGATGAGATCGCAGACGTCTTCTCCGACGTTCCGTCGAGTGAGATCGCCCGGACCGCGTTGGAGGGAGACGGCACCGGGGTCCTCGATCTGTTCGCGGACGCGGGTGTGTGCAAGTCGCGTGGAGAGGCGAGACGTTCTGTCGAGGGCGGGGGTCTTTCCATCAACAACGTCCGCTGCGAGAACGTCGAGGCGGCCGTCACGATCGTCGATGCCATCGAGGAGAGGTTCTTGATCCTCCGGAAGGGCAAGAAGAACTACCACATGGTGCGAGTCGTCTAGCCGAGGAGGCCGCGTAGCCGAGGAGGTAGTGTAGCCAAGGCGCTAGTGTAGCCACGGCGCTGGTGAGGTGTGCCCCCAAAAGAAAACCGCCCCGTCTGGCTGAGCCGGACGGGGCGGTCTTGATTCGTCGAACGGGAGCCTAGAACACGGTCTGCCAGGAAGCGACCAGCGTCCGATGAGCCGACATCTGTGGCCCATTGAGGTCTTCGTGAACCGGGTAGTAGAACTCGATGGAGAGCCGATGTCCCTGCACCGTGCCTTGGCGAAGGAAAAGGTTCAGTCCGATGGGGACCATGACGCGTTCTCCCCCTTGAGCGAACGGGTTCGCGAGAGGGTCGACCGTTCCGTCCGTGCGTGCGTCGAATCCCGAGACGGCGGACTGTTGTTCGTACAGGCCCCTCAGGGAGACGCTGATCCAATCGCTGATGCTGTAGCCGCCCCACACGGAGAAGCTGAACTGGTCACCGAGGCGATACCCCTTGTTGTTGTCCTTGAAGCGGATCACGGAGTTGATCTGGGCTCCGATGGAGGCAAGCTCGTTCTGCATCTGGAACGTTCCGCCGGCCAGGACGTCCGGGGTGCCGGAGCCTCCCTGCATCGTAGGTCGTCCTGCTCAAGGACATCGAACAGTCCGCGGAAGCTGAGATCGCCGATGAACTGGGACGAACTCTCGAAAAAGCCGAGGTCGGTCTCGTTCAACATCTGGTTTCTCACCCACGGCACGGTGAATTCCACTGTGGCGAGGCCGAACCCGAAGCGAACGTCGAGTTCTCCCGTCCAGCGGTCGTGCTCGAGCGGGGCGACCGAGAAAAAGTCCAGGACCTCAGCGCCGGACACCTCCTGGGTGCCGATGAGCGTGCCTCTGAACTTCTCCGCAGAATACCGATAGCCCACATAGAGCCCCCCCGCGGGGAGCGTGAAGTCCGCCTTGACCCCGGCGGGAGCATGCCCGTCGGGCCGTTCGGTCGTCCATACGTAGTCTTGCGCCAGAACGGGCATCGCCACCAGCAAGCCGGTGAGGAGTATCCCGGTGGCTACGATCTTACGATGCATGAGAGCCTTCCTCGGGAGTTGGAACCAGGTGTGCTCGTCAAAGATGTGGCTGCCGGGCCTGAGGAACAAGTGTTTCTTTTCTCGTGCCCGTTCGGGGCCTTCGCGCGTGCTTCTCGAACTCCAACTCTTGACCCTGCAGGCCTGCTCTTACAAGCTCTTGCCATGAACGAGTCTCAGGCACTAGTGGGCATCGTCATGGGATCCAAGTCGGATTGGGAGACCATGCGGCGCGCGTCGGATACGCTCGAATCGCTGGGTATTGTCCATGAGGTCCGAGTCATCTCCGGCCATCGCACGCCCGACCTCTGCATCGAGTATGCCGCCACGGCCGAAGAGCGTGGTCTCGAGGTGATCATCACAGGCGCGGGGGGGGCGGCCCACCTAGGGGGAATGATGGCCGCCAAGACCGTCGTTCCGGTGCTGGGCGTGCCGATGAATGCCTGGGCACTGGACGGATTGGATTCGCTGCTGTCGATCGTACAGATGCCGGCGGGCATTCCGGTCGGGACACTCGCAATCGGCAATGCCGGGGCGACCAACGCCGCGCTGCTCGCTGCAGAAATACTCGGGAACAAGTATCCCGAGGTCCGTGAAGCCGTCCGTGATTACCGGACGGCCCGCACGCAGCAGGTTCTCGACGAGGGAGATCCCCGCGAGAGCGACTGAGGGTCGGCTGGCTCGCGAAGCCCCTGCGAAGCCGTAGACCCCTGCGAAGCCGTCCTAGCCCTCGATCGGACTCCGGGGGTTGTTTCCATACTCTCCCCACGACCCGTCATAGTTGCGGACGTTGGGGTAACCCAGGAGCTCCTTCAAGACGAACCATGTGTGAGCGCCCCGGACGCCGCTCTGGCAGTAGGTGATGATCTGCCTGTCGGACGTGAAGCCTGCACCGCCGTACAACATTGCCAGTTCATTCACCGACTTGAACGTCCCGTTCGGATTCACCGCCGCCGTCCACTCCACGTTGATCGAGCCGGGGATGTGACCGCCACGTTCCGCTCTGACATCCAGGCCCAGGTGTTCGTCCGGGCTCCGCGCGTCACAGAAGAGCGTCGCCGGATCATCGGTATGGTCCACGACGTACTGCCAGTCCGTGCTGATCTCCGGGTCGGCCGGGCCCGCCTGATAGTTGGATGGCTCGTACTCTGTAACCTCCGTGGTGAACGCCCGTCCGTCCCTGGTCCATGTGGGGGCTCCACCGTTGTAGACGCGGACGTCGGCGTGTTGGTAGTACTTCAAGACCCAGTAGGCCCTGGCCGCCTGGAGATTGTTTTGGCGGTCGTATAGGACCACGGTCTGATCCTGTCCGACACCAGCTTCGGAGATTGCCGCCGACACCTGGGCTGCCGTCGCGATCTGGCCGCGGACAGGATCGTCCGGGTTCGACAAGCGACGCATTGACAGAAACGATGCGCCGGGAAGGTGCCCCTCGTCGAAGGCGTCCGAGTTTCCACCCACCTCCAACAGACGCACGCTTGGGTCTCCGGCTTGCGACTCGATCCATTCCGTGTCGACCAGAACGTCGTTGGCGTAGGCCCGCTCGGTCATATCGTCGCCCTGGCTCACGCAAGAGGCCGACACAGCGCTTAGAAGGATGATCCCGAGGAGCTTCGTCCATACCGTTCGATGGTCGCTCATACTTCCTCCTCCGCTTGCGTGCGTGTGATCGTGATAAGCCACTCCGACGCTCCGGACTCTTCGATGTCGGTCCGGAATCCCAGGCGCGCGGCCTGCGTCGGAATCGTCTCCAGCGCCGGCGCGTGATCGGTGATCACTTCCAACGCGCCCTCGTCCGCAGAAAGCTTCTTCAATGCGCTGACGGTCCGCATCATCGGATAGGGACAGATTTCGCCTCTTACGTCCAACTTCGCTGCAGTCATCGCGTCATCACCTACCGGTATTTGCTCGGTGAGCGGGGCCACCACACCGGGCTTCATTCGATTCGCTGAATGACCAAAGTGCCGATCCAGGCGCCGATGGCAAGGAACCCACCGAACACCCATCCGTTCACCGCCAGCGATGGGATGGCCGAAAAGAAGGCTCCGATGGTGCAGCCCATGCCGATTCCGGAGCCGTAGCCCATGATCACTCCGCCCCCCAGCGACTGACCGTACCGCACGGGGCGCTTCGGAACCCGAAGCTTGAATTCTCCCGCGCCGACTGCGGCGGCGAAAGAGCCGAAGAACATTCCCACCACCAGGAAGAGCATATGGTTGAAGAAATTCCCGTCCGAGGGCACCAGAACGCAGCCGGGCAGCGACTCCAAGCCGGCCAGGGGGGCCGGCGCGGCATTGACGATCGAGGCCATCCCGATGGACCAGCGTGACACCT
>JBDHFN010000051.1:0-21917 GCA_039590375.1 Gemmatimonadota bacterium
GAAGGGAAAGACGTCGTTCCGCTCCAGGATCGCCTGGCGGTCCGCGTCGCTGAGTTGCAGCGCGTTACAGTCCTGGGGAAACCCCGACAGCGGCGTCGTCAGCCCCGAAGATATGCTGTTGAACGTCTCACAGTTCGAGATGGCCCCGACGACGCTCCTCTCTGCGCTCTGGACGTTGAATTCCCCGTTCTGGATCTCCTGCGTGAAGCCGGACCAGGAGCCCGTCAGGGACACGTTGGGAAAATATTGCCCGCGTGTTTGCCGGAGATTGGCGCGCCGCGCCCCTTCGTTAGCCACGAACGCGTTGAGCCGAGGGTGAGACTCCAGGGCCATCGAGATCAACTCGCTACTCGCCCAGGTCGGGCGGAACACTTCGAACTCACTCACCAACTCCACGCCGGGGCCGAGATCGACGCCGACGGTCTCGAGGAGGGCGAGCGTCCCAACTCGCTGATCCGACTCGGCCCGTAGCAGCGCAATCGAGTCTCTTCCCAACTGGACTTGAGCCTGCCTTGCGTCCGTGACGATGGCGGCTTGGGCATCCACGCGGGCCTGTGCGATTTCCAGGTTTTCGATCGAGCTCTCGACCTGTCGGCGGGCGACCACGGCCTGGTCTCGCGCTCGTAACGCCGTCATGTACTGGAGCGTCACCAGGGATTCCATCGTAAACTCCGCTGCCACGGTGAGCGCGCGGGCCGCGTTCCTGTCCGCTCTGGCGCTGCTGACGCCGAACAGGGTGTTCCCGTCCAGCGTGTACCTCGCCTGGAGTTGATAGAAGGACGTGTAGAGCGCCCCCTGTTCGACGCCACCCGTGTTGATCGTACCGATGCGCGACAAGCCGGGGGACCGGTACGATGCCGACCCGGAGGCCGTCACCGAAGGAATGAAGAGGTTGCTCACGGCCTCTCTCACGGCCCAATCGGTCGCCGCCTCATCGTTCTGTGTGGTCAGAAACGTGGGGTTGTTCTCACGGGCGTAGTCGATCGCTTCGTCCAACGTGAGGCGTACGGTCTCCTGCCCCGACACCGTCGCCGCTGTGGCCAGAAGTGCGGCCACCACCACGGTCAATGCTCTGTTCACGTGCCCTTCCTCCCATTCCAGCATTCGCGTCACCCCGAATCTCCGTCGAGGGCTCGAGCCCCTTAGTGCACGCCCACTCTATAGGAAAGGTTCATGCCAAACAGGGATTATCCACGTAACCCATTGCCCTCATTGTGGTTACGGTGCCTCCGTCTGGTCATCCAACCCACGCGCCGGTGCCCATTTGCGGGACCTCGTCTCCCAATACCGGACACTTGCCTCGGACGCTCGGATCGAACGTCGAGCCCTACGCGCGGAGCTGGACGCCGGTTTCGCCCGGCGGGGGCATGCTTCCTGCTATCCTTTGAGGCTTCTATCTTGGCGCGGCATGCCGACCCCCAACCGGAGCGACTCAGGACCATGTCCATCGAGGAAACCCTTCTCGAGCTCGATGAGCGCCTCGGTCCGGAGAGGATGGAGGTCGACGCGCCGCTCGCACCGCTGACCACCTTTCGCGTCGGGGGTCCGGCCGACAGGCTCTTTCACGCCCGCACGCCGGATCATCTGGCGGACTCGATCTTGGCCGCCAGGGATCTCGGTATCCCGTACTTCCTGCTGGGTAGGGGTGCCAATGTGCTGGTCGGGGATCGAGGCTTTCGTGGCCTGGTGGTCCGCTGCGAGGTGGGCGGCACGGAGTTCCTCGCCGACGACCGCGTGCGTGCGGGGGCGGGCGTGGACACGCATCCCGACCTCATCGAGGCGACCGTGTCCCGGGGACTGGGCGGGCTCCACCACTTCGTGGGGATTCCGAGCACCGTGGGTGGTGCGATGTGGCAGAATCTGCACTTCCTCTCCCCCGCGCCGGAGAGGGAACGCACCGTCTTCATCGAGGAGGTGGTCGAATGCGCCGAGATCCTTTCCGAAGAGGGGGATCGCCGCACCGTGGATCGGGACTACTTTCAGTTCGGCTACGACTACAGCGTTCTACACGAGCGGGACGACGTCGTCCTCACGGTGGACTTCCAGTTGACCCCCGCTCCCCCCGACGAACTGCGCCGGGTGATGGAGGAAAACCTCGCTTGGCGGAAGGATCGCCATCCGGACCTGGCCGTGTTCCCGAGCGCGGGCTCCATATTCCAGAAGATCGAGGGGATCGGGGCGGGACGACTCATCGACGAGTGCGGCCTCAAGGGGCACATCGGGGGGGGCGCCCAGATCTTCCCGAAGCACGCCAACATCATCATAAACCGGGGGGACGCGACCGCCTCGGACATCCGTGCTCTGATCGACCTCGCCCAGAAGCGGGTCGCCGACGAGCTCGGCTACGATTTGGTGCCGGAGATCACTTTCGTGGGGGAGTTCTGAATCACTCCGCCACGCCGGCGATCTGTCGAAGTAGGGCGGGATCGAGCTCATGGCCCCCGTCGTGCGTGATGGTCTTGAAGGGGATGCCGAGCTCTTCGAGTCGGGCTTCCTGAGAGGCGTGAGCCTCTTCGGAGATGTAGTGATCGAGCACTCCACGTACCAGAATGAGCTCGACCGACCCCAACCGGTCGGGTCCCCGGTCTAGATCGAAGTCGTCGGGAAGATACGCTCCCCAAAGAATGAGCCGCTCCACAGCGGTCTCCCCCGCCACCACCCATCGGCAAGCCGTGTGGGCTCCCTGCGAGAACCCCAGCACCGTCAGGCGCGCGATCTCTCCACCCGACTCCTCGGATACCTCGTCCAGTACCGCGTCGAGAAATCCCACATAATCCGTGATTTCGTTCTCGCGATCCTCTCTGGTCATCCACGTGGCGCCGATCGGAACTTCCTTACCGTGGCTACTCTCGGAGTCATGGAGGTAGAAGCGGGAGAGACCCTCGGGCGCGACGATCAGTCGCGTTCCATCGTCCAGGTCGGAGAATCGAGGCAGAAAGCGTCGCGCCAGTTGCTGATACCCATGGCATACCAGCCAGGCCTCCCGCAGATGTGGCCCCGGTGAACCGAGAGTGTAATAGCGCGCAGTTCGGGCCACCCGGATGTGTCGCTCATTCACCGCGGTGGCTCGCTCAATGGCCGTATCGAAACGGGCTGGTCATCGAATCGAGACTCGGTAGCGCGAGGTCCCTCTCGGACAGAATGGGATTCTCCATCGGCCACGGGATCCCGATCACCGGATCATCCCAAGCGACCCCGCCGTCCAGCGCGGCGTCGAATTCGCTCGAGACCTTGTAGACCAGATCGGCCTGCTCACTGAGGCACAGGTACCCGTGAGCGAATCCCTCGGGGATGTACAGGA
Source organism: Gemmatimonadota bacterium (assembly GCA_039590375.1). Taxonomy (GTDB): domain Bacteria; phylum Gemmatimonadota; class Gemmatimonadetes; order Longimicrobiales; family Gaopeijiaceae; genus UBA822. The sequence goes on from JBDHFN010000051.1 coordinate 3,302, forward strand.
TGGCTCCATCCTCCCCGGAGAGGACCCCTCCGGCCCACTGACCAAACGTGGGGGAGCCCTCACGGAGGTCCACAGCGACGTCGAACACCTCTCCCTGCACGACGCGAACGAGCTTCGCCTGTCCTCGGGGAGGCGCCTGGTAGTGGAGGCCCCGCAGCACGCCATGGGTCGAGCGGGCATGATTGTCCTGAAGGAACGCCTCCCGGATCCCCGCTTCCTCGAACGCGGAGGCGCGGTAGGTCTCCGTGAAGAAGCCCCGATGATCCCCGTGCAGGGCGGGCGTGATTCGGATCACGTCGGGGATGGCGAGAGGCTCGAATTCAAAGGACATGAAACCGTATGCTGGACAGCGGTCGTGGTATTAGTGTCGTAGTAGGAGCCTCGAGCCGTTTGCACGAGCGAACCGCGCGAAAGTTGACCGCACGCCGCTCGGCCGGCAACCGCAAGCGTACCGCGCTGCCGAATCCGCATCCGTTTAGAGAGAGGACCATGAAGCACATCGTTATAGCACTCAGGCCTGCCATTCTCCGATGGCCGGCACTCTTCGGGCTGTTCGTCATCGGGTCCGCCCTGCCGCGGAGCGTGTGGTCACAGACGACCGACTCGCTAGCCCCGCCGCCGAGCCAGACGCCCGCCTCGACAGCCCCTCGACCGAGCCAGACACCGGGCTCGGAATCCCGTGCGCCGAGCCAGACGCCGGACTCGCTATCCCTCCTGTCGGGCGAGACGAAGGCGAACCCCTTCTCCGGATTCGAAACTCACTACCTATCAAACGGACTGAAGGTCTGGTACAAGCGACTACCCGATGCCCCGGACGTCTCCGTCAGCGTCGGTGTGCCTTATGGATGGGATATGGATCCTCGTGGAAAGGAGGAGCTCGCGCACCTGACCGAGCACGTCCTCTTTTCCGATCACGACGGGCGGACCGAGCAGGAAATCAAGAACGACCTCGACGCCATCGGCGGCCGATACAACGGATACACGACCCCGGACCACACGTGGTACTACGCCACCGTTTCGAAGGAACACGGGAGCTTCGCTCTCCAATGGCTGTCTCGGGTCGTGTCCCCGCATGCGATGGACGTCAACGTAGTGGACCGAAACCGCACCCCGGTCGCTCTGGAGATGAACGCGCAGCCGCGTCAACTCTTCGAGAGCGCATGGGCGCTGCTCAATCCTTCTTGGCTCCTGCCCCCTGACTTCTGGCAACGTGAGTTCGGCATGGATACCCGGAATGCCCGCCGGTACGACCGATGGGAAAGCCTCCAGCGCATCACCGCGGAGGACATCGTCGACTTTTACGACCGCTACTACGTGCCGGAGGCGATGACGCTGACGGTGATCGGGGATCTGGACCGCAACGAGGTCATGGAGACCGCCGAGCGTGCGTTCGGGTCCCTGGCCCAGAGGCCCGTGCCCCCGAGGGACGTGGCCGTCGAAGACCCCGCCCGCCAGCGGGCCACGTTCTACTGGGGCTTCGGCCCCAACGTGCGGTACACGGCGCGGCACAAGTTCTTCAACACGGGCGCCGATGACGACTTGATGCTGCTGTTCATTCAGGACCTATTGAGGCACCGCCTGAATCGACGCCTCCGGTACGAAGAACAGAAGGCGGTATACGGATTACAGGTCACCACGGCGCACAGGGGACCCGGCGGATTCCTGCAGATCCAGGGTTCCATCGCGGAGGACGAATACGACTTCGCCCAAGCGATCGTCCAGGAGGAACTGGCGACACTTCGGGAGGGGACGCTGCCGGCCGAGGAATTCGAGGCCGACCGAACCGCTCTGGTCGAACGTCTTCGGGGGGAGACCTCGACGGCACAGGCCCTGAACTTCTGGGTGCTCCGCAACTTCTACGACCCGTCGAAGCACACGGACTTCCCCGATCTGCTTTCCTTCTTCGACGGTGTGACTCAAGCCGAGGTGGCCACATTCGCGGCCCGCACCCTCGTGCCGGAGCGAGCCGTCACGACCCTGGTGCGGGTACAGCCGGTGGGCCAAGTGATTCTCGCCATCGCCGCACTCACACTCATGCTGCTCACGGTCCGGGCCGTGGCCTGGGCTCTCAAGCGCCCGGTGACGATGGCTGGAATCCTGTATGTGGCCCGGTTCCGCGTGCCCGTTCTCCTTCAGGTCGCCACCATTGCGATCTTTGGGACTGTGGCGTTGGTCTTTGGCCGGCTGATCGTGTCCGCGGTTCAGTCCTTGGCCCTCACCTCCCTCGTTACCGTCGACCAGTACAGCATCCAGATGGTGTTCTATGCAACCATGCTCATGGCGGCGGTCGTGCTCTTCGTCCTCTACCTCTCGCTCTTCCCTCGTAAGGTTCTCGTGTTTCCCGACCACCTCCTGATCAAGTTCCTGGCATATCGCTCTCGCCTCATAAAGCCGGACGACTTGCTGGAGCTTTCGACGCGCCGCGTTCACCAGGTCTGGTTCAAGAAGATCCTGTTCCGGACCGTACCGCTCGCGTGGGGCGTCGTCGGTCCGGGAATCTACATGAGGCCCACCAAGGGAAGAGCCTACTTCTTCCGTTCGAGAAATACCCGAGAGCTGGCCGATGTGCTGGGCGGATGGCGGGGATCGTCGGTGCTACCGGCCGCATCCAAGAGCGTCCGCAAGAAGCCGGTCTCCAGGGACCCCTTCCAGGAGTTGCAGGAGACGTCGGATTGGATTGCTGAGATGGCCCCTGACCCGATCCGGGAGCTCGAGGAATCATCCATCGCGATCGACCCGACCCCGCTCCCGGAGATCGAAGAGCCATCGACTTCGATCACCCTGGACCCGCTCCCCGGGATCGAGGCGCCGTCGTCTTCGAACGCGCCGGCGGGCTCCGAACCGCTCCCGGGGCTGGACGGGCCATCGGATTCCATCATCGCCGATCCGCTCCCGGGGCTGGAGGGACCATCGGATGCCATCGTCGCCGAGTCGCTCCCGGGGATGGACGGGGAGACCGACCCCGGCGAGGGTGGGATGAGCGAGGACGAGCTCAAGGACCTGCTCGGAAATGCCTACGATCCCAATCCCGACAAGAAGTTCTGACGGACTGGAACCGCTTGGCGGAGGGGACTTCCCGAAGGCTGTTGAAGAAGGACCGACTTCGACAGCCTTCTATATCGCGATACGCGTCAGATCTCTTCCGAAGCGGATCCTCACCCGGATGAGGAGAAAGAGCGCCACAGCCGCCAGCCCCGCCGCCATCCCCCACCAGAGCCCCAGTGGTCCGAGCCCTCCCGGAAATGCCAGGTAGAGGCTGATCGGCAGCCCGATCAGCCAGAACCCGACCAGGTTGACCAGCATGGGCGCGAACGTATCGCCGACTCCCCTGAGCACGCCCGACCCCACGGCCTGCAGTCCGTCGAAGATCTGGAAGATCCCAGCGACAGGAATGAGCGTGGCCGCGAGCCCCCAAACCTCCACATCCGGCGTGTAGATCCGCGCCAGGATCCCCGGAATCGACAGGAAGACGACTCCAGTGAAGGCCATGAGCGTGCCCGTGACCAGCAGGCCCGCCCCCGCCGAGCGCCGCGCCCGTTGGGGGTCCCCCGAACCCACCGCCTGCCCGACGAGGACCGTGGTCGCCTGAGTCACGCCAACCGCCATCATGAAGGTCAGGCTCGCCAAGTTGATCGCCACCTGGTGGCTCGCCATGGGAATGGTCCCGAGCGATCCCATCAGAATCCCGATCACGCCGAAGACGCCGAACTCGAGAAAGAACTGGACCCCGATGGGGACTCCGAGCCGACCCATACGCAGGAGCGGCCCGATGTAGAGCGCTTCGGCCCGGAGGGGCCGTAAGTAGGGTCGAATGAGCGGCCATGCGACGGCCAGCAGCGTAAGGAGCATGAACCATCGGCTGAGCGTCGTCGCCCAGCCGGATCCGACGGCTCCCAAGGCGGGGGCGCCCAGGTTCCCGAAGATGAGCACCCAGTTGAAGAAGACGTTGATGATGTTCGCCAGAAAGATCACGAAGACGATCGGCGCTACGCGACCCATCGACTGGAGACTCTGGCGCAACACGACGAAGCAGTAGAAGGGCAACACACCGGGTATCGATACCAACGCGTAGTCGGCCGCCACCGGGATCACGTCGGCCGGTTGGCGCAGGAACGTCAGCAAGGGACGTCCGGGCGTCAGCAGGAGCGAGCTGAACACCGCCAGCCCGAGCGCGATCACGAAGCCGCGTTGGAGTGCCCGTGCGATCCCAGAACGATCCCCGGCGCCGAACGCCTGCGAGACCAGGGGATCCAACGCGAACAACGTGCCCAACCCGAAGCTCGTCGTCATGAAGAAGTAGAGATTCCCGAGCGCTACCGAAGCGAGATCCCTCGGGGAGACGTGCCCCACCATGACCGTATCGACCGCCCCCATGAGGATGAAGCCCACCTGGACGGCAGCCACGGGCAACGCCAAGCGGATCAGCGAGACGAGGTGGTCCTTCGACGGGACCATTTGTCGGATAACACGCATGAGCCAAAACGATCGTGGGGGTGCACACGAGGACCGTGCCGGGGCCCGGGGGGTCCGGCACGGCGCGGAAGAATAATACATTTCCCCATGCCGAATCGGTATCTTTGGCCCTGTCCTCGAAGCTCGGGAGAGCGCATCACGACATGGCTGGATCCGCCGAATCACCCGGGACGTCCCTCGGCCGACTGTGGAAGCGCCTTTCAGGCATCCCAGGCGGCGGGTGGGTGTTCAGCCAGGCCCTCCGCTTCATGGTTCCGTATAGCGGCACGATCCGTGCGCGCGTCGAGGAGCTGGAGCCCGGGTACGCCCGCCTGTCCCTTCGGGATCGGCGCCGGGTTCGGAACCACCTTCGATCCGTGCACGCGGTGGCATTGGTCAATTTCGGTGAATTGACCAGCGGCCTCGCCATGCTCCTGGGCCTACCGCCCAGCGTCCGCGGCATCGTGACCGAGATCTCCACGGAGTTCGTGAAGAAGGCCCGAGGTCGTCTGACCGCCGAGTGCCGGTGTAATCCCCCGGCCGTATCGGAGCCCACCGACTACACGGTGACGGCCGAGATCCGGGATCGAGCCGGGGAGGTCGTGGCTCGCGTGGCGGTACTGTGGCGGTTGGGGCCAAAGCCATGACCGGGCGCGAATGTGACGCGCCAGCGAGCGCGACCGGCCGGCCGCGATGACGGACCAGCGGTCTACGTCCCTCCTGCAAACGCCGCTGACCGCGGACGCGGGAATCGCCGTTCCCATTATCTGCGGCGCCATGTACCCGTGCTCCAACGCCGAGCTCGTGGCGGCGGCCTCACAGGCCGGCGCCCTCGGCGTGCTCCAGCCGATTTCGCTCACCTACGTCCACGGGTACGAATTCCGAGCCGGCATCCGGAAGATCCGTTCCCTCACGGACCGACCGATCGGCATGAACGCGCTCATCGAGCAGTCCTCGAAACTGTACCGGCGGCGGATGGAGGAGTGGATCGACACCGCGCTCGAGGAGGATGTGCGGTTCTTCGTGACGTCACTGGGCAAGCCGGACTGGGTGGTCCAACGGGTCGAGCCGGTAGGTGGTCGCGTCTACCATGACGTCACCGAGCGCAAGTGGGCGCAGAAAGGGGTCGACTGCGGAGTCCATGGGCTCATCGCCGTCAACAACCGAGCCGGCGGACACGCCGGACCCCTCGACGCCCGGGCCGTCCTGGACGACGTCGGCGACCTCGGGTTGCCCGTCGTGTGCGCGGGCGGCGTCGGACACGAGGAGGACTTCGTCGCGGCCCTACGCATGGGATACGCCGGCGTTCAGATGGGTACGCGCTTCATCGCGACGACCGAATGCTCCGCGAGCCCCGAATACAAGCAGACCATCGTAGACGCCGAAGAGGACGACATCGTGCACAGCGAGCGTCTCACCGGAGTTCCGGTCGCGGTGATCAACACGCCCTCGGTCCAGAAACTGGGTCTACGGGCCGGTCCCCTGGCCCGCTGGATGCTTCGCGGACGGCGTACCAAGCACTGGATGCGCACGATCTACGCCCTGAAGTCCTTCTGGCAGCTTCGGCGGTCTCTTCACGCGAAGAGCGCTCGAGGCGACTACTGGCAGGCGGGCAAGAGCGTGTCGGGGATTCGGAGCGTAGAGCCGGTTGCGTCGATCATCCAGCGCTTCACCGAGGCGGCGCGCTCGGCTGGGTCGACCACCACCGACGACCGGCGGCCCGAGTAGGGGATCCGACTGCGGGCTCAACGATCCGAGTCGGCGTTCAGCGATAAGCCGGATTCTCGAAGTCGCTCCGGCAGCCGGCGTCCCACAGGGTGCGCTGATTTCCGTGGGCCGGAATCCCGCCCGCGTCCTTAAGCATCCGGGCCAGGTGCATCAGGTTCCAGGTCATGAACGTCGTGTTGCGGTTCGTAAAGTCGTTTTCCGGCCCGCCCGACCCGGGGTCGAGGTACGAGGGCCCGGGTCCCGCCTCACCCAACCAGGCCGCGTCGGCCTGTGGAGGGATCACGTATCCCAGGTGCTGGAGCGAATAGAGGATGTTCATCGCACAGTGCTTGGCGCCGTCCTCGTTACCGGTAATGAGACATCCCCCGACACGGCCGTAGTAGGCGTACTGACCCGCCTCGTTCAGAAGACCGGACTCCCCGTAGAGACGTTCGATGACCCGGGTGCAGACCGAAGTCTTTTCTCCCAGCCAGATCGAGGAGCCGATCACGAGGATGTCGCTCGCCATCACCCTTTCGGAGATCCCCGGCCAGTCATCCTCCGGCCAACCGTGCTCCCTCATGTCCGGCCACACGCCGGTGGCGATTTGGTGGTCGACGGGCCGTATGACCTCCACCGAAACCCCACTCTTCTCCATGATGGTCTTGGAGATCTCGATGAGGCCCTCGGTGTGGGACATCTCCGGTGACTTCTTGAGCGTGCAGTTGAGAAAGATCGCGCGCAGGTCCGAGTAGTCCGACGGACTCGAGCTGCAGAGCTGCTCCTGCTGTTCGGTCAGGGCCATGTGAGGTCTCCGATGATTGGCGGTGCGTCAAATGGGGCAGACCAGGTTCCCCAGCTTCTCCGTCAGCTTCATGTTCTCCGAGTAGTCCACCGGGCAATCGATGATCACGACCGTGTCGTCGGCGATGGCCTGCTTCAGCGTGGGCACCAGTTCGTCGGCGGCCTGCACCCTATAGCCCTTGGCTCCGAAGCTCTCCGCGAACTTGACGAAGTCGGGATTGTCGAACGTGATGTGGCTGGGCCGGCCGAAGTGACGCAGCTGATGCCAGTGGATCAGTCCATACTCGCTGTCGTTCCAGATAAGAACGACGATCGGGGTTCCGATGCGAAGCGCGGTCTCGATCTCCTGACAGTTCATCAGGAAACCCGCATCGCCCGTCACCGTCACCGCTGTACGCTCGGGATGAGCCAGCTTCGCAGCGATGGCACCCGGCAGGCCGATTCCCATACTGGCGAAGCCGTTCGAAATAATGCAGGTGTTGGGGCGCTCGGCCTCATAGAGGCGGGCGGTCCACATCTTGTGGGCCCCGACGTCGCTTATGACGATGTCCTCCGGGTCGAGCACCTGGCGAAGGTCCCAGAGAATCCGCTGGGGCACCATGGGAAACGCCGGGTTCTCCGCGTGTTCGGAGTGCTCCCGCAGCACGAAGTCCCGCAGGGTACCCAGCTTCGGCTCTTGCTGCGGCCGCGCCGCCTCCCCGATCCGCCGTAGGGACTCACCCACGTCCCCAATGACGCCCGCGGCCAGGATGTAGTGCTCGTCCACTTCGGCGGGTGTCTCGTCGATGTGTAGGAGTTGGGCGTGCTTTTCGGGGTGCCACAGGTAGGGATGGTACTCGATCATGTCGTAGCCCACGCAGACGATCACATCGGCCCGGTCGAACCCGCAGTCGACATAGTCGTGGGCCTGGAGGCCCACGGTGCCGAGGCTCAGCGGGTGCGAAAACGGTATCGCGCCCTTGGCCATGAACGTGGTCGCCACCGGAATCTGGAGCTTCTCGGCGAAGGCCTGAAGTTGATCGGTGGCCCGCGCACGGATGACCCCGTTCCCCGCCATGATGATGGGATGCTCGGCGTTCGAGATGATCTCGGCGGCCTGCTCGACCTTGCCGGCGGGGGGCTCCGGGGTCGCGGCCGCCTGCACCGTCAGTGGCTGCTTTCCCTCGACCTCGGCAGCGGCAATGTTCTCGGGAAAGTCGATGAAGCTGACGCCCGGTTTTTCCGCGAGCGCCTGCTTGAACGCCTTGCGAACCACCTCCGGAACGATCTCCGGCTCCCGGATCTGGCTGCTGAACTTGGTTATGGGAGCGAACAAGCTCACCAGATCGAGGTGCTGGTGGCTCTCCTTGTGCATCCGCGTCGTGGCGGCCTGCCCGGCGATGGCCACGACCGGCGCCCGGTCCATGTTCGCATCGGCCACGCCCGTCACCAGATTGGTGGCACCCGGTCCTAGCGTCGACAGGCAAACGCCCGCCCTACCGGTCAGCCGACCGTACACGTCTGCCATGAAGGCCGCACCCTGCTCATGACGCGTGGTGATGAAACGAATCGAGCTGTCGAGAAGGACGTCCATCATGTCGACGTTCTCTTCGCCCGGGATGCCGAAGATGTAGTCGACGTCCTCGTTCTCGAGGCACCGGACGAGAAGCTCGGCGGCTTTCATGGTCGCTCCTTTTCTTTTGCGGCCCGCGAGACGGTGGGGGCGTTGACGATGCATCGGTACCGGCGAAATGCCAAGAGAAGGCTGTACGAGAGAGGAGTCGGGGGCCGATCATTCGTCTTGCGGCTTCGGATACCGGAGCTTCATGTTCGGCCATGCTAGAACCCATCGCCCGTCTGTGGCAGCTCGCGTCGCTGATCGGCCGCGAACATCGAGACAAACTCCTCGGCAAGCGTTTCAAGCCCCGGAATCGACCCTGGATGCGCTACCGGGAAATCGACGTCGTCCAGGAGGTGTTGAGGAAGCTACGGCCGATGTCGTGCCTCGAATGGGGAGCTGGACGCAGCACACTCTATTTCCCGGCAATGCTGCCGTCCGGCGCGTCATGGATCGCGATCGAACACGACGGGAAGTGGGCCCAGAAGATCCGGGACTCGAAGCCGGTAGCCAACGTTCAGATCCACAGCGTTCCTCCCAACCGGTTTCCGTGGACCGACGACGACCAGGATGGTGGGCGCCAGGATCTCAGCGACTACGTGGAGTTTCCTCGGCGCTTCGGACCATACGACTTCATCCTGGTCGACGGTCGAGCGCGCGCGTCCTGCATCGAGGAAGCGTTCGATCTACTTCAGCCCCACGGGGTCGTGCTGCTGCACGACGCGAATCGCCCGCACTATCATCGCGCTTTCGGACCATATGCCAATCAGTTTCGGCTGCTCGGACATCGCGCGAAGGACGGGGGGATCTGGCTGGGCAGCAAGGAATCGGACATCAACGAGTTTCTCGATACCGAGCGTCACGAGAAGCTCTGGAAGTGGTGCCGGGGAGTGAGCAGAGTGCTGAAATGTTGAGGCGAGGGACGGTGTGTCGGTCGAGCGGTGTCGGGAGTGCGTGCGGGGTGAGCGTCAGGAGGCCTCTGCGACTCCCTCGTCGCGAGCCTTCGGCTGGTAGCCACCCTGTTCGATGATGGCTCCCACGCTGGAGAACACCGAAACCACGTACGGAACGATGACGGTGAGGCCCATCTTGATGTAGTTCATCGGCTGCAGCTCTCCGCGCAGGATCACGTCCCCGTGGTTGATGGTGATGAGGATGATCCCCACGACCACGGCGAACTTCAGACCGCGCTTCACGACCGAGACCCGACACACGAGGGTACACCACTCGGTGACCGTCGTCGGACGCGGCTTTCTCCGGGCGACCTCCGTCACTGGCACCATCCACCAACTCCCTGTATTGGTACTCCCAACAGCGTCTTTATGGTCGAGCGAAATGGTCCGACACACGCAGGCGACCGGTTAAAGCCCTGGCATCGTCGCCGGGTTCCATAAGGTCTGCAAATGAATCCGATTCGGGAAGGCACATGATCGATGTCCGCTGACGTGGAATCAAAATTCGAGCCTCGGGGTGACCTGCCTCCGCACGTCGTCGACGGCCTGCCGATGCCCGTCGTGCTCACCCGCAGGTCCGACGACTCGGTGGTCCGCGTCAACCGAGAGTACACCGCCGCGTATGGATTGAACGACGAGGACGCCGCAGGCCGCCCCTTCCGCGAGCTCCACTGGGTCCCAGAGGACAGGGACCAGGCGTTGGAGCTGCAAGCGAACGGCAACCTCGAATCCATCGAGGTTCGTATACGAGCCGCTGACGGGGAGTGCCACTGGGCAGAGGCCGACGTCTCCCTCTTCGAATACGAGGGCCAGCCGGTGTTGATGACCACCCTCTACGACGTGGGACGTCGGAAGGAGGCCGAGCAGGAGCTCGAGGCCGCGGCCGCGGGGATCCATGAGATGGCCCGTTTCCCGGAGATGAATCCGGGACCCGTGGCACGACTCGCCCTCAACGGAACCGTGCTCGGGGCCAACGCGGCCGCGAACGCGATTTTCGGGCTCGAGTCGCTCGAAGACGAGTGTCTCTGGAATCTCCTTCCCGAGTTGGACGAATCAGTGAGAACGCGTGTGCTCGAGGACGGAGCCCCGGTCCGCCAGGACGTTCACATCGGCGACACCTGGCTCGCGCTCACGCTCGCCTACGAGGAAGGAAGCCAGCAGATTTTCGTGTACGGCTCGAACATCACTGCCCGGAAGGAAGCCGAGCGGGAGTTGAGCGAGGGAGCACGCTTCCCGGAGATGAACCCCGGGCCCGTCGCACGTCTCCACTCGGATGGAACCGTCCATCGGGCAAACCTGGCGGCGAGGCGTGTGCTCGGCCGCGAAGACATCCACGGGATGTCCTTCCGCGAGTTCTTCGGGATCCCGGACGACGTCTGGGACCGGGTGCTGACCTCGGGCGAGCCCATCCACTACGAGGCGGAGATCGGCCCAGTTTGGCTGTCCTTCACGCTGGTCCACGAACCCGAGAGCGATCAGGTGTTCGCCTACGGCTCGGACGTGACCGAGCTGAAGGCAGCAGAGGGGGCCCTCACGGAGCTGGCTCGCTTCCCGGATATGAACCCCGGGCCGGTCCTGCGACTCGATCAGGCCGGGACGGTCGTGCTGGCCAACCCCGCCGCTCTCCGGCTCTTCGGCACCAACGACCTCACTGGTCGCTCGTGGCTGGAGATCTGCCCCGGGGTCGATGAGATGTTCTGGGATGTGGTCCGCGAGGCGTCGGAGCCGGTGGCCTGCGAAGCCCAACTCGGCGAGCGCCATTTCATGCTGCACCATGCCAGGGGGCCCGAGGGCATCTTCATCTTCGTATTCGGATCCGATCTCACGGACCTCAAGAGCGCAGAGAGTGTGCTCCGGCAGAGTGAGAAGATGGCGACTCTGGGCACCCTCACGGCCGGCATGGCCCACGAGCTCAACAACCCGGCCGCGGCCGCCCAGCGCGCCTCGGAACATCTCGAAATCGCCCTCGGCGAACTCCAGGAGGCACAGCTCGCCCTACGTGCGTTGAAGCAGGGGCCGGACATGGCGCAACTCCTCATCGACCTCAATGACCAGGCCCGACGGTTGGCTGCGAGTCCGGCGGAGGTCGGGGCCCTGGAGCGTTTGGACCACGAAGCCGAGTTGGAGGGGTGGCTCGATGATCACGGAGTCGATGAGCCGTGGGAGTTCGCGACGGCGCTCGTCGACATGGGGCACACCGTCACGGGTCTCGATGAACTCAGGAGCCGCGGCGCGGGGGATCATGTGAGCCTCATCGTGGCGTGGCATGTGCAGGCATACCGTGTGTATCGGCTCGCGGAAGAGATCCGCCACGGGTCGGGCAGACTCGTCGAGATCGTGGGGGCGATGAAGGCATATGCGTACCTGGGCCAGGCCCCGTTGCAGGACGTCGAGGTGAATGAGGGGCTCAAGAACACGCTCATCATCCTCGAGAACAAGTTGAAAGAAGGGATCACGGTGACCCGGGATTTCGATCCCGAGCTACCGGTCATCGAGGCGTACGGCAGCGAACTCAACCAGGTCTGGACCAACCTGCTCGACAACGCGGCTGGCGCCATGGGGGGGGAAGGACACATCACGATCAAGACCCGGACCGAGGACGAGCGCGTCGTGGTCGAGATCGAGGACGATGGCCCGGGCATCCCAACCGAAATCCAGACGAGGATCTTCGACGCCTTCTTCACGACCAAACCGCCCGGCGAGGGATCCGGGCTCGGGCTGAATACGAGCTACAACGTGGTGGTGAAGAAGCACGGCGGGACGATCGACGTCGATTCCGTGCCCGGACGTACGTGTTTTACCGTTCGCCTCCCCTTCACCGCACTTCCCGAGAAGACCCAGAGCGCGACGCCAGCTTGACGGCGCCAGGGCGCGGGGCCCGACGCCGGTTCGACCGCGCCGAGGCGCGGCGCGCGACGCCAGTTCGACGCCCCAGCGCACGTCGGTTCCACGGCACCGAAGCACCGGGAACCCTTTTGGCCCGCCCGGAGTTGTCTTAGAACCAGGTTGCCCGTATCGTCACGGTGGGTGCGTCAAATGACCCGTCGTCCCGAGCCCAGGGGCCCTCCCTAACCCGCACGAGACGAGAGAGAGTAGCGATACGAACCGCGCGCCCGGACCGCGTGAAGTCCGACACAGTCAACCAGCAGAGAGAGAGGCCAAAAGTGAGCGAACAAACCTACGATGACATGCTTCCGAACCCGGGATTCGACGTCGACAAGGACAGGACCGCCCTGGTGATTACCGATCCACAGCGGGACTTCCTTTCCGAGGATGGCGTGGTTTGGGGCGTTGTGGGAGAGAGCGTCCAGGAGAACAACACGGTCGAGCATCTGCGGCAGCTCATCTCCGCGGCACACGACGCGGGGATTACGGTGTTCATCTCCCCCCACTACTACTATCCCCACGACCATTCCTGGAACTTCGGCGGAGCGCTCGAGAAGATGATGCACGCCGTGGGAATGTTCGACCGGAGCGGTGCGCTTACGACCGAGGGGTTCGGCGGTTCGGGGGCCGACTGGCACGAGCCGCTCAAGGACCTGATCGAGCGCGACGATGTCGTCGTCGCGAGTCCCCACAAGGTTTATGGGCCGGAGTCTAACGACCTCGCGCTGCAACTCAGGAAGAGGGGCATCGACAAGGTGGTCCTGGCCGGCATGTCGGCCAACCTCTGTGTCGAGGCGCATCTCCGCGAGCTGACCGAACAGGGCTTCGAGGTCGCGGTGGTGAAGGACGCCACGGCGGGCGCCAAGCTCCCCGGCGGTGACTTCTACCAGGCGGCGCTGCTCAATTTCCGTATGATCGCGAGCGCGGTCCTCACGACCGAAGAAGCGGTCGGGGCGATCTCGGGAAAGACGGAGTCCGCGTCCGGCTGAGTGCTGAATGCTGGATGAGGAAACAAACCGAGGGCCGGCGGGAATTCCCCGCCGGCCCTCGGCGCATTACGGCCGGAGCGCAATGTCTCAGTCGGCCTCGGGAGAGCTTCTGGCGACGGGCAATCGTACGCACATGTTCGTGTGTCCCGGTTTCGACCTGACCTCGATGTGACCCTGGTGTGTCTCCACGATCCGCATGGCGATCCCGAGGCCGAGTCCCGTGCCGACGCCGACGTCCTTGGTCGTAAAGAACGGCTCGAATACGTGGGTGCGGATCTCTTCCGGAATGCCGGGCCCGTCATCGACGATCTCGACTTCGACCCAAAGATCGTTGAGCCTGGTCTTGAGGATCAGCTCGCCATCATCGTCCATCGCGTCGATGGCATTGTCCATGAGGTTGGTCCACACCTGATTGAGCTCGCCCGCGTTGGCGGGAATGGACGGTAGGTCCTCCTGGTACTCGCGTACCACCCGGATCGCCTTTTGCTTGAGCTTGTGGCCGAGCATCTGGAGCGTGTTGTCGAGGCCCACACGCACGTCGGTGGGCTTGTGTTCCTGCGAGCGGTCCATGTGAGAGTAGGTCTTGATGGACGAGACCAACTCGGAGATTCGTCCGGCCGCCGTCTTGATCTCTTCGACGATGCGGTCGGAATTGATCCCCCCACCCAACCACGCGATCACATCCTGCAGGGCCGCATCGGGCACGTTGCCCGCCATCTCCTCGAGGTCATTCACGCACAGATTCGCCTCGCTGAAGGTCGCCGCGACCTCCCAGGGTTCGGCAACGTCGTGATTCTCCAGCCATTCGAGCATTTGGTCTTCGCGCTCGCTGCGCTCGAGCGCCGAGAGAGCCGACACTTCACCGTGCCTCCCCAGGTCCCGCAAACGCTCGAGTTTCTCCAACCCCTGCTCGCTCACGTTGTGGCGGATGAGCGCGGTCACGAGCGCGGGAAGCTTGGCTCGATGTTCGGAGAGCATGGCCGCCGCTCGGCGGACCGCCGCGGCGGGATTGTTGAGTTCGTGCGCAAGGCCGGCCGACAGCCGCCCCAGGGCCATCATCTTTTCGCCCTGCTGCTCCAGACGTGCGTCGCCACGCACCCGATCCGACATCTGAGCCACCAGCCTGCGGCCGACTTCCTGGCTGACGTCGAGCAACTCCTTGAGCAGAGACGCGTCGAGTCGAAGAACCTCAGAGGGCTCGGAAGCCACCGTATGCCGAGGATAGTGGGTCATCCTCGAGAACGGGAGCATGCCCGTCACCTGACCGCTAACGGTGGTCGCCACGAGCAGCCACTGGCCGCCGATCTCCTCGAAACCCTGAATCATACCTTCGACCACGATCCACAGCGCATCCGCAGTCTCGCCACGCGAGAACATGCGATCCCCGGCCCCGAGCACGATCTTTTCGCCGTGTTCGCAGAACCAGTCCAGCTCTCCGTCGGGGAGGCCCTCGAGAATGGTCAGGGGCCTCAGCTCGTCCCTCGTGAACTTCATGCTCGATTCCTCGAGCGCGGCGGGTTGAGGAAGAGGCTCACCGCTCAGCCAGAATCTGATGCATGAACGTCACCGACACGGAGCCCTCCCCCACGGCCGAGGCCACCCTCTTCACGGAGTCGTGGCGGGCATCGCCACACGCAAACACACCGGGCACGTTGGTTTCGAGCATGAAGGGCTCTCGCTCGAGGGGCCAGTCACGTAGGTGCACCTTGGGGTCGAGGTCAGGCCCCGTGAGAATGAAGCCCCGCTCATCGCACGCGACCAGTCCGTTGAGCCACTCGGTACGGGGTGCCGCACCGAGGAACGCGAACAGGTACTCGGCCGGGACGGTCTCGGTGGTGTCGCTCCCGCCCGTGCGTAGCTCCAGAGCCTCGAGCCGTTCGGATCCTCGGCATTCGACCACCTCGGTATTGAGACGTACCTCGATGTTTTCGGTCGACTCGATACGATCTACGAGATAGTGGGACATCTTCGTGCTGAGCGAATCGCCGCGGACCAGCATGACCACTTTGCTCGCATGATCCTTGAAGTACATGGCCGCCTGACCAGCGGAGTTCCCCGCGCCCACCATGAACACCGTGTGTCCGGCCGCGTGTAGCGCCTCCGTGAGGGCCGCACCGTAATAGACGCCCGCGCCCACAAGAGCGTCCGCCCCCTGGGCCGCTAGGAGCGTCCAGGACACGCCGACCGAAAGCATGAGGACGTGACACGAGATCTCAGATCCGTCCGCCAGGGTCAGGTACTTGTAGGGACCCTCTGTGCGGAGTCCCGCGGCCTCCTGCGGCGTGAGAATCTCGACGCCGAACTTGCGAGCCTGTGCCACCCCGCGTCGGGCGAGATCGGCTCCGGAAAGCCCAGAAGGAAAGCCGAGGTAGTTCTCGATGCGACTGCTCGTACCCGCCTGCCCTCCCGGTGCTTCACGCTCGATCAGGACGGTGCGAAGGCCTTCCGACCCCCCGTACACCGCCGAAGCGAGCCCTCCAGGACCCGCCCCGACGATCGCAAGATCGTAGAAATTCTCCTTCGCTTTCGTCTCCAGACCGATGTGCTCCGCGAGGGTCGTCGGGTCCGGACGTGTGAGCCGCTCCCCGTTCGGCAGAATGACCAGAGGCAGCTCCGCCGCATCGACGGACTCCCCTAGTTCGCGGGCCTCCTCGGAGGTCTCGATGTCGAGGAATTGGTATGGAACCTGATTCCGGGCGAGGAAATCCCTCATGATATGGCATTGCGCCGACCACCGATCGCCGACGATGCGCACGCCGCCGTACCCCGGCCGATAGGACGCCTGCCATTCCTCCAGCATGTCGTCGAGGACCGGGAAGAGCTTCTCTTCCGGAGGATCCCACGGCTTCACCAGGTAATAATGGACCTGAGACTGGTTGATCGCGGAGATCGCCGCCTCCGTGTCGGCATAGGCCGTGATCACGACGCGCTTGGCCTTGGGAAACTCCTTCGCGGCCTTGGACAGGAAGGTCACACCGTCCATCCCGGGCATTCGTTGATCCGAGAGAAGTAGGGCCACGGGATCGCCCCGCTCCTTCAATTCGCGTAGCAGTTCCAGGGCCGCCAGGCCGGATTCGGCACGTAGCACGCGATAGTCCTTTCCATACCTGGCCCGCAGATCTCGGGCGATCGCGTTGAGGACGTCCGAATCGTCATCGACGGCGAGAAGGATCGGTTTTGCACTCATCTAAGCTCCTCCAGCCGAGCCGGGCGTAGCATCCCCATCCTCCAGACCGAGGGCCCACCGGATCCCGCCCACGACGTGGGCGCGGAACGTCGGATCCGAGCTCCAGATGTCGTCACGGTGGCCCAGTGCCGTGTAAAACGATCGGCCCTCTCCGAACTCCCGTACCCAGGACTGTGGGTAGTCGCCGCCCTCCTCGATTTCCTGGAGTCCGTCGAGGTCCGTCGCCCGCGTGTCGCTGCTCAACAGAACCCGGACCCGATCCCGAGAGAAGCCCATGGGAATCCGGTTACCGAACAGTACGTCGACGTTCTCGTCGGGCCTGTCGGAGCTCCACGCCGCGGTGCCGAACTGATAGAACTCATCAACCACGCTCCAGCTCCCGCCCAACATGCGGGTCGCGGGATGCTCACGGTCTTCGACGTTCAGAACGAAGAGATGGTTCTGCTGCACCGCACGTCTGAAGTACCCACCGAGCATCTCACCGAAATCCGGATAGTCGTACAGCGTCAGCGCTGCGCAATGAACACCGATGAACGCACCCCCCCGCCTCACGAAGTCCAGGAGCGCCCCCTTCTGCGCCTCCTCGAGCGGCAGGTTTCCGTTGGTCATCATCATCACGCCGTCGAACTGAGCAAGGTAATCCGCCGTGATGATCGACAAGTCGAGCTCGTCGCGCTCCTGCAGGTAGCCCTGGAGGGCGGTGACCTCGTAGCCGGCGTCCGGTCCCCACGAGGCGACCGCCCGCTCCGCGGGCCCGAGACTCGTGTGCTTATAGAGCCCAGCGTGCGTCAAGAAGAGGAGCTTCTTGGGCACCTGTTGTTCCGTCGCGACGACCCCGCCCGGCTCAGGGACCCAGGCTCCCAACGACAGGACCGACGCAGCAACGCCGATGGTGATCAGTCCGGCGCTCATCGCACCACGCATGTATTTCTCCTCGATTGGACCCGGCCGACGACGACAAAGCGTCTGAGACGACAAGGGTCTAAAATGTGGACTCGGGCGGGAAGCGCCAGAAGGCGGGGAGCTCAAGCGGTATCTACTCCGCTACATGGGTAGAAGTGGCGGTGCCGATCCGCAAGTGCCTCGGATCGCCAGGGGCTCAGATGAGCGCACGCCTGCTCCGAGGATAAAAAGGGGTGACCGACGTACCGACTACGGGGTCAGCGGGCCTGAGTGTTCGCCGAGCCGTTCCTCAACCGCCGGGGCGGGCTTCCTCATCCGGGCCGTAGCGGACCTGAAAGGCCGCCGACACTCTGGCGTCGGGCTGGAGGTCACCTTGCACGGTCCAGCGAATGTCCGTGTACACCTCCGGACTTGCCGGACGCTCCTCGGTTCGGCCGTCGACGACCACCTCGACCATGGGCTGTTCGGAGTAGGACGCGCCGTTGTCTATCGAGAACTCCACGTGGACGTCCTCACGGTCCGCACCGGCCGTTCCCTGTAGGTAGTGCATGCCCTCCGGCAGAGGGTCCGTGAACTGGATGTTTCTGACCGGCTGCCCCGTGATGTTGGTGAAGACGAGTCGATACTCCACCACGTCTCCCGGGGCCACCGTATTGGGGTCTCGCTCAGGGGCCCCGATCGTCGGAGGGCGGGCGTCTCCCCAAGTGAGGATCGTCGCCGACATCACCAGGGCCTCGGGCTCTTCCTGGGCCGCCGCCTGGGCCGCGGCGGAGCCGCTCGCCAGGGCCAGAACCACTGCCAACGGTGAGGCAATCCGTAGGAGCTTCATTTTCCCTCCTGAGCGCTTTTTGTTTCTGCCCGGTTCGACATCGGAACGACCATTCAATTCGTTCTACTAATTGAAGCAAGGTTCGTGCCCCGACTGACGGTTCGGCGAACGACTGTCGACCCCACGGAGCACAACCAACGAACGAGCCGACCGGCGCAAAAAATTCGGGATCGGACCCCTCGAAAACGACTCCACCGAGGGCCCGGGCCGGCGAACCCGACCCGGAAGATTTTGCCCATACCGGCAAGAAATATCCACCGCACAATTTGCCGATTCTTGTCCCTTAGGGCGCGGCAAATCGACAAGATT
>JBDHFN010000052.1:0-21364 GCA_039590375.1 Gemmatimonadota bacterium
GGACGGATCGCGATCACCACGGAGCGTCCGGTGACACCGCCCACCCGAACCATCCTCCCCCTGGACGATGAAATCATAGCCCAGGTCGCCGGACCAGCGGGTTACGTGTCGATCGACGAAGACCGCGACTTTCCCCTCGGACCCGTAGTTGCAAGGATAGCGGGGGGGACCGTGATCTATCCGTGGCAGCAATTCGCCCTGCTGCTGATTCAAAGCAGCGTCGACGACCGTCCCATCTATTTCGCGTCGAGCGGGAGCGCGGCTCGGGACCTGGGCGTCATGCCGTATCTGGTGCGGCATGGGCTGGCTTTTCGACTCTACCCGGGACCCCCCGACTCGAGTCCTCGAAATATCCTGCTCGAAGATCCGCAACTCGTCCCTGTCACCGGACCCTGGCTGGACGTGGAGCGCACCCGACTCCTGGCACAGGACGTCTTCATGCATCGGACCGGCATCCCCGATGGGTGGAGCCATTGGCCCGATCGTTCCACCATCGGAATTCCGAACTATTACGCCTGGGTGTTCGCCGCGCTCGCACAGGGCGCGCTCCAGAGCGGCGACGACGACGTTCGCACCACGTATGAGGAGCGCTGGCTCGCCTGGCAGACGCTCGCCCAATAGCGGACGCTCTCTACACACTCTCGACAGACTCTCGCTCAGCTGAAACAAGCCTGCTATTCTTGCGCACCCGTTCACCACTGCACCCCAAAATACCCCTGTGGGGTCTACCATCCCCGCTCCAAGGAGAGTCTCATGACGACTGCCGCGCCGGCTCAGAACTTTGCCAGCCACCGGAAGTTCGTTCCGGGATATCACTACGTGGCCATGATCATCCTCATGATCAACTTCATCTACTCGGCGTATGTAGTCGCCACGGCCTTTTCCGTGGATTCCGTGATCGGGTTGCTCCTGGCCGTGGCGCTGGTGATGCTCGGGTTCTACGCCCGAGTCTTCGCGCTCGGCGCCCAGGACCGTGTCATTCGTCTCGAGGAGCGGCTCCGCCTTCGTGAGCTGCTGCCCCCCGAAGAGAGGGGCACGGTCGAAAGACTCAGCACGAAGCAACTCGTCGGGCTGCGGTTCGCTTCAGACGGTGAGGTGGCGGCACTGGTCGCGGCGGTGGTCACCGAGGGGATCGAGGACGCCGACGAGATCAAGAAACGGGTGACGAATTGGCGCGCTGACCACCAGCGGCTGTAGGGGCGGGGCAGGGAGCCGCTACGACAGCCACCTTCCGGGGGTCACTGAATCTGTAGCCTCCCTACTCCGCTACGTTGCACCCGAGCGAATGGGGATCCACGTCGGTCGACCCCCAATTCGACGATCCAATCGAACCACTCGGGTGTCGCGTCGAGGATTTCACCCCGGCAGAACAGAAGGATCTTCGGCACTCGGCTGAGCAGCGTTCGAAGCAGGCCGACCGCCCGCAACTTGGCGTCGGGTTCGAGGCGATCGAAGGTGTCTCCGAGAAGGATCTCGGAGGCGTGCACCCCACAGCCGGCCGCCAGGTCGACGAGCGCGAGCCGCAGCGCGAACAGATACGCGGCCACCTCCTCGTCGGAGTGGATTCTCCGAGCGCCCTCGTCTCGAACGATCGTGGGCTCACCATCACCCGTCACGCCGACGCCCAACACACCGCCGCTGGTCAGATGATTCAGGTAGCGGCCGGTCCGGGCGGTCAGCGCGTCGGCGGCGTCGGACAGAAGCTCACGGCGCAGAGCCTCCAACGCACGGCGACGGAGGTCCGGGTCACCCGAAGAGAGTCCCTTGTCCCTGTCCTTGCCCTTGTCCCTGCCCTTGCCTAGCTCCGAGGAGCGGGCTTCCGCCACATGGGCCATCGCGAGGGCGTCCTCGGCGTCGGTCAGCTCCGGCAATCGGGCCCTGAGACGCTCCACCTCTTCGGTGCACGCCTCGATCATGGCCTGGACGCGTAGGGCGTTCCCCTCGAGGTCCTGCATATGAGGGGGTTTCAAGTCCAGTTGTTCCTTACGACGCTTCCACCAGCTCCCGTCCTGCACCACGGACTCCCACTCCTCACGGAGCACGTCCAGGACGGACTCGAACCGTTCGCTGAGAACCCGCTCGCAGGTCGGGCACGCCGTATCCTCGCCTCCCTCCTCGAGCTGCTGCAGGCGAACCTTGAGCTCCCGGGCACGGTCGCGATACGCGAGGAGGTGCGTCTCGGCATCCTGTCGCTCGCGGAGCCAATCCATGTTCGCGACCTCCAAATCCCCGCCCACCTCGACCGCGTCCGCCTTCAGTCGTCGCAGCTCCCGGCCCTTGAGGCGAAGCGCTTCGGGAAGGCGCTTCAACTCATGCACCCGAGCCCGGAGACCCTCCACGCCCGAGTCCGTCCGCGCCGAATGATCGCCGGCCACGGAACTGGCGTGGGTCAGCGCAGCGATCTCTCTGTCCACGCCATCGAGGCCGGACCACTGCGCCAGGATGCGGATCGCGCGGCGCCATGCGAGCGCCGGACCGACGGTTCCCGGCCCCGCGATCAGCGTCTGAAGGCGTTCGTCGTCCAGGGCCAGGCGACCCGCGAACCGCTCCATGACCTCACTGCGTAAAGGGCCGTCGCCCCCGACCAAGGCCGTGAGGCCGGAGCCGAGCTGGAGATCGAGCGGACCCTCCTTCGCCTCTGCCGTTCCCGTATCCACGGAATCCACACTTCCCTCCCCCACGAGTGTCACTGGCATTCGCGCACCTTATTGGACACCACACTAGCCCTGACGTTCGGGTAGACAGTCCTGCACCAACTCGAGGAGGGCCTCGAAGTTGTCGCCGTCATCCGCAAGGCGCTCGACGAGTCTGGTGGCCAGGCGTGTGGACGGCTTGATCTCCTGAGAGAGATGTCCGTCCGGCTCGTCATCGAGCTGCACCTCGAGGTGGAGGGCACGCCGCCGGTACTCGGGCAACACGCCGTCGAGGAGCTCCAACCGGCCCGGCGGGAGCCCCTGAATCCGAATCCGGACGACCTTCTCCTCGATGCCCCCTGGCACCTCGTCGAGTACCTCCTGCACTCGCTCCCTCAGTCGATCGGGCCGATCCGGCTCGAACGGGATCGGCTCCAGCGATACGACCGGGCGACCATGGATCGCATGAAAATCCGCCTGTCCCGACTCGAGATCGCACGTCAGAAATCCCTTCTCTTGGGCGGCCTCTTCCCAAGGCGTGGCGCCCACACGCTCGAGTGCACCGGCGTAGTGGACCCCGGGAGCCACCTCGCGGCGGAGATGTTCGTGGCCCAGCGCCACGTAATCCCAGTCGTGCGAGTCCAATGAGAGAAGCCCACCGTCCTCCCGCTCCACTGATCCATAAGCCACGAGCACGTTCCATCGCGCGTCCGGGTTCGGCACGACCAAGGGCCGGGGTCCTTGGATGGTCGATCGGTGGGGAACGAGCACGACGTTCAGATCCAAGCTCGAGTAGTGGACGGACCTGGTCGTCGCGGTGACCGCCTCGACGCCGGCCAGCGTGTCGAACGTACCGAGGGCTCCAGGATCCGCGGGACCGGCGGGCGTGTCCCGCGCGCCAGCCGCCATCAGGACGGGAGTATCGGGCAGCGCGTCCCGCAACGATTGCAGACCCTGGGCGAGCGCAACGAGCGCCGAGTGGGATGGTTCAGGCCGATCGAACACGTCGCCCGCGATGAGAACCGCGGCGGGTCTGATGTCGAGGACCCTCTGGATGGCCTGGTGAAACGCACGCGCCACATCGGCCTCTCGGACATTTCTTCCCTGTTCTACATGTCCGAATGCCCGATAACCGAGATGCAGATCCGAGAGGTGCGCGATGATCACGACGTGCCCGGCTCGTCCGCGTGGAGAGATTCGGAGGGCTGAGGGTCCGCCGCCTCGACGAGCCCGAGACCCTCTTCGCCGAGCCCGAGACCCTCTTCGCCGAGCCCGAGACTCTCTTCGCCGAGCCCGAGACTCTCTTCGACGGGCCCGACACTCCCTTCGATAGGCCCCATGCGCTCTTCGATGGGCTTCAGGACCCAGCCCTGAAGAAGCGCAGCCCCCGAAAGAATGACCAGTAGAAAGAACACGAACGAGGGCACTCCGACCCCGGAAAGCGCACCGAGGCCGGTCACCAGCACACCGGTCGCCGCACCGAGGGAGCCGATCGCACCGTCATTCGTCAGCCCCGCCATCGACCGCACCGTGCCTATACCCTTCAGGAGTCGGCCGCAGGCGTAGAGCGGAAGGCCGGCGAGCAGGGCCAACCCAAGCGCCTGCGCCATCGATGACGCCCCGAATCCCTCGAAGAGCACCCACGCGAGCGCGAACCCGGAGGCGGCAAGAAACGCCGCGAGTACGAAAAGCCAGCGTCTCCGGAGCGATTCGACCGCCTGGTTCCACCCCCGCGCCTGAACGCCCACGCCCAGGCCCAGACCGAAAGCCCCGAGCGCGATCGCAACGATCAACGTCAGTGATCTGAGCAGTCCCTCGCCGGAGTACAGTAGAAGAGCGACCGCCACGGTTCCCGACGCCCCGGCCGCGAAGCCCGCGATGAACGCCGGCGCCCACCCCAATTCCTTCCTCAACGGCACACGCGACTCCCTTGCCCTCCGCAGTGACGTGCGGTGCGGCCATGAACCGGGACCTTTGATTTCCCTCGCGAGCCGAGATAGCTTTTCCACATGAACTCGGCCCTCCAAAGGCTCCCGCTGCTCGGGATTGTAATCGTCGCTACAGGCTGCGACAACGTAGAATGGGGAGGAGTGGAGCTGGGGCTGAGCTCGCCATCCGACAGCCTGGTTTCCGACGCCCAACCCGAAGTGGAAGACGTCGTCGAGACCCCCGTTCCGGACACACAGCCGCTCGGACCGATCCTCTATCTGGGCCAGCGAGCCGGAGGCGAAGCGACGCTCGTGGCCGTGGCGGAGATCCGACCCGATGGCCTTTTCCCGCTCGAGCGTTCTGGGTCCGCACAGGCGAGCCGGTTGTTCGCGGTCGAGAACCTGTCACCCGGACTGGAATTCACGCTGTTCTCCGACGGAGCCCGGGTCGGGCGATTGACGGCCGAGAGCTTCTCGGTGGACGAGCGATATTGCTGGGTGCGGCCCCAAATCCGGGGCCCGATCGAGTTGACGCCGTCCGCGGCGACCATCCAGCGGTTTCTCGCACTCCCGGCGCGAGAGGGGAGCGCGTTCGCATACGGCGCCTACTCTCCGGTGGTTCCCACGAGGGACCTGCGGGTAACCTCACTCACGACGATGCAACAGGTCATTCCCGCCGTTGGTGCGCTGTGGCCGGTATCCGTGCTCGGCATCCGGCAGGACGTCCAGATGTTCCGGGCCCGGCCCGGGGGCGAGCCGACCGTGGTCGCGACGTTCGTCTACGCCGACGAACTCGCCGTGGGGCCCGCGTCCCGTGGGGCATACTCCGTCTTCCTCGCCTCCGATGACGACGGCGGAGGGGGGTACACGGGGACGTATGTGGACTACCGCCTGTTCTCCCGAGACGGAAAGGGTTCCCCGCGCTACTTCGACCACCTGGACGTGGACGGGGACGGAAGCGACGAAATGGTGCTCGAGGTCATGGGCGAAGACTCCATGTGGCTCTCCACGTTGGGTCGACAGGGAGAAGCCTGGGTGGAGGAGTACCGCGACCCATGTGGGCTTCCGCCCGGATCTTCAGAGCTGCCCCGCTGACGCCGCCATGAAGGCTGACGGCCTTCTGAGCGCGCGAGCCATGCGTTGGTCGAACAGTTGGTTCCTCGTAGCGACTCTGGTCGGCTGCGACGCATTCCCTGGCGAACAGCCCTCCGCCGGCGTCGACGATGCCGGGGCCTCGAGGGCGAGCTACCCCCTCCAACTGGTCGACGACGCGGGTATGCCACACACGTTCGAGGCGGCGCCACGGAGGATGGTCTCCCTGGTCCCTTCGGCCACAGAGGCACTTCTGGCGATGGACCTGGCCGACCGTCTGGTCGGCCGAACGGATTACGACCGGACGCCGGAGCTCGCCGATCTGCCCTCCGTGGGCGGCGGCCTCCAACCGAACCTCGAGGTCCTGGTTTCTCTGGACCTCGATCTCGTGATTCGCTTCGCCGGTGATTCGGACCTGGCCACCGCCGAACGCTTGACCGAGTTGGGGATCGCCCACTTCGCCGTCCAGTCCGATGGCATCGGGGATGTTCTGAACATCATTCGCGACCTCGGAGAGATCTCGGATGCCTCGGACGCCGCCGACGCGATGCTCCGTGAGATAAGCGACGAGCTCACCGACGTGGCTCGACGCGTCTCCGCTCTTCCCGAACCCCGTGTGGCGTATCTCCTGGGCGGCGATCCCCCCTGGGTCGCCGGTCCGGGTACGTACATCGATGAGCTCATTGCGGTCGCGGGTGGAACCAACGTTTTCGACGACCTTGGCCCGCTGTACGCTCCCGTGAGTATGGAGGCCCTCCTCGATCGGGATCTGGACCTGATTCTCCTGTCCAACGGACTGACGACGCCTTCTCCGCTCGCACACGTTCCGAGCGTCGTGATGCCGGCGTCCGTGGAGATTCCAGGACCCGGGCTCGGCCGAGCCGCCCGGGACATCGCGCGCCTGATTCATCCTGGAGCCTTCGACGAGAGTCCCCGATGAAGCCCCTCGCCTCGGCAGCGCTGTTGGGTCTCGCCGTGGTCCTGATCTTCCTGCTCAGCATCCGACTCGGCTCCGTGGATCTCACCACTGGCGAGGTCTTTGCGGCGCTACGCGGTGAGGGCGACCTCAACGTCCGGAGAATCGTGGTGGATCTGCGGGCCCCCCGGGCCGTAATGGCCATTCTGGTCGGAGGTGGGCTCTCGCTGGCAGGAGCCGTTTTCCAGGCCCTGCTCCGCAATCCACTCGCCGAGCCCTACATCCTCGGGATCTCGGGGGGAGCCGCGACCGGAGCGGTCCTCGCCCTCGCAATGGGTCTGACGGCCTCACTCGCCTGGGCACTCCCGGCGGCAGCCTTCGCGGGCGCCTTGCTCGCGATCGTTCTTGTGCTGAGGGTCGCCGCGACAGCCGACCACGGTGTGGACGTGCGCGTCCTGCTTCTGGCCGGCGTTGTCGTGGGGGCCTTCTTCACGGCCTGCATGTCCTTCGTGCTCTCGATCTCGGACGCGCGGACGGTGCGCAGCACGGTCCTCTGGATGATGGGCAGCCTGGCCGGCTCCGACTGGCGCACGGTGTTGATGGTCACGCTGTACACACTCCCGACAGGGGTCGCGCTCGTGGGTCTGGCTCGACCGCTGAACCTCTTGGCGATCGGCGAAGAGACCGCCGGCTATCTCGGAGCCAACGTGGAGCGAGTCAAGCGCGTCGCTTACGTCCTTGCGTCTCTCTTGACCGCCGCCGGAGTGGCGGCCACGGGGGTCATCGGCTTCGTGGGGCTGATCGTGCCCCACGGCGTCCGGCTCCTGGTCGGTGCCGACTATCGCGTCCTCCTTCCGCTTTCATTCCTCGCGGGAGCCGCGTTTCTCACGCTGGCGGACATCGTTGCGCGTACCATCCTGTCGCCCGCCGAGGTGCCGATCGGCGTCATCACCGCGTTCGTCGGAGTCCCTCTCTTCCTGCTTCTCCTCCGGCGCAGTTTGGGGACCCGGCTCGCTGCCGGCGCCGAGTCGTGATGTCCGAGTCCACCGCCCTCGAGGCGACCGAGCTGACGGTCCAATATCCGAACGCGCCGGCGCCCGCGCTCGACTCCGTGAGCATGGTGGTGCCGCGCGGCTCGTTCTACGCCGTCCTGGGCCCGAATGGCTCGGGGAAGTCGACGCTACTCCGGGCCCTCCTTGGAATGGTGCCGCTCGTCTCGGGTCGAGCCCATCTGTTCGGCCGACCCGTCTCCGAATGGGATCGGCGCGCGCTGGCGCGGGAGGCCGGGGTCGTCACGCAGTCGGAGTCCGTCGCCTTCCCCATCACCGTGAGGGAAATCGTAGCGATGGGACGCTACCCCTACTTGGGTGCCCTCCAGTCCGAGACGCCGACCGACAGGGAGGCCATAACGGAAGCCATGCGCATATGCGACATCGAGCCCCTGGCGCACCGCTTCCTCTCCACCCTGTCCGGCGGTGAGGTCCAGCGAACGAGGGTGGCTCGGGCACTCGCGCAGGAGCCGAGCATATTGGTCCTCGATGAACCCACGGCCAGCCTCGACGTCCGCCACGAGATGGAGGTTCTGGAGCTGCTCAGAGCATCGGCCGACCGTGGGATGACCATTTTCCTCATCACCCACCATCTCGATCTCGCCGCTCGCTTCGCGGACCGGTTGCTCCTCTTGGATCGGGGGAGGGTGGCCGCCCAGGGCGCGCCACGAGAGGTGCTACAGGAAGAAACGCTTCAGCGTGTATACGGATGGCCGATATCGGTCAGCGACGACCCGGCCACGGGTTTGCGTCATGTCACACCGTTGTCCACTGCGTCGCACCCGAATCATGGAGCATCAGGCCGCTGACTCCTCGTACAGGGTTCGGTAGCTCTCGAACCGACCCGGGTCGATGGCGCCGTCATCCAACCCCTTCCGTACCGCACAGTCGGGCTCGTGGAGATGGCTGCACTCCCTGAAACGGCACGATGGCGTCAGGGCACGGATCTCCGGAAAGCAGCCATCCAGCTCTTCACTCGGTACGCCCCAAACTCCCACGTCGCTGAAACCGGGTGTATCCGCCACCAGACCCCCGCAACGGAGTTGGATGAGACTGGAACTCACGGTCGTGTGCCTGCCCGTGCCGTGCTTCTTGCTGAGCTCGCCGGTCCTGAGCGCGTGTTCAGGCTCGAGTGCGTTGACCAGGCTCGACTTTCCTGCGCCGGACGGGCCGGCAAGCGCGGCGATCCCCTTACAGAGCTGCTCGGAAAGCCGATCCATACCCTCGCCCGAAACCGCACTGACCCGCAGCACTTCATATCCGAGCGGCAGGTATACGCCTTCGAGTTCCTCCGCGACTGCGACGGCACCGTCGAGGTCCATCTTGTTCAGCACGATCACAGGCGTGACGCCACCCAACTCGCCCACGACGAGGAGACGGTCGATGAGATCGCGGCGGGGCTTCGGCTGGGCGGCCGCCATCACGACGAGCAGGCGATCCGCGTTCGCGACGAGAACCTTGATGGTCCGGCCACCGAAGCGACTGCGCTTGATCGCGGTCTCCCTTGGAAGCACCTCCTCGATCACGTGATCCCCGTCGCCGATCGATTCGACGCGGACCCGGTCACCGATCACCACCTGATCCCCTTCTCGATTCTCGAGCTTGAGCCGGCCCCTCAAAGAAGCCGCGACGATCTCACCCGACTCCAGGGCCACCGAATAGACGCCCCCCCCGACGCGGCGCACCATCCCCTTCACGTGCGCGACCCTCTGTACTTCTTCAACGGCCTTCTCGCGCCACCATCCGAGTCACCCACAAAAAAAAGCCCCGCCCCCCGCCAAGGCCATCGGCCTCACGGGGAGCGGGGCATCCCTCGCACAGTGTCACGCGGCGAAAGACTCCAGGGCCTCTCCCTTACCGCCCTCACGGAGCCGCCGGAGTGCACGATCGCGGAGCTGGCGAATACGCTCGCGTGTTACGCCGAGCATGTTGCCGATCTCCTCCAACGTGTGCTCGCGCTCTCCCTCGAGCCCGAAATACAGACGCAGCACCTTCGCGTCCCGGGCCTCGAGCAGCGTCAACGCCGACTCCACGGTCTCGGTCAAGAGCCTGCTCTCGACGTCCTGCTCGGGCTCTGCCGCCTCTTCGGAAATGAAGCGCTCCACGAGCTGAGAGTCCTCGCTGTCGCCGATGGGCGCGTCCAACCGGATCTCGGCCGCGTTGAGAGTCTGCAACGATTCGATCAACTCCGGCGTCAGATCCGTGGCGCCGCTCAATTCCTCGGACGTCGGCTCACGGTTCAACTCCTGCTTGAGACGCTCCTTCTCACGGAAGATACGCGCCAAATCAGAAGCACGGTTGAGCGGAACACGAACGGCACGGCCGTGATTCGCAAGCGAAGCAAGAATCGCTTGGCGGATCCACCAAACGGCGTAGCTGATGAACTTCACGCCCTGCTCTGGATCGAACTTCCGAGCCGCAGTGACCAGCCCGACATTACCTTCCTGGATCAGGTCCGTGAGCGCAACGCCACGGTTCTGATACTTCTTCGCCACACTGATGACGAATCGAAGGTTGGCGCGAGCCAACTCCTGGATGGCGTCCTGGTCACCCTTCTGGGCCAGAGCGCCGAGCTCCTTCTCCTTGTCCGGAGTGATGAGCTCGTGCCGGCTGACATCCCTCAAATACTGATCGAGGGCCGTCTTCTCCTCGATGCTGGCATCAAAACCAGAGAGGGGGTTTCCACGACCCTTACGCTTTCTTTGCGTAGCGCCCGTAGCCATTGAATCTATCTCCTAACCTGTTCAGGTCTGAAGTCGTACAACATTTCTGTGGCGATTTTACCCCGTGTAAAATCCACAGCCATGGAACCTATACCTTTGTTCCAATCTTGTCCACTTGTTTCTCACAAGTTGTTGGCGCCGACGACCCGGCGAAGCGTCCCACTCAGCACCGCAGTGAACAAGCACGTTATCCTAACCCCCTGTATGCATGCTGTTCCCGGCATTATGCACGCTGTTTGGGCAACTATGCACGCTGTTCCGGGCATCATGTACCCTGTTCGCGGCACGCGCGCCAGTATCCCCCGAGTTCGCGGCACACTCACGGTTCCCCGCGCGACGTCGGTGGCCGCCATGAGATTTCCCAGAATTTTGCGCAACGGCATCCCCCGACCATAGCTTCGGCCCCCAACCCTTCAGGCATGGAGCCCTTTTGACACTCGGATGGAAGACGGCCGGCGTCTCCGACACCGGACTCAGGCGCAGCCAGAACGAGGACACACTCGTTCTCGACCCCGCGGTGGGCGTCGTAATCGTCGCTGACGGGATGGGAGGACGGCCCGGAGGAGAATACGCATCCGCGCTGGCCGCACGGGTCGTCCACGCCCACCTGTCCTCCACCGAAGAATCTGACCGTGATCCGGGCGACCGAATGGCCGAAGCGGTCTCCTTGGCGAACCTCAAGGTCTGGGAGGCCGCCGCCGCCGACCCGGAGCGCGAAGGCATGGGTACGACCGTAACGGCGCTTTCATTCAATGGGGACGCAGGAGCGTGGACCATCGGCCACGTCGGTGACAGTCGCGGATACATCTTCCGCGATGGGGAGCTCCAGCGAATCACTCGGGACCACACGGTGGTCCAGGATTTGATGGAGTCGGGAGCGATTTCGCCGTCCTCGATCGCCGATCACCCACTCGGCCACCTCATCAACCGAGCGGTGGGCACGGCCGGAACGGTACAAGTGGACGTTTATCAAGGAGACTCGCTGCCCGGTGACCTCTTCCTGCTCTGTACGGACGGCCTTGCCGGGTTGATCAGCGACGAAGAACTGCAGGACGTCCTGCAGGATGTGGTGGTCAGCGACCTCGACGAGAAGTCCGCCGAGCTCGTAGCCATCGCCCACGAGCGGGGCGCACCCGATAACGTGACGCTGTGTTTCCTGGCTGTGGAGGACGCCGCCTAGGCCAACTCCTCGTCGGGTGCCCCAGGCGGCCCACCGGTCGAATACCTCTCGTTGCGGACCTCTCGTTGAAGGGCCTTTCGTCGGGCGCCTCTTAGCGACCGTCGATCGCGAACCCCGCTCCCGCCGCGACCTCACGTATCCGCGCCGCCTGGCTCGGGTTGGCCATCATGATCTCCATGAGCCTCGTTCGGACGCCCTGCCGCTCGGCCGGTGAGAGATCCCCTGCCGCGCCCGCGGCTTCGCGGACCGCGTTGAGGCAGTCCGCCTCATAGACGATCTCGCCGCAATCGGCGCTGAGACCGGCCAGCACGCTCGCGATCCTCGGACCCTCGGGTACATCGGCGAACCGCTGGTTCGCCGCCTGGATCTCAGCCTGTGCACCGCGGCGGATGTTCGCCCCCTCGGTCCCACCCTGGAAGCACATGAACTCGGGCCGGGTCCCCATCCAACGCAGCGGACCGCACGCGATCTTTCCCGCCTCCTGGGCGGCCTCCACGACCTCCGTGATCAGCATCTCGTATTGGGGATCGCCCTCCCGGTAGCCCGAGAAATTGCCCAGGTCACCGGACGCGGCGAAGAGGCCGTCGACGCCTGGAATCTTCGCGATCTCCCGGGCGTTCTGGACACCCTCCAACGTCTCGATCATGAGGATCAACACGACGTTTTCGTTCCAGGTAGCACGGTAGCCTCCGGGAACCTGGCCCCACATGGTGCCGCTGAAGGCCTGGCCCCCGCCGTTGCTACGCCGCCCCATCGGCGGAAAGTAGGTCCATGCGACCGCGCGCTCCGCCTCTTCCACCGAGTCGACGGTCGGCACGACGATGACCAGGGCCCCCATGTCCACCGGCTTCTGGACGTTGCCCTCGCTCTCGTGTGCGATGCGGACGCCGGGCACGGCCGGCCTCGGGCAAGCGAGCCACATACGGGCCACCTGTTCCCAGGTCATCGCCTCATGCTGCATCTCCATCCAGGTGAAGTCGTAACCGGCAGCTGCCGTAGAGCAGTACGTACGAGGATCCGTGGCGCGGATCGTGCCTCCGATGACCGGCTCCCCGTTCTTGATCTTCTGCATGACGGGGTTCCAGATCGGGACCTCCCCGTCCGCGACACCACGCGGTCCGTATTGCCACGCATCGGGATCGAAATTCGCGCCGACCTGGGCTTGGGCCGCCGAAGCGCCCATCGCCAGCATCACGCAGACGCCAGCCGAAGTGATAGTCCTGTTCATGGCGTTCGAGCTCCTATCGTTGCGGGTGCACGGATGACGCGGTCGGACCGAAGGCCTCCCCCGGCAGTCGGGACAGTAAGCCGCTCCGGTGCGTCTAGCAACGAGACGAAAAGGGCCTCTGGCCCGGCGTTGTCCCACCCTTCGGAGCAGCCCTATGTTGGGCCCTCGCACGATGGTTTGGCGTAGGCTGACCTAGGGGAGGTGCGCATGGCCAGGGTCCGGGTGTTGGTCGGGACGCAAAAGGGCGCGTTCGTTATTACGTCTGACGGGGCTCGTCGTGACTGGAAGATCGAGGGTCCTCATTTCGGGGGATGGGAGGTGATGCACGTTCAGGGCTCTCCCGCCGATCCTGAGCGACTCTACGCTTCCCAGTGGACCGACTGGCACGGCCAGGTCTTACAGCGGTCCGACGACGGTGGAGCGTCGTGGGAGCCTGTTGGCAACGAGTTCACGTACGAAGGCGTCACCGGCACCCACCAGTGGTACGATGGCACTCCGCACCCGTGGGAGTTCAAGCGGGTGTGGCACTTGGAGCCCTCGCCGACCGATCCGGACACGATCTTCGCGGGAGTCGAGGATGCTGCGCTTTTCCGCTCGACCGACGGCGGCCTGACGTGGACGGAGCTCGCTGGCCTGAGAACGCATTCGACGGGGCAGGATTGGACGCCCGGGGCCGGCGGCATGTGCCTCCATACCGTTCTCATCGACCCTGCGAACGACGAACGGATGTACGTGGCGATCTCGGCCGCGGGAGCCTTCCGAAGCGACGATGGCGGCGCGTCCTGGAACGTGGCGACAAGAGGATTGAGCTCGACCTTCCTTCCCGAGCCGGAGGCGCCCATCGGCCACTGCGTGCATAAGCTCGCGATGCACCCGGACCGGCCCGACACGGTCTTCATGCAGAAACACTGGGATGTCTGCCGTACCGACGACGCCGGGGAATCGTGGACCGAGGTGAGCGGCAACCTACCGTCCGACTTCGGTTTTCCGATCGCGGTTCACACCCACGAGCCCGACACGATCTTCGTGGTCCCCATCCTCAGCGACTCCGAACATTATCCGCCCGAGGGAAAACTGCGCGTGTATAGGAGCCGCTCGGGGGGCAACGAGTGGGAGGCGCTCACCAAGGGGCTCCCGCAGCAGGACTGCTACGTGAACGTCCTGCGGGACGCCATGGCCGTGGATTCGCTCGACTCGTGCGGCATCTACTTCGGCACTACGGGGGGTCAGATCTACGCTTCCGCGGACGCCGGCGACACCTGGACGGCGATCGCCGAGCACCTGCCAAGAGTGTCTTCGGTGGAGGTCCAGACCATCCTGTGACCACGGTAAGAGTCGCGTTGTCGGCGCATCTGCGGACGCTTGCGAGCGTCGACGGCGAGTTGAGGATTTCGGTCGCAGACCCCCCGACGGTCGCCACGGTGTTGGACGCTCTGGAGTCGCGCTACCCGATGCTTCGGGGCACGATCCGCGACTACGGAACGCATCGACGACGCGCATTCATCCGGTATTTCGCCTGCGGCCGCGACCTCTCGCACGACTCGCCGGACGTGCGGCTCCCCGACGCAGTGCTCTCCGGGGCGGACGCGCTGCGCGTTGTGGGTGCTATCGCCGGCGGGTGAGGCTGGAAGAAGATCAGTCCGCGGGTCGCGTGATCCGCTCCAAGACGCGATCCCGGTCCAGCGTGCGTCGCTCGAACGTGAAGACCCGAAGAACTCTCGTCGTGGTGTAGAGCTCCTCGGCCAAGCGGGGAAGGTCGATGAGTCCCGTCAGTCCGCCAGCGCCCAGGCGCTCCACCTGGCCCGTGTTCCGCTCCACCAACAGGTTGAGCTGGAACATGGCTTGTTTGGCCGGAAAGTCGATGAACACCTCGCCCGGCTCGAGGCCGACTTCCTCCGCCAGGCTGTCCTCGACGCCGCGCTTCAACGGAGTCTCGGAGATGGCCCAGTCCTCCACCACCCGGTCTCCCAATTCAGCGGCCGTCACCTCCAGCGCACGCTTGGGAAGCCTCCGGGCCCTGAGCGCGGGCAACCATCTCGTGGCCAGCCGCTCCCCAACCTCCGTATCCGATGCCTGGGCCCGCCTCGACGTCTCGTACAGCAACTCCTCGTCGGTGGGGCCCACGAGCTCCTCCGCGTCGAGGATCTCGGCTCCCACGGCCTCGTTGATAATCCGCTTGTAGAGGGCGGCGGCGGCGCGGACCCCGTGGTGCCAGTACACGTTCCTGAACATCTGGTACTTCGCAAAGAGAAGCGACTCGAGGGCACTGACGGCCTTCTCGTACACGCCCACCTCGGCCACGCCGGTCTCGGGATCCGCGAGAATGACCAGACCCTGGAGCAGACGATCCACGTCCACCTCCCCATAGGGGACTCCACAGAAGCGCGCATCGCGGCGAAGGTACTCCATCTTGTCCAGGTCGAGACTTCCGGACACCAGCCCCCCGAACGGGTTTTCACTGCGGCCCTGGATCAGCGCGTGGATCTTCTGCCCCGCGTCCTCGCCCAACGTCGAGAGGGCTTCCCTTAGATCGGGCGAAGAGAAGAAGCGGGCGCTCACCGCTTCATGGTCACCCGGGAGCATGTCGGACCCGAGCTCCTCGAGACTGTGCGAGAAGGCGTAATGCCCGATGTCATGAAGAAGAGCCGCATACGGAACGAGCCCCGCCTCTTCCCACAACTCCTCCTGGATTCCCCCACATTCCCTGAGGCGGCGGAGCGCGGTCACCGCCAGGTGATACACACCCACCGCATGGTCGAATCGGGTGTGGGTCGCACCGGGATAGACGAGGTGCGCGAATCCGAGCTGCTTGATGTACCGCTGCCGCTGGAAGTCCGCGGTATCGATGATGCGAACCGCTGTGGGGTCGAGCCGAATCGTGTTCCAGAGCGGATCGCGGATGACCCTCTCTTCACTGTAGAGCGACATGCGCGGACGTTAGCGGAAGCCGCCTGACCGGGGCAATGGCTCTTTGCGCCGGCACGCTCTATACTTACCGAACGAAAAACGAAAGTCGAAATAGACCACTCCACGCCACCCCCACGAAGACCTCTCGAGCGCCCGTGCCCACCTCTGCCCTCCGCGAATACGTACGGACCCACGCCGAAAACCGTCCGGGCGTCTATCAGATGCTGGGCGCCGACGGGAACCCCCTTTATGTGGGCAAGTCCATCCGGGTGCGTACACGGCTCCTCTCCTATTTCCGGGCTCCGCCGGGGGAGAAGGCGACCAAGCTGATCCGGGAGACCAGCCGAATCCGATGGGAGTACATCCCGAACGAGTTTTCGACCCTGGTCCGTGAGATGAAGCTGATTCAACGCTGGCAGCCCCGGTTCAACGTGCAGCACAAGCGGAGGCGGATGTATGCCTTCGTGAAACTCACGCGGGAAATCGCCCCCAGGATCCTGCCCGTCACGCGCGCCGTCGCCGATGGCTCCCTGTACTTCGGACCCTTTCCGGCGGTGGGTAGAGTGGGCGAGACGGTCCGTGAACTGGCGCACGCCGTGGGCCTCAGGGATTGCCCGGGCTCGACGCCGATGTTCTTCGACGATCAGCTCGAAGTCTTCGGTGCGGGCCGGACACCGCTCTGCATGAGGGCCGAGTTGGGCAGCTGCCTGGCGCCCTGCTCCGGAGGGGTGAGTGGCGAGGCCTACCGACGGAAGGCAGTGACCGCGCGGCGGTTTCTGGAGGGTCGCACTCGCGAACCACTCGCTGCACTCGAGAACCGTATGCGAGCGGCCGTCGACCGTCTCGACTTCGAGTATGCCGCCCAGATGCGCGACCGGATCGAGCGCCTCGAGAACTTCCAGGAAAACCTCGCGGCGTTCCGGGGGCGCATCGAGAGTCTCACGTTTCTCTACCGCGTGCCTGGATTCGCCGGTGATAGCCGTCTCTACCTCATCCGCAGAGGACGCCTTCGCCGCGAGTTCCCGTACCCCACGACCAAGAGCGAGCGGCGGGAGATCGACGAGGCGGTCGAGTCCGTCTACCGAGCCCCCGAACAGGGCCCCGCGTCGCTGGAGCCTCAAGAGGCCGCCGAAATCCTGCTCGTGGCTCGGTGGTTCGAGCTTCGCCCCAAGGAATTGAAGCGCACGGCCACACCCAAGAAGTGGCTCGCCGAAGGAGGCATCCGGCCAACGCGCCGAAGGATTCGGAAAGCGGCGCGATCGGCCAGCGTTTCAGCCGAGTCTGCGGGGAGCGCATGATGGATCATGTGAAGGGCCTACGCGTGGTGGACGTGAGCCAGAACCTCGCCGGCCCGTATTGCTCGCAGATCCTCGCCGACCTCGGCGCGGAGGTAATCAAGGTCGAGTCTCCTACTGGGGATTCCGCCCGGGACTGGGCGCCCCCGACCTGGGGCGGATACAGCCCACTTTTTCTGTCCGTGAACCGCGGCAAACGAAGCATTCAGATCGATCTCAAGTCCGAGGAGGGGAAGGAAATCCTCTGGAGGTTGATCGAAGATGCGGACGTCTTCGTGCAGGCGTCCCGATGGGGCGTCATCGAACGTCTCGGCTTCGACTACGAAGCGGTGAGTAAACGCCGTCCAGATGTGATCTACGTCTCGGTCACGGCCTACGGCCCCACCGGTCCGCTCAAGGACCAGCCCGGATACGACCCGCTCATGCAGGCCTACAGCGGCCTCATGTCGGTCACCGGACACCACGCGGACGCTCCGGCGCGGGTCGGAGCCTCGGTCGTGGACTTCGGCACCGGGATGTGGGCGGCCATCGGAGTCCTGTCCGCCTTGCACAAGCGAAACGCGACCGGAGAGGGATCCCACGTGACCACGTCGTTGCTCGACACGGCGCTCGGGTGGGTGTCCTACCACCTCACCACCCATATCGCCACGGGGGAAGTACCCGGGCCCATGGGGTCGGGCTTCCCCATGATCTCTCCCTACCGGGCCTTTCCGACTTCGGATGGAACGCTGGTGATCTCGGCTGGAAACGACGCGACGTTTGTGCGGCTTTGTGAAGGACTGGGCCTACCGGAACTGGTCACGGACCCCCGGTTCGCATCCAATCCGACAAGGGTCGGGCATCGGGACGAACTCTTCGATCTCCTCGCCGCCGTTACCCGCACATACACGACGACGGATCTGTGGAAGCTCTTACGGGACCACTCCGTGCCGTGCTCCCCTATTCAAAACATGGCCGAGGTCGTCAGGGATGAGCAGGTCGCCGCCTCCGGGATGCTCCCACACGTGGACCACCCCGAGATCCCCGACTACCAGGAGATTGCCATGCCCATCCGCTGGGATGGGGACCGCCCTGAGACGACCAGGCCCCCCCCGCGGGCGGGCGAGCATACACGAGAGATCCTTGCCGAGTTGGGCTACGAGGATGACCAGATCGCCGGGTTGATGGCAAACGGGATCGCCCTTGAAGCCGACGTTGGTCGATAGCCGCGCGGGCACGTCGGACTGCACCGCGGGGGCACGTCGGGCTGGCACCGCCCGGGGCTCGTTGCGCGAACCGCGGTAGCCTACGAGGTTTTCGGGCCACCCGTAACAATCATCATTCAGGAGGTCGTCATGCGACGTTTCATCACTCCGGTCCTGCGAGTAGTCGCCGTGCTCGCCGTCTCCGCTTCGGTTGCCGGAGCGCAGGTCGAGACCCTCATGTACGACCACGTGCATATGTCGGTCCCGGACCCACAAGCGTCGGCTCAGTGGTACCACGATCACATCGGGGGTGAGTTCGTCGACGGCCGCACCGATCGGTTGCTGTTCGGCACCACGAGAATCATGTGGCTGGGGTCGAGGGGCGAGGATCGTAGGCCGAGTGCCGGGGGCGTCATCGACCATCTCGGGTTCTCCTTCGCGGACCTGAGTGCGAAACTAGCCGAAGTGGAGGGTGCCGGCGCGACGGTCACGACGCCCCGCCGGGACGTGGAAGGTCTCTTCCCGCTCAGCTTCGTCGTAGACCCCTGGGGCACTCGGCTCGAGCTGATCGAGGACCCACAGCATCTCGGATTCCACCACGTCCACTTGCGTGACCCGGAGCCCGCGGAGGCTCTCGAGTGGTACCACGAGAATTTTGGTGGCGTCCGCAGGACCGTCAAAGGAAGCCAGTTGGCAGGGATCCTCTATCCGGGGAACGTGTGGTTGCTGGTTTCGCGGGGTGAGACCTTCCCGAGTCAGGGAGCCGCGATCGATCATATCGGCTGGCGTGCCATGGAGGTCGACGAGATGATCGAGGAGTTCACCGACAGGGGTCTGGAAATCACGACGCCGCGCCGGGACATGACCCTTCCCAACGGGCAGATTTCGTTCTTCTACGTCGCCGGGCCGAACGGTGCGCGCGTCGAGTTCGTCCAGCGGGCGAGTAACATGCCGTGATTACGACACCGAGGCCGAATCGGCGTGATTTCCTCACTCAAGCGTTAGGGTTGGGCACGCTACTCTCGGCCCCGGCCGGGCTCCTGGCACAGGAGCGTCTCCTGGCGCAGGAACGCCTCCCCACCCGGACGATTCCGGGCACCGGAGAGGCCATTCCCGTGGTCGGTTTCGGATCGTCCAAGCCCGTGCTCGAGAGCCCGACCGAGGGCACGGAACCCATCGCGAACGTGCTGCGGACTCTGCTCGAATTCGGGGGCCGCGTCGTCGACACGTCGCCGCGCACGGAGGAGATCGATCGGGAGTTCGGCCGCGTGCTCCAGGATCCGGAGGTAAGGGACCGGCTCTTTCTCACCGCCAAGATCAACACCAACGGCGAGCAGAACGGGATCGATCAGTGGCGGCAGACGCAGAGGCTGTTCGGGCGCCGCACGCTCGATCTGCTCCAAGTGGAAAGCCTGCGCGACGTCGACGTACACTGGCCCAACGTCCGGGCCTGGAAGGACGCCGGTGAGGCGCGCTATATCGGTGTGACGGTCGCGGCCAATGCCCGCCACGATCTGCTGGAGGCATTCATGAGAGCGAATTCGCCCGATTTCGTGCACATGAACTACTCGCCCATGGAGAACGGAGCCGAGGAACGCCTCCTGCCCCTCGCCCGCGACATGGGCATGGGGGTCTTGATCAACCGGCCCTTCATGAACGGCTCGTTCTTCGGAATGGTCGCTGGCAGGGAGTTGCCCGCATGGGCCGCGGACTTCGACTGTGAGACCTGGGCGCAGTTCTCGCTCAAGTATGTGCTCGCCAATCCCGCCGTGACGTGTGTCTTGACCGAGACGACCAATCCCGAGCACATGGAGGAGAACATCCGCGCGGCGTTCGGGCGTCTTCCGGACGAGGCCACGAAGCGCCGGATGCGGGAGTTGATCAGGACTTTCTGACAGGTGCGCGGGAAGCCATGGTGTAGCTCCCGGAGCAATCCGACCGGCTACGTCACGCTCCGTCCGAGTTCGGGAAAGACCTTCGAGACCTTGCCCAGGACGTAGTCCCCGTAAGTGCCCTCGAACTCGTGTACGCTGGCCTGGTCCCAACGCTCTTCCTTGTCGTCCTCCGGACGCTGTACGCCCCTCACATCGATGGCCTCGACCCTCGCGTCGAAGCCCGGGTCGAAGAAGAACGGGAACGAGAGCCGGCTTCGTCCGGAAACGTTTTGCACCCGGTGAGGCGTGGACCGGTAGAGCCCGCGGGTCAGGCGATCCAGCATGTCGCCGATGTTGCACACGAACGAGTTGGGCACGGGAGGGGCGTCGATCCACCGCGACGCTCTCTTGACCTGGAGCCCGCCCACGTCATCCTGCTTCAGGATGGTGAGCACACCGTAATCCGTGTGCTCACCGACGCCCCACTGCTCATCCGCCTCGGGGTTCGGGGTGACCGGCGGGTAGTGGAAGATGCGGAACAGCGTGAGCGGATCAGCCATGTACCGCTCCCGGAAATAGCCCGCCTCCAGCCCCAAGCTCAGGGCAAGGCCTCTCATGAGCGCATGGCCCAGATCGGTCAGGGCCGCCATGTACTGCAGGATCGTGTCGCCGAAGCCCGGAATTCCCGCTGGAAAGAGGTTCGGCCCATGTAAGGGGAGGCCCGCACGCACACGAGAATCGTCCTCACCCAGCTCCAACCCGAAATAGAGCCCCTCCTTGACGTCGGGTCTGCCCGAGGTGAGCTCGTCGCCCACCGGGAAGTAGCCTCGCCATGCCTTGCCCGCGAGGGCCATCCGAATCTCGAGCTTGGTCTCGACGTCCTGCGCGAAGAAGGTGTGGCTGAGCTCCTCGAGCCGTCGTTGAAGGTCCTCACCGACACCGTGGCCGATCACATAAAAGAATCCGTTCTCCCTACAGGCTCGCCCCATGGCGGCCGCCACCGCCTCCTGATCGCCGGCGTCGGCCACGAGGGGGGCGACGTCGATGATGGGAACCTCGAATATCGGATCGTGGGTCATGGATACCGCCAGATGGCCAACGGTGATCGAGGGCTGAGTCGTACAATCTAATCCGAAGTCGAGCATTTTGGCGTCCGCACGGAAGAGTCCTCTCCCACCCGTCTGGCAGGCCCGCTACGGCCCCATTACAATCACGACCTGCTTCTCACTCGACTGGCGGCCCAATCCATGAGCGTTTCAAACATGAGACCGTGTACTTCACGCCTCCCCCTTATCATCAAGCTGTTCACGGTCTCCTCTTTCATGATCATGGCCGCCTGCAGCGGTGAGCCGGCG
>JBDHFN010000053.1:0-21347 GCA_039590375.1 Gemmatimonadota bacterium
CCATCGAATGTCGCCTGATTCGCTCGTGAAGGTCCTGGCGGTCCCCTCCCGAGGATGTTGCCTGCATGAGTATCGTCTCCGAAGCCATGAAAGGAAGGTGTTCCTCGAGGTTCTTCCGAATCACCTGAGGATTGACGACCAGCCCCGAAGACACGTTTTCCACCAGGACGAGAATCCCGTCCAGCGCGAGGAAGGCGTCCGGGATCGACAGTCTCCGATTGGCCGAATCATCGAGTGTGCGCTCGAGCCACTGGGTGGCGGCGGTGAAGAGAGGATCCTGGGCCAGAACGATCACGTGGCGCGCCATGGCACAGATGCGCTCGGCTCGCATGGGGTTTCTCTTGTAGGGCATGGCCGAAGAACCGATTTGCTCCTCCTCGAACGGCTCCTCGACTTCTCTCAGATGGGCTAGAAGGCGGAGGTCGTGGCCCATCTTGGACGCGGATGCGGCCACGTTCGCGAGCGTCCCGAGAATCTGGGCGTCCACCTTTCTCGTGTACGTCTGGCCGGTGACGCCGTACTCCTCTCCGAAGCCCATGCGCTTTGCCACGGCCTCGTTCAGCGCATCCACCTTTCCGTGATCCCCCTCGAACAGGTCGAGAAACGAGGCCTGTGTCCCGGTCGTGCCCCGAACACCCCTGAATCGCAGCGTCTCGAGCCGAAACTCGAGTTCTTCGATGTCGAGCAGGAGATCCTGCAACCACAGGGTGGCCCGCTTGCCGACGGTCGTGGGCTGCGCGGGCTGGAAGTGGGTGAATCCGAGCGTGGGAAGAGCACGATGTTCGGCCGCGAACCCGGCCAGGCGCGCGATACATCTAACCACGCGGTCCCGAATCAGCGTGAGGCCCTCCCGGTGGAGGATCAGATCCGCGTTGTCGCCGATGAACGCGCTGGTCGCGCCGAGATGGATGATGCCGCTGGCCGCGGGCGCCACCTCTCCGAAGAGGTGTACGTGAGCCATCACGTCATGGCGAAACCGCTTCTCGTATTCCGCTGCTTTCGTGAAGTCGATCTGGTCGAGTCCGCTCCGCATTTCGTCGAGCGCGTCTTGCGGAATCGGTAGCCCCAACTCGTGCTGTGCGGCGGCGAGGGCCAACCACAAACGCCGCCACGTTCCATAGCGATTCGCCGGGGAGAAGATGGCCTGCATCTCGAGGGACGCGTATCGCTCCCCGAGGGGATGGCTGTAGCGGTCCATTCCGTCGTCAGCCACCGGTACCCCTGAACAGGAGGCGGCGCACGATCACTTCACCGTTTCGTTCGATATAGACGGCGACGCTCCCCGAGGCCCGGCGGAGAACTTCCGCGGCCTGTTCGGCCGATTCGATCCGCCGCCGGTCGATCTGGAGAATCACGTCCCCCGCCCGGATGCCGATGCGGCTCTCCAGGTCGCGCTCGATGTCCACGATGAGGGCTCCCGTTTCATAACTGAGGCTCCGTTCGGCGCGGATGCTCGGGGTCACGGTGATCAGGTCCATCTGCTCGAGGGCGGTGACGCGGTCGGCCGCGACGGATGGAAGCGCCTCCGACACGAGCGTAACCGGCTCTTGCCGTCCCTCGATTCCCAGCGCGATGGACTCACCCTCCTCGAGGTCGAGCATCAGGGACTCGAAGTCGAGCAGAGTGCGTAGTGCCCTTCCGTTGGCGGTGACCACGCGATCGCCTGGCGAGATCTGTGCACGAGCGGCCGGCGAAGACGGCGACACGCTCGATACGGCGACACCATGCGTCCTCCCCCAGATGTCTTCTTCGCCCGGGTCCACCTCGAAACCGAGCCAGGCCCGCTGGACCTCTCCCGAAGTGATGAGTTCGTTCGCCACGCTAATGGCCCGGTCGATGGGAATGGCGAAGCCGAGCCCCTCGCTCCCCCCGCTGCGGGAAAAGATAGAACTGTTGACCCCGATCACCTCCCCGACGGAGTTCACAAGGGGTCCACCGGAGTTGCCGGGATTGATCGAGGCGTCGGTCTGGATCATTCCCAAGTAGACCACCCGGTCCTCGTCGTCCGGGATGATGTGGCGCCCGGTTCCACTGATGACCCCCGCGGTCACCGAGGGCTCCGAATTGGAGAACAGGTTTCCGAACGGGTTGCCGATCGCCAACGACCACTCCCCGATGAGCAGTCCCTCCGATGTGCCCACGGGCGCCACCGGCAAGTCGTCTCCCTGGATTCTGAGCACCGCCACGTCCGTCAGCTGGTCCGAACCGAGCAGCTCGGCCTCGAAGTCCCTTCCGTCGGGGAGCGTCACCATGATTCGCTCGCTGTCGCGAACCACGTGATCGTTCGTGAGGATCACCCCGTCGTCACTGACGATGAATCCGGATCCCAGACCCCGGCTGCGCCTTGTGCGGGGCATCGGGAAAGGATCGAAGAAGGATCTCGTCTGCACTTGTTCGGTGCGAATCACGTTGACGCTCACGACGGCCGGCGCCACCCGGGCGGCCGCTTCGACGATGGCTGTATTTCTCGAACCCGAGATCTCGGCCGACTGGCGCTGGCGCGGCTCGGTTGCCGTAACCTGGGAGAGGGCGGGGGATGCAATCGTCTCCAGGGCAAGCGTCGAGTCGAGAGTACCCTCGCCTCCGTCGCAGGCTCCTAGAAGGACCGCCGCGCTTGCGGCCCAAATCAACATCGGCCTGAACTCGCGGGGACTCATCATTGGGTCCGCCATGGATTTGCCATTGCCGACTAGATGTCCCTCCCGAGGGATTTCCAGTCGGCCATGAAGCCGTCGAGGCCCCTGTCCGTCAACGGATGCTCCAACAACTGATACAGCACTTTGGGGGGTAACGTGCCACAGTCGGCTCCAATCAGGAGAGCCTGAACCATGTGTTGAGGGTGTCGGATCGAGGCCGCGAGGATTTCCGTGTCGATATCGTAGTTGTCGTAAATCTGGCGGATTTGGCTGATCAACTCCATTCCGTCCCCCGCAACGTCGTCGATCCGCCCGATGAACGGGGAGATGTACGTGGCGCCCGCCTTCGCGGCGAGGTGGGCCTGGGTGGGCGAAAAACAGAGGGTCACGTTCACACGAATGCCGTCGTTGGTCAGGGTGCGGCAGGCGCGGAGTCCGGCCTCGGTGAGCGGCGCCTTGATCACGATGTTGTCGTGAATCTTCGCCAGGCGCCGGCCCTGTTCGATCATACCGTCGGCGTCCAGCGCCACGACCTCGGCGCTGACCGGCCCGTCCACGGCTTCACAAATGTCGAGGAACAGCTCCGCCGGCTCCCGCTCGGCCCCCACCTTTGCCATGAGCGAAGGATTGGTGGTCACGCCATCGATCAGGCCGGCCTCGGCCGCACGCCGGATCTCAGCGATGTCTGCCGTATCGAGGAAGATTTTCATTTAGTCCGTGTTTACCTGGTGGCGAGGATTTCCCGGTGGTGAGGAGTTGCCCGCGGGGGGCTGTGCCGGATACGTGACGTGATGAAGAAACAGACCTGTGGGAGGCG
The DNA here is from genome assembly GCA_039590375.1 of Gemmatimonadota bacterium. Taxonomy (GTDB): domain Bacteria; phylum Gemmatimonadota; class Gemmatimonadetes; order Longimicrobiales; family Gaopeijiaceae; genus UBA822. Next base: position 3,454 of record JBDHFN010000053.1, read on the forward strand.
CGGGAGGGGACGTCAGAAGGCCGCTCTCGGGCTCTTCCAGAAGTCGGCCAAGGTCCGCCGACGGTCGCTTGCCTCGTGCGATTTCGACCATGGTTCCGACCAGATATCGGACCATGTGATGCAGAAAGCGGTCGGCCGAAATTCGAAACGTGAGCCCGAGCTGTTCCCAGGGCTCCCAACGGGATTCGTGAATCACGCACCGGTCTCCCCGCTCGGGTTGTCCCGTCTTGGCGAAGGCCTTGAATGAATGCTCGCCCACGATCGTCTCGGCCGCGCTGTCGAGAAGCCCCTCATCCACCGCCTTTCCGAGGGGCCAGCACCAGTGGCGGTGGAAGGGCGATGCCGACTCCCGGGAAAGGCCGAGGTGGTAGAGATACGTGCGCTTCACCGCGTCGTAGCGAGGATGGAAATCGGGGGAGGCGGTCTCTACGCTCTTGATCCAGATGTCGTCGGGCAATACGGCGGACAAGGCCTTCTCGAGTTTTTCGGGCTGCCACGTGTCAGGAAGGGACGCGACGGCTACCTGGCCGGTCGCATGGACCCCGCGATCGGTTCTTCCCGATCCGATCACCGGGCGATGGGTACTGGTGAGCTGCTCCAGGGCCGCCTCCAACTCCCCTTGAACGGTGCGTTCCTCGCGCTGTATTTGCCAGCCGTGGAAGGCGGATCCATCATATTGAAGAATCAGCTTGAGGCGATTGTCCTTCACGGCGTTCACGCCCGGAAGGTAGGTGGGGCGCAAGCGTTGTCAAGCTGGCTAAAAAAGGATGAATTGTAACCGTCCGAGAGCACTGTCGGATGCGCCCGAGCAAGCCGAATCGTCACCCAAATCAGGTGTTGAATGAGTCAAAATTCCGCTTCTCCCCTGGAACCCTTCGACTTTCCGGCGGTGATCCGAAAGGCCGCTGCGGGCGAGCATCTCACTGGATTCGAGGCCGAGTTCGCGTTCGACGTCGTGATGGAGGGCGAGGCCTCTCCGGTACAAATGGCCGCCCTTCTCACGGCGCTTCGCGTCAAAGGAATAGCGCCCAGCGAGATCGCCGGCGGCGTGCGGGCGCTCCGGAAGGCCATGATTCCGATCGCCTCGGCCTCGCCCGACGCCCTGATCGATACGTGCGGGACGGGTGGTGGGGACGTGACCACTTTCAACATTTCGACGGCCGCCGCCCTCGTCGCTCGTGGTGCGGGCGCGCGGATCGCGAAGCACGGAAACCGCTCGTTCTCGTCTCGGAGCGGGAGCGCGGACGTCCTCGAGGCCCTGGACGTGCGCATCGAGCTCGGCCCGGAAGAAATGGCTCGGGTCCTCGAAGAGGCGGGCGTGGTATTCATGTTCGCCCCCTTGCTCCATCCCGCGATGCGCCACGTGGGGCCGGTCCGCCGGGAGTTGGGTTTCTCGACCATCATGAACGTCCTCGGCCCGTTGACCAATCCCGCGGGTGTGCGCCGGCAGTTGGTGGGCGTCGCCGACCCGGCGTTGGTCCCTCTCGTCGTCGAGGCGCTGAAGGAGCTCGGTCATCTTCGAGCGCTCGTCGTGCACGGCGAGGCGGGGCTGGACGAGCTGAGTCCGATGGGACCGACGGCGGTGGCCGAACTCCGGGATGGGGCCGTGACCCACTCGACCGTCCGCCCGGAGGACTTCGGACTGGAGTCCTGCTCGGCGGAGGAGCTGGCGGGGGGGGAGCCCGAGGACAACGCGGCGATGATTCTTCGCATACTCGCCGGTGAGGAGCAGGGAGGCGCTCGAACGGCCGTCGTCATGAACGCCGGGGCCGCGATCTATGTCGCGGGCATTTCGGAGAGCCTCGAAGAGGGTATCGCGGCGGCTGCGGACGCCATCGACGACGGGAGTGCGATGGAAGCGCTCGAGGGCCTGCGGAAGGCCACCGAGGCTAGTACTTCCGGATGACTCCCACGACCACGCCCTGAATCCGTACGTTGCGCGCATCCTCGATGATCGGTTCCATGGTCGGATTCGCCGGCTGAAGCCGGATCCGCCCGTCCGTCTCCCGGTACATCTTCTTCACCGTCGCCGAATCACCGCCGACCAGCGCGACGACCATCTGGCCGTCCGAAGCGGTCTCCTGGGAGCTCACCACGATGTAGTCGCCGTCCCGGATCTGCTCGTCGATCATCGACTCCCCTTCGACTCTCAACACGAAGTTGTCACTTCCGGATTTCACCATATCCGGTGGCACGGCGAGCGTCTCCTGCTCCTCGATCGCTTCGATGGGTAGTCCTGCGGCCACGGCGCCGAGAAGCGGGAGTTCGGCTACGTTTGCGCCGTACGTCTCGCTCACCAACTCGATCGAGCGACTCTCGTTGTAGGCCTTCCGGATATAGCCCTTGCGTTCCAGATTGCTCAGGTGCTCATGCACGGTAGCCAGGGAGGAGTACCCGAACGCTTCGGCGATCTCCTCGAAGCTCGGGGCGTACCCATTCTTTTCGATAAAGCTCTCAACATGGTCGAGGATCTCTTTCTGTCGCTTCGTCAGGGGCATGTCGATGACCTCTGTATGATGGAAACCCGAATAAGACCCGAACAAACACTACCCGAAGGTTGCCCGAAATGCAAGGCCATTGGCCGACGACGGGGACCGAGGCTCGATCGGGTCGCCGGATGAGCTCGCGCGGGGACATCCTCCAGAAGATCATCGAGACCAAGCGGGGCGAAGTCGAAGTGCTGCGGGGGAGCCTTTCGGAATTGAGGGATCGCGCGCGGGACGCGCCTCCGGCCAGAGACTTCGCGGGCTCACTCCGGGGCGGGGACGTCGTGTCGATCATAGCCGAGATCAAGCGCCGATCCCCGGGCGCCGGCCCGATCCGTCCGGATCTCGATCCACTCAGCTTGGGACCGACGTACGAATCGGGAGGGGCCGCCGCACTCAGCGTTCTCACGGATGAAGAGTATTTCGGCGGATCCCTCGAGGACCTGGCGGGAGTGCGCGAGCGCGTCGGAATTCCCGTGCTGCGCAAGGATTTCGTCATCGACGAGTCGCAGGTGTATGAGGCGAGAGGAGCCGGGGCGGACGCGATTCTACTCATCGTCCGCGTCCTCGACGATGACAGGCTTCGCGGGTTGAGGACGCTGGCCGAAGAGCTGGGGATGTCCGTGCTCGTGGAGGCTCATGACGGCGAGGAGGTGGAACGCGGTCTCGCGGCGGGCGCCAACGTCCTCGGTATCAACAATCGTAACCTTCGGACGTTTGAAACGCGGATCGATGTAACCCTCTCGTTGGCCGATCGAGTCCCGCCGAGCGTGGTTCTGGTGTCCGAGAGTGGGATTCACACCGCGGATGATGTCCGTAGTGTTGGGGAGAAGGGCGCGGACGCCGTACTCGTGGGCGAGTCTCTCCTTCGCCAGGAAGACCCCGGGGCCGGCGTGACCGCTTTGGCCGGGCAGGGGAGGGTACCGCGATGAGCCCCGCGTCGAGCGTCGGCATCAAGATCTGTGGTCTCACGACGCTCGAGGATGCCGTGGCGGCCCGGAGACTCGGGGCCGACTACCTGGGCATGATACTTTCCCAGGGGTTCTCGCGGAGCATTCTTCCCGATGAAGCAGTCGACATCGGGCTGGTGGCAGACGCGCCTCTGGTGGCCGTCCTCGTGGACGAATCCCTGGACGAGGCCGCACGCATCGCTGAGGTGTCCGGGGCTTCGGTGATCCAGTTGCATGGCGAGGAGGATGCCGATTACGCAGAGGAGTTGCGCCGGAGGGGAAAGTGGGCCATTTGGAAGGCTGTTCGGGTTCGAGATCCAGCAGACGTGACCAGGGCCGTGGAGGCCTTCGGGGCCCGTGTCGACGGCCTGCTCCTCGACGGTTGGCATCCCGATCGGCAAGGTGGTAGCGGAGCGTCGTTCTCGTGGGAGGGTGTGGGGTCGCTGAGGGATGGCATGCCGACGGACTTGAGGGTGATCGCCGCGGGGGGCCTCACGCCCCGAAACGTGGCCGATGCGATCCAGGCTCTTCGGCCCGACATCGTCGACGTCAGCTCCGGTGTGGAGTCGCACGTTCGCCGCAAGGACCCGGAGCTGATCCGGGCATTCGTACGTAACGCCCGCGGGGAGGAGTGACCATGGGAGCTGACGGGGAGCGCTTCGGCCCATACGGGGGCCGCTATGTACCCGAAACGCTCATCTCGGCCCTGGACGAACTGGCCGTCGCCTACGAAGAGGCGACCGTCGATGCCGCCTTCCGCGAAGAGCTCGACTCCCTGCTACGGGACTACGTGGGCCGTCCCTCCCCGCTTTACCGCGCAGCCAGGCTGGAGGCGTCCGTTGCCGGCCCTCCCATCTTTCTGAAGAGAGAGGACCTCAACCACACAGGCGCCCACAAGATCAACAACACGATCGGTCAGGCTCTACTCGCCCGCCGCATGGGAAAGCGCCGAATCATCGCCGAGACCGGGGCGGGTCAGCACGGAGTGGCCACGGCCACGGCATGCGCGCTCTTCGATCTCGAGTGCATCGTCTACATGGGCGAGGTCGACGTGGAGCGACAGGCGCTGAACGTTTACCGAATGGAACTCCTCGGCGCGGAGGTCAGGCCGGTCGAATCGGGGACCCGCACGCTCAAGGACGCCACCAACGAAGCCATCCGTGACTGGGTCACCAACGTCGAGACGACGCACTACATCATCGGCTCGGTGGTGGGGCCGTCACCGTTCCCGCGTATCGTTCGTGATTTCCAGGCCGTGATCGGCCACGAGGCCCGCGAGCAGATGCTCACTCGCACCGACGCGTTACCCGCCGCCGTTGTGGCCTGCGTTGGCGGGGGTTCGAACGCCATGGGCATCTTCCACGCGTTCCGGGAGGACGACGGGGTGGACTTCATCGGGGTCGAGGCCGCCGGTGAAGGCATCGATTCCGGAAGACACTCGGCCACGCTTGCGGCCGGACGGCCGGGCGTGCTTCACGGGGCCATGAGTTACCTGCTGCAGGATCGTGACGGCCAGGTATCACCGGCGCACTCGATCTCGGCCGGCCTCGACTACCCTGGCGTGGGGCCCGAACACTCCCACCTCAAGGACACGGGACGCGCCCAGTACGTATCCGTCACGGACGAGGAGGCCCTCGAGGCGTTCCATCGGTTGTCCGACCTGGAGGGGATCATACCCGCGCTGGAGAGCGCGCACGCTATTGCGCATGTCCTGCGGATCGCTCCGGAGTACCGGGAGCGCGGATCACTCCTGGTGTGCCTGAGCGGCAGAGGCGATAAGGACGTCACTCATATTGCTCGCGTAGAGCAGGGAGGACGTTACCTTTAAAGAGCTTCGCATACGACACAGGGCGAGGAACCTTTGACCGACAACCCGCTGGAAATCTCCGACGCGGCCTCGGACGGGACCGACGACTGGACGGAGGCCGACGACCTCCCCATCGCCGAGGTTCGAGCGCTCTTCGTCGTGCTCATCAAAGCCCTCCGCGCGTTTCAGCTCTACGACGAAAACAACCCGGTTCGGAAGCGTTTCGTCACGAGTCTACGCGAGGCCTTCGAGCAGCTTTGGCAGGAAGTCGAGGGCCTCAATCTGACGGTCGAGGAGGACCGGCTGCTGTTGGTCGGGGAAGGCGTCTATGAGAACTCTTCCCGCTCGGATTCCCTCGCTTTTCTACTCTACAAGGATGGCGTCCGCGACATCACCTTTCTCCCGGGCGTAGAGGGCCAGGAGCTCGACCATATCCTCACGGTGCTCCAGCGCGCGTGGCTGCTCAAGACCGGCGAGGGGGATGACCTTCTCACCATGCTCTGGGAGCAGGACCTCGAATTCTTCCGATGCAGGTCCGTGGACCAGATCACGGAGGGCGCCGTAATCCCCGTGGCTCAAGCGGAGGACGAGCGCGCCGGGTTGGCCCAGGTCCTCGAGGGTGAGATGGGCGACGCTCAGACCGCGGACCACGACGCTGCGTTGGGAGGTGGGCAAACGGCAGCGAGTGCGCCGCCGCCCAAGGTCGGCCAGGATTTCTCGCCGACGCTCTACGCGCTCGATCCCGATGAGAAGGAGCAGCTTCGGCAAGCATTGTCGGCCGAGATGTCGCGCAATGTGACGCACGACGTCTTGGCCGCTCTGTTCGATCGATTGGAAGAGGCCGAGTATCCGGGACGCAAGTCGGAAATCCTGAAGATCCTTCGCGAACTCATGCCGAGTCTGTTGAGTCGCGGAGCCGTCGAGTCCGCGGCGGACATCCTGGAGGAGTTGGCCGCGGTGCGCGCCGAGCCGGAAATCCTCGACGAAGTCCGCCAGGGTGAGTGTGATCGGCTCCTGGACGACCTCTCGTCGGCGGAGACCGTCGAGGAGTTGGTGAACGGTCTTCAGGATGGCACGATCGATGTTCCCCCCGACGTGCTGGGCCGGCTTCTGAAGTTCCTGCGCCCCAGCGCTCTGCCGACGCTTCTGGAGGCGGCCGAGCAGGAGGAAGTGCCCGCCTTGAAGGAGACACTACGGGGTGCGGTGCACGCAATCGCGCAGGAGAACGGACAGATGGTCGTCAGCCTGCTCGAGCACATGAATCCCGTCGTGACCTCGGGGGCCGTACGCCTGGTCGGCGAGATGCAACTGACGGAGGCAGGTCCCCAACTCGCCAACCTCATGTCGAACCCGGATTCCGCGATCAGGCTCGCCGTGGTTGGGGCGGCGCAGTCGCTCGGAGAAGAGAACAACACGACTCTGCTCATCCGCGCGCTTTCCGACGAAGAGATGGATGTCCGGGTGGCCGGGGCTGAGGCTCTGGCCGCGGTCGGGCACGATGGGGCCGCGCCGGCGTTGAAGGAGCTGGTGATGGGCAAAGAGATCCGACAGGCCGATCTCACGGAGAAGATCGCGTTCTTCGAGAGCTACGGGGTCCTCGGCGGGGCCGGCGCGGTCGACGTTTTGAGCGAAATTCTCAACAAGAAGGGATTTCTGGGCCGGCGTGAGCCGTCGGAGATCCGGGCCTGTGCGGCACGTGCGTTGGGCAAGTCTGGGCTTCCCAAGGCTCAGGAGGCTCTGAGGGCCGCCGACAAGGACGACGATGCCGTCGTCCGCACCGCGGTGCGACACGCGCTCCAGGGCCAGGAAGTCGAGGAGAGCCAGGCAGGCGAGAAGGGCCAACCAGTCGAGGAGAGCCAGGCGGGCGAGGAGGGCCAGGCAGCGGAGGAGCGTCAGGGGGTCGAGGAGATCCGAGCGGTCGAGGAGGGCCAGGGAGTCGATCAGAGCGAGGGAGTCGAGGAAGACGAGGGGGCTGATCGGAGCCGGGAGGTTGAACAGGACCTGGAAGTCGAGGAGGAATCCGAGTGAGCTCGATGGACGGTTCCGGCAACATTCAGGAGTTGGGCGGAAAGCTGCTCGCGGCGATCAACGTCGTCCTGCGATCGATGCGCCTCTATCCGGAAGAGAACGAGCTGGTCCAGAAGGCCATCGACGACCTGCACGAACAGATGACGTCGATCCTGGAGAGCGAGGGCGAGTTCGACCTCAATATCTCCGGTGACTTCTTCTTCCTGAACGAGGTCCGTCTGCGGCTCGATCTGTCGAACTTCTCCACTTTTGGAAACCTGGCGTCCGTTCTTGCGAGTCACGGGATCGGGGAGGTCTTCGTGGAGCCCGGCGTGGAGCGTGCCGAGTGGGCCGCCCTCGCCACCCTGCTCCTGGGGAGTCCGGCCGACGAGCCCTTCGAGGGGTTCAGCGACGCGTTGAGCCGAAGCAGCGTGGAGCACATCGAGGTCCGCCCCGAGACCGAGGCAGCCGAGCCCGAGCTCATCGAGCGCGACGCGCTCGATGAGGCCAAGGGGACTTACGCCCAGTCCGTGAAGGTGGCGAAGGATGCGCTCACCGGCATGCGCCTGGGCAAGGCGGTGAACGCTCGTAAGGTGAAGCGCGCCGTGCAGGGCATCGTCGACCAGGTCCTCGACAATGAGTCGTCGATGGTGACGATGACGACGCTTCGCGGATTCGACGAATACACGTTCACGCACTCGGTCAACGTGTGCATCTTCAGCGTCGTCATCGGACAGCGGCTCGGCTTCACGAAATTACAGTTGTACGAGCTGGGCCTCGGCGCGCTACTCCACGATATCGGCAAGATGCGCGTGGACACCGAGATCATTAACAAGGCCGGTGGACTGACCGAGGATGAGTGGACCCAGCTCAAGGATCATCCCACGGAGGGCCTACTCCTCTTGTTCGAGATGCCCGGCTTTACCGATGTGCCGTATCGTCAGATGCTCATGGCCTACGAGCACCACATGAAGATCGATCTTTCAGGGTATCCTCAGAACGAACGCAACCGGGACCCGGGGCTGTTCTCACGGATCGTCGCGGTGGCGGACGGCTTCGACGCGGGGACCTCGGTGCGGAGCTACCAGTACGAGCCCTGGCCCCCGGACGAGGTACTCAAGGAAATGCGGGACAACCCCCGGCGTGGGTTCGATCAGTTGATCGTCAAGGCGCTGATCACATCGACGGGTGTGTATCCGGTCGGAACCCTCGTGATTCTCGACACGCACGAGTTGGCCGTCGTATCCAAGACGCATGCGGAAGTCGAGCATCTGCACGAGCCCACGGTGAAGGTGATTTCCGACGCCAAGGGCGGGCCACTGGAAGCACCCGTCACGTTGGACCTCGCCACGAGCGACCGCACGATCGTACGGACGACGGATGCTCAGAAGTACGGCATCCGCGTCAGCGATTACCTTATCTGAGTTCCAGACGTCACTTGAGCTCGAGAAGCCACATGAGCTCCATCCTCCGCGCCCGTTTCGAGGCCCATGTCGAGTATCAGTGAGAAGTTCGGGGAGCGCCGGGCCGAGGGGCGGGCCACCCTGGTCCCGTACGTGACTTCCGGCTTTCCGTCCCGTTCCGCAACGGTAGACCTGCTGTCGGGCTTGGCGGAAGCGGGTGGCGACGTGCTGGAGTTGGGAATCCCGTTCAGTGACCCGCTCGCGGACGGTCCCACGATCCAGGACTCCACGTTCCGGGCGCTCGAGGGGGGTATGTCGGTCGCGGGGACCCTCGAGGTGCTCGCGGAGTTCAGGCGCGGGTCGGATGCCCCGGTCGTGCTCTTCAGCTACTTGAACCCGCTCCTCCGGTACGGCCTCGAGGCGTTCTTGGCGGACGCCGAGCAGGCGGGGGCCCAGGGGTTGCTCCTCACGGATGTACCAACGGGCGCAGACCCGCAGACGGAGGAGGCCATCCTGGCTTCTGCTCTGGACTTGATCCGCCTGATCGCTCCCACGACCCGACCGGATCGTGCCGACGCGATCGCGAAACAGGGTCAGGGATTCCTCTATTACATCTCCAGGACCGGGGTGACGGGGGCCAGTGAGGCTCTGGCGGAAGACCTCGAGGAGGAGGTGAGGGCCCTCCGCAAAGTCGTCGATCTCCCGGTGGCCGTGGGTTTCGGAATCTCCACGCCCGAACAGGCGGCGCTGGTCGCCGGCGTGGCCGACGGAGTGATCGTCGGCAGCGCGCTGATTCGTGTCCTGGACGAGGGCGGCCAGGAGGGCGCGGTTGCGTTCCTCGCCTCTTTGCGGTCGGCCATGGATGAAGTCTCGAGCGGCGCCGGGGCCTTCTAGGAGGCTGTTGGCCTTCTAGGCCTTGGGCTCCTTCAGCCGATCCGGAAGCGAGGGGTCGGGTTCGACGAACAGCGTTTTCGCGCGGTCCAACTGAACGCTGCCCGGAGGGGCCTTCCTGGGCTTGCGCACGTACTTCCTTCGAGTCCAATCGACCGGCACGCTTCCGGAGGATCGGGCCTTCGAGTGTAGAGCGGCGAGGATGGCCGCCTGCTCCAGATCCCGAGCCGGTGGCGTCTCTCCCCCGGTCCACCGGAGCACGACGTGCGCGCCCGCCGAATGTCGCGCGTGGAGCCAGATATCGTTTGGCGCGGAGTGCTTGAAGGTCAGTTGATCGTTGTGCTTGGACCCGCGACCGACCCTCACCTCCAGCCCCCCCGAGGTCCAATAGCGCCGGTAGGGAAGCGAGGGTCCGGGGGCGTCGGGCGTTCCTTCGCTGCCCGGGCCGGACTCGGGAAGCGCATCCCGGATCTCGTCCGCTGAGGCCTCCCCGGCCCGGGCCCGCTCCAGAAGGTCGCCCAGCTCGGCGACGCGCGACTCGGCCTCTTCGATCAACGCCGGCAATCTCATCCGGGCCCGTTCGGCTCGGCCAGCACGGTCGTAGAAGCGCTCGGCGTTCTCCTGCGGCGAGAGTTTGGGATCGAGAACGATCGTCTGCGGGGTGCCCTCGAAGCCCGGAAGGGTCACCTCAGCGGCTCCCTTCTTCACGAGGCGCAGGTGTGAGAGGATCATGTCTCCTTGCGTGCGCAGCGTCTGTGGATCCGGTGTGGCCCCCAATTCCCGCTCGAGCTTTCCGTGCTTCTTCTGCACGGCGCGAAGGGCACCCTGCAGGGCATCCGTCCATTTGGAGGGTGTCAGAACGGCGCCGGCCCCGGCGGCCCGCCGCACCTCCTCCACGGCCGCGAGGAGCGATTCCGATGTTCGGTGACCATACCCGGGTAGCAGAACCGGGTAGGGTTGGTCCCCCCACTCGCATTCCAGCGTGAAGGCCTCCTGCGAGGAGCGTCCGGCGTCGGCCTGCGGAGACCCGCCGACGCCACCCCCCGAGGAGTCGCCGACGTCCGTTCCGAGACCGACCTCCCTCAGGTGCCGCCAGAGCTCGTAGCCGTCCTCTAGCGACGTGCCCTCGGCAGGTCCCTCTGCGTCGCCCAGGAGAGCTGGGGCATTGATGGGAGACGTGAACGCGATCTGCTGGAGCAGCGAGCGCTTCCTCTCTTTCAGGGATTCCTCGGACCCGAGGACGTCGAGCCAGTCCTGAAGGCCGAGGGGAGCATCCACCCCGCGCCTGTCCGACACCGGTCGTGGATAGGGGCTCCCGATCCTGGGTGCTCGAGCCCCCGAGCGTGACACGAGCACATGCCGGACCGTCCAGTCGTCTCCCTCGACCACCGTGGCGTTGCTCCGGCCGGGTACGAATTCGACCACGATGCGAACTGCGCCTCCCCGCCCACGGATCCGGGCCAGAACGAAGACGAGGACTCTCTCGTCCGGGATGTGCTCGACCGCTGCCAACGTACAGGGGAAGGTCCGGCTTCCCTCTGGAGGCTCGGACCCTTCGAGGATCTCCAGGCCGAGGCGTGACGGCGCGAGATCGACCAGGACCGTCGCTTCGCGAAAGTAGACGTGGAGCGTCTCGGAGCCGTGATCGAGAAAGATCCCCTTGAGCCGCGCTCCCGACAGAGCGTTATTCAGTTCGGCGCCTATCGCCGCGGTCAGAATCGGATCCCATCGCGTGGTCATCGAGAGAAGATAGCGCAGAACCGGGGGTGCGCCTGGCCGTTTGTCGAGGCCGCGACTAGGTTGCCGCCGTCCGTCCGCGAATAACAAGACCGAGCGATGCCCGACCGCACAGCCCACAGATTGATCGAAAGCGTACGGATCCCCGCCGGAGAGCGGGCATGAGCGAACTCCATCCCTTGGTCGCCGAAGCCGCTCGGGGTGTGCTTCCGGATTGGTCCGTCGCCCGGAAGAAGCGCAGGGCACACATTGCGCGGGTGGCGGAGCTGCTTCGGGAGTGGGGCGAAGTCCTGTGTGATGACCCGTTGGACGTCGAGCGTTGGAGCGCGGCGGGTTATCTTCACGATGCCCTGCGCGACGCGAAGCCCGACGAACTCCGTGGCCAACTGTCGAACCCTATGGATCAGATGCCGGACGAGGTGATCCACGGTCCGGCTGTGGCGGATCGACTTCGCCGGGCCGGTGTCACCGACGAACCTCTACTCACCGCCATCGCCTTCCACACGCTGGGAAGCCCAGACTTCGACGACATGGGAAAGGCGCTCTATGTGGCGGACTTCCTCGAGCCCGGGCGCAAGATCCAGCCCAAGTGGAGGGCTCGGCTGCGTGCCCAAATGCCGGAAGGGCTCGACCCGGTCGCCCAGGCCGTGGTCGGGAAACGGGTTCAATTCTTGATCAAGAAGAAGCGGCCCGTGCCCGAGGAGACGCTCGGGCTGTGGAACGTCCTGGCGAAGGGGAGGGCATGGGCGAGCGCCTCCGAAGTCTAGTCGTTCTCGGCGTGGTACTGGTCGCGGGAATCTTCATCGGATCGGCTGTGGCGCAGTGGAGACCGTTGCCAGAGCAAGAGCGAGTGGAGACGCCACCCCTGAATTCCACGGCCGCGGGATTGGGCCGGGTCCGGGTGGAGGTCCTCAATGCGGGGGGGACGGAGGGGATGGCCCGCCTTGCCACCGACCACCTGCGTGACCGCGGTTTCGACGTCGTCTACTTCGGCAACGCGGACACCTTCGGGCAGGATTCGACCGTCGTGCTCGACCGCTCGGCGAGACCTCGGGCGGCGGTGGCGGTCGGGCAAGCGCTCGGTACGAACCGGGTGCAGAGCCGGCCCGACGTGAACCTTTACCTTGACGTGACCGTACTCCTGGGTAGTGATTGGGCTCCCGACGTGGGCCAGAATGAGGATGATGGCGAGGCGGCTCGGTGGTGGGACGTCCGCAGGTTCTTACCGTAATCGACTATGTCAAAAAAAAGAAAAAAGCGTCGACATAGCCGTGGCGCGGGCGGAAGGGATGGCGGCGCGGGCGGAAAGGATGGCGGCGCGAGTGGAAGGGACGACGGCCCGAGCGGAACGGACGACGGTGCGGGTGGAGAGGACGGCGGTGTGACCGAGAAGGACGGAGGTCTCGGTGCGAAGAGTGGAGGCGGCCCGGCGGAAGGGAAGCAGGCGAGGGTGAAGTCTCAGCGTGATGCCAAGGCCCCGGACAGTGGGTTCATGGAGTGGGCGAAGTCGCTCGCGGTCGCGGCGGTGCTTTTCATCGTCATTCGCACGTTCATTCTGCAGACCTTCGTGATCACGTCGGGATCCATGGAGAACGCGCTTCTGGTCGGTGATTTCCTGATCGCGAATCGGGCCGCCGTAGGGGTACGAATTCCGGGTACACAGATTCGCATCCCCGGGTATTCCTCTGTCCGACGAGGGGACGTCATCGTTTTCGATCCACCGCACGAGCCCGATCTCAAGCTGGTCAAACGCCTCATCGGTGCTCCGGGAGACACCGTCTCCATGAAGGACGGGGTGCTCACGCTCAACGGGCAGGTCCAGGACGAGCCGTACGTCAAGCACGTGGACCCCACCGGGGACGACCCACACGCCTGGATGGCGTGGCAGTCGGAGCATCTGCTCAATCCTTCTGCGAGCACGACCTACCGACCGACGCGAGACAACTGGGGTCCCCTGGTCATCCCGGAGGACCGGTACTTCATGTTGGGCGACAACCGCGACACGAGCCTCGATTCCCGGTACTGGGGACTGCTCGAGGGCTGGCGGCTCGAGGGGCGTGCTTCGTTTATCTACTTCTCGTACAACAAGGGCTCATTCAGGCCGTTCCCGTGGCTTCGCGAGGTCCGGGCCGGCAGGGTCTTCTCCCGCATACGCTGAGCCACGAGATCCCACTCGTTTCGCTCGAAGCTGGCCACACGCCGCATCGATGTCCCGTCCTCGGGGAACGCGGACGGCCACGGATACGCCCCTGGCATCGAGTACCGAGCGAAACTCCTCGATGCGTTCGCCCCGGCTCGCTTTCCAGTCCTGGAAGGGGATGGGATTGTAGGGGATCAGGTTGACGAAGGCGTCGACCGAGACGGCGAGGTCCGCCAGCTCAGGAGCCAGGCGCGGGGCGTCGTTCACCCCCCGTATCATCGTGTACTCGAACGTGATTCTCCGTCCGCCGGCCCGGCCGAACGTCTCTAGGGCGGCCATGAGTTCCCCGAGGTCGTGTCTCTTCTCGAGAGGAATCAATTCGCTCCGCAGCTCGGACTCGGGCGCGTGCAGCGACACGGCAAGGCGGAACTGTTCGTCGCGTTCAGCCAACTCGAGGATGCCTGGAACGACGCCGACGGTCGACACCGTGATCCGCCGCGCGCCCACACCGTAACCCTGGTTGAGAAGGGTCAGGGACGGGTGAAGCGCCTTTCGATTGCTGAGTGGCTCGCCCATTCCCATGTACACGACGTTGGAGATGCGTCCGTAGTCGTTCTCCTCGGCCCACCTCCGGGACGCGCGGTACTGGGACACGATCTCGCCGGCCGTGAGTTGGCGCTGGAAACCCGCCCACCCGGTCGCGCAGAACGTACATCCCATCGCACAGCCGGCCTGAGATGAGATGCACAGGGTCAAGCGGTCGGTCGTGGGAATCAGCACGGATTCCACGAGTTCTCCGTCCGCGAGCCTCCAGAGGTGCTTGACGGTCCCATCCGAGGAGCGGGATACGGTATCGGCGGTGGGCTCCACCAACGAGAACGCCGCCTCGAGCGCCTCCCGCTCGGCTGCCGGCAGATTGCTCATTCCAGCGATCGTGGGGACGCACTCCTCGAAGATCCACTTCTTGACCTGGTCCACCCTATACGTGGGTTGGCCCCGGGCTTCGAAATGCCCGGCCAGGACCGTCCCGAGGTCGTCGGGCGGAAGGCTGAGGAGATCGGTTTTCTGGTCGGACATGGAGGGCGTCCTTCGGGCCGGAGCCGCCCGATCGGTTCGGAGTCACCGAATGGTGATGACGGGAAAGATAACGGCACACCGATCGGTACGACGATTTCTTGTATCGCCCAGATGCCCAGGTTAGAATTGAAGCGTTCCCTCGGTACTTCTCAACAGCCTTCTAGAGGGGGGCGGGATACTGTATCCGTTTTCGAATAGTCAGTGAAGGCTTGGGTTTTCGGTTGGGGGCCGGCCGCTCTTTGGGCGGCGGTCCTCTTTTCGTTGAGCGAACTGGAGGGGACGAGCGGCGTACTGCCTTCCGGTACCGACAAGTTGGTCCATGCGGGTCTGTATTTGATTCTGGGCTTGTCTCTCGCGTGGGGAAAAAGAAGGACCGGATCCGGCGTACCGGGACTCCTCTTGTTGCTCATTGGTGTAGGGTATGGGGCGTTGGACGAATGGCATCAGAGTTTCGTTCCGGGCCGGTACTCCAGCGTGGGTGACTGGATGGCGGACAGCGCGGGAGTGATGCTCGGCTTGGTGTTGTTCTCCCGAGTTCGGCCTGATCATGAACCAGACGGATGACCACATAGATCCAGATGGATAACCAGATAGATATTGAACGGACTGCGCTTCGATCGCGCATGCTGGGAGGCTTTCGCTCGAGCGACGAGGGGGCCGAGGTCGAGTTGTCGGGGTGGGTTCACCGCCGTCGAGATCTCGGCGGGTTGATCTTCCTCGACCTTCGCGACCGGAGCGGGCTGCTGCAGGTGTCTCTCGGCCCCGATTGGACCGATGCCGCCTCGCTCGAGCTCGCCCATCAGCTTGGGGCGGAGGACGTGGTGACCGTGGTCGGGTCCGTCGTGGTGCGGCCCCGTGAGAACCAGAACGCCGACATCCCGACGGGAGAGGTCGAGATCCAGGCCAGGGTTCTGCGCCGCCTGACCAACGCGGACACGCCGGCCATTCCCGTGTACTTCGGACCCGAGGACGAATTGCCGTCCGAGGAGCTTCGCCTGAAGCATCGTGTGCTCGATCTCCGCCGCACGGAGCTTCAGGAAAATCTCCAACTCAGGCACCGGCTGATTCTCGCGTGCAGAAATTACCTCGACGCGCTCGGATTCATCGAGGTCGAAACTCCGATGCTGACCAAGCCGACTCCCGAGGGCGCGCGCGACTTTCTGGTGCCGAGTCGTTTGCACCACGGAGAATTCTACGCGCTGCCGCAGAGTCCGCAGATCTATAAACAGCTCTGCATGGCCGCAGGCTTCGATCGCTACTTCCAGATCGCACGATGCTTCCGCGACGAGGACCTGAGGGCCGACCGGCAGCCCGAGTTCACGCAGATCGATGTCGAGGCGTCCTTCGTGGATTCCGACGACATCCTCGGGTGGATGGAGGGGCTCATGGTCGCTCTCGCGGCGGAGACCCCGCGAATCGAGGCCGAGGCGCCGTTTGCCCGGATGACGCATGCCGAGGCGCTGGAGCGGTATGGGACCGACCGGCCCGATCTTCGCTACGAGCTGGAGATCCAGGATTGGACGACCGCCCTGGGAGGCCTCAACGCGCCTGTGTTCGCCGCCGCGGTCGGCGACGGGGGGCGGGTGCGTGGACTCCTGCTCGAGGGCGGGGCGAGCCTTTCGCGAAAACAGATCGAGGCCGTCGAGAGCGTCGCGAAGGCCGCGGGCGCGCCCGGGCTTCTGTGGGCGAAGCGCACGGATGAGGGAGGGTCGGGCTCACTCGCGCGCTTCATGGATCAAGAGGCGTATCAAGCGTTGGGAACGAAGCCCGGCGACCTCGCGCTCGTCGCTGCCGGGGGCGACGCGATGACCTCGCCGGCCCTGTCCGCCGCCAGGTTGGCCGCGATCGAGGCGCTCGACATCCCGCAGGACCAGGAGCACGCCTGGCTCTGGGTAGTGGACTTCCCCGTCTTCGAGGAGGGACCCGACGGCGCGCTGGGCGCGAACCACCATCCGTTCGTGATGCCCCACCCGGAGGACGAGGACCGACTCGAGACGGAGCCGATGAGCGTGCGTGGTCTGGCCTACGACCTGGTCTTCAATGGTGTGGAACTCGGCTCGGGCAGCATCCGTAATCACGATCCGGCCGTACAACGTCGCATCCTCCGCTTGCTCGGCTTGGACGACGCTGAGATCGACCTGAAGTTCGGGTTTCTGTTGAGCGCCCTCTCTTCGGGCGCGCCGCCCCACGGCGGCGTGGCGTTCGGTGTCGATCGACTGGTCGCGCTCTTCGTCGGCGCCGGTAGCCTGAGGGAGGTCATCGCGTTTCCGAAGACGACCGCCGCCCGCGCCCTTTTCGAGGGTGCGCCCACGCCGCTGGACGCCGACGGTCTCTGCCAGCTGGGCCTGTCCCTGGCGCCGGCCGCCTCCGAGGGAGCGTCCGAGGGAGCGTCCGAGGGGAACGAGGCCGCCCACATGAGCGAGGCCGAGCTATGACTTCGAAGGGGATGACGTCGAGTCAGAGCGCGATGGTGGAGCACCGCCTGGACGCCGAGGGAGTCGATCCGCTTCTCCTGACCGGGGCGAACGACGCCAACCTTCGGGAGGTCGCGGGCCTCTATGACATTCGGCTCGTGCTTCGAGGGGACCACGTCATTCTGTCCGGTAAGCTGATGGCGGTGGAGAGGGCCGCCCCACTGGTCCAGCACCTGATCGAGCTGTCCCGTCTGCGGGCGCCCTTCGATCAAGACGACATCGCCCGCTTCGCGGACGGTCTGGCCGTGCACGGTACGGAAGGCGTGGTGTCCCCCGAGATGGACCTCCAGGTCGCGCTGCCGGGGTCCCGCAAGATCATCCAACCCAAATCGGAGGGACAGCGGCAGTACGTCAAGGCGATCAGGGGAAACGACGTGGTCATCGGCATCGGGCCCGCCGGGACCGGAAAGACGTATCTCGCGGTCGCCCTCGCCGTTGATGCTCTCTACAAGAAGCGGGTGCGGCGCATCGTGCTGGCCCGGCCGGCCGTCGAGGCGGGCGAGAGCCTCGGGTTTCTCCCGGGAGACATGCAGGAGAAGGTCGATCCGTACCTGAGGCCTCTGTACGATGCCCTGGAGGACATGATGCCCTCCGACCGGGTCCGCAAGGCGATCGAAGACCTGACCATCGAGATCGCACCGCTGGCATTTATGCGTGGCCGGACGCTCTCCGATGCCTTCGTGATCCTGGACGAAGCCCAGAACTCCACTACGGCGCAGATGAAGATGTTTCTGACGCGGCTGGGGCTGAACTCCCAAGTCGTGATCACCGGAGACAAGACACAGATCGACCTCCCGCGCAAGGAAGATTCGGGTCTGCTCCAGGTCGAGGCGATCCTACGCAGCGTCGAGGGCATCGAATTCATTTACCTGGACGACGCGGACGTCATACGGCATCGTCTTGTGAAGGACATCATTCGCGC
>JBDHFN010000054.1:0-21291 GCA_039590375.1 Gemmatimonadota bacterium
ACCCACGGTTCTGACGGCCGCCTGGCGGCGGCCGCCGCGCCCTCGCTGCGCGAGGCCGCTGAATCCGGGCGCCAGCACCATGATTTTCTACCTTCTAGTCGGGGCGCCCGGATTCGAACCGGGGACCTCCTGCTCCCAAAGCAGGCGCGCTACCGAGCTGCGCCACGCCCCGTAAGTTGTCTATTTACAACGTTGTACCAGCCCTTGAGCGGGCCATCTGACCGAGCGAAGCCCCACCGGGTCGGTCCTCGTTCGCCTCTACAGGCCGCGCGCGCGGTCTCCGGAGAAATCCGTGGAGCCTCGGCCTACGAGGGGCTGACCGTGATCCTCACGTAGCCATTGGTGAAGCAGCATTGGTCCGTGAAGCCGCTGTCTGGCCGGCCCCAGTTGTTGACCTGCGCGTGGACCATGTACTCGCCCGGCTCGGAGAAGGTCGCGACCACCCGGACGCTCCCCTCGCCCGATGCGACGACGACGGTCTGGCTGTCGTCCAGGATCGCGCATGGTACGGCGGCGTAGCAGTCGGGCCCGTCCTGTCGCCAGCCCCCGAACGCGGCGGCCTCGGCAGGCGACGACTCGTGTCGCGAAAAACTGACGCTCGCGCCGGTCGGTCCCTGGTACGGGGTCCAGACGACCCGTAGGGGGGTGGGCCCGGCGAGCAGGGTTGGATCCGTTTCGCCGGGAGGACTCACCGAGATCTCCTTTACATGGACCGAGAGCGTCGTGAGGGCGCCGACCGTCGTCGTCACAGTCCGCTCGGCCAGAACGCCCGCGGGCCCCAGACCAGGGCCGACGCTCCGCTGGCCCCCCTCAAATGAAACCTCGGGTGGCACGGTTCCATGAGGCCTCGGAGCCCAGTCCAGTCGATACGCATCCCAAGAGGTCGTCCCAGGCACTTCCGTGACCTCGCCGGCGGGGTTCGTGATCCGCCACCAGACGTCGTCTTCGCGCATCGACGCGGGCACGGTCACGGTGAACATGCCGCGCCGTCGACCGGGTAGGAACACGGTGGGCTGCATGCCGCTGAATTCCGCGGGCTCGATCAGGTTGCCCTCCCCGATCGGGATCTGAACGGTCTCCTCGTTCATGTTCAGGTAACCGAACGAGTACGTGATCGTCTGGTCGTCGTTGAGGTACCAGCCCTCGAGGAAGGGCGCGATGATACGTTCGTTGCGCGAAGTCGGCTGCAGAGGCCAACGCTCCTGCGCTTCGAGCGCGGCAGGCGCCGCCGCGACGCTGCCAAAGGCGATCAGTCCAAGGGCCGTGCCGAGCGGTACGTTCCTCATCTTGCCCACGGGCGGCGCCCTCCTGCTCCGGATTCGGTTTCTCATCGGATGATCACTCCTGGGCAATCGGGCTTCCGTCGCCCGCTCCTCGCTCTTCGAGGAGCCGTTCGTAGCCCTCCTCGTCCAGGTGCGTGACCGCGATCCACGTGTGCGACATCTCGTCGGCCGTCCGGCTGCCGTACTCTACCCACATGCGCGGGTCGTCCACGTTCGGATTGGCCGCAGTGTTGTCGTACCACTGCTTGACGATGACCACGGCACCCGCGGGTACGAGGGGTGCCGCGCCCGCTTCATAGATGTGACTCTGGTGCCAAACCGCACTCCAGTTCGAAACCATGCTGAGGACCTCGACGCGCCCGGTCTCCGGGTAGAGAATCTCAAGCGAGGCCGAGCGCAGACGAAGGTGTCCATGCGGCTGAAAGCTATCGAGCCGCACCGGATGGTCCCACGACAGAAAGCCCTGCGTCATCGTGGTTCCGTTGGGTGGGATGATGAGCTCCCCTTCCGCTAGAGAGTACGACTGCAAGTCCTGCTCGTACGCGTACTCGAAGTCCGCCGGGTGCAGCCAAATACCCAACTCGACGACGTTGTCCTCGATCACGGTCCCCGGGGCCTGCGCGCCGAGGCCACCCGGGTACAGGTGGATGTCCCACCGCACCCATGCGTCCCTCGGGAGCTTGCGACAGACGCCATCCGGTACGAGCTCACCGAGCTTGCCCATCGCGTACTCGGTGGCGTGCACCCCGCTGTCGCTCGCGCCCTGGAACGAGCCATCCGGCTGACGGTTCTGGAAGGTCGAGTTCGCGTGGTGTACCACGGTCTTTGCATCCCCGCGCGGTTTCACCTGGAGGGCCCGGATGCAGCGGTCCTCGGTCGCGCCGGTCGCGACGTACGGGAAGTGGAAGAGGTCGAGGCCGTCGGCCGGAACGTCGATCGGCGTGGAAGGCACAATGATGTCGGGCGCGCCGAGCGTCGGCGCGAACGACCAGTCGTCCGTGTCGGGAAGGTTCGGGGGCGGCGGCATGTCGTCCGGATCACCGAGCAGCGCTCCCTGATCCACCCATGCGACGATCGTTGCGATCTGCTCGTCGGAGAGACGCCAGTCGTGCTGGAGCTCCTGGATGCCGATGTCATTGTCGTAGTAGTACGGCGGCATCAGCCGGTTCGCGACGTTCTCCCGGATGCGACGCGAATACCGACGCGCGTCCTCGTACGTCACCAGAGACATCGGGCCGATGCCGCCCGGTCGGTGGCAGACCGTGCAGCTGTCCTGGATGATCTCGGCCACATCAGCGGCGTAGGTGACCTCAGCGTCGCTCGATGCGAAGCTGACCTGGGAATAGGCCATGGTCGGAAGCACGAACCCCGCGAAGAGCGCGACGGCTGCGGCCCCGATCCACGGCGCCCGGCCCCTGGTAACAATCGGGTCGTTCATGGCGTGTTGGCCTCCCGGGAGATCGGAGAGAAACGGTGGTTTTCGTCAATATTCGACTCGGAGTCTGGCGTCGCAACCGCTCACCGCCCCGGCCAGCCGAGCGGCGGCCAGACAGCTCCCATCAGACGAACTACCGAGGCGTCCAGAGAAAGACCTCCCAGTCACGGAGAGGGTCAGGCCCACCCACCGCCCTGTCCATGGGCATGCCGCTCTTCTCGGAATACAGTTCGAGCATCGGCAGGCGCGCGTCGCCCAGGATCTCCGTGGCCCGCATCGCATACCTCGCGTCACCGATACGCAGCCACCCGTCGCCGCCGCCGTCTCTCACACGCTGCGCCCAGTATCCCCCATCCGGGCGGGTGGCGGTGATCACACCCTCGGGGGTCCCCACATACGTGAGGTAGACCACGAACGGCGGGAAGCCGCGAAACTTCATCAACAGAGTGCCCCCCACGTCATTGACGGTGCTAAAGTCGTTCGGAGCGGGAGTATCCGCCCCCCCGATCAACACGCCGGGCGTACGCTGAAGTCCCGAGTTGCCTGCATAGGGAGCGGTGAACACCCAGCCGGCCACCCCGATCAAGAGTACCACTCCTGTGGCGATCCCCGTCTTCTTCCGCTTTCCCTTCACCCTACATCCTCCGCGTTGGTCTCAGGGCGGGGCCGTTACCAGGTCGAGGCAAAAGGGTAACCCCGAAGTCGCCACTACTCAATCGGCACATTAAACCGCACTTCCAGATATGTAATCGAGCCCTCCACCGCAGTGTATTGGTGCGGCGTCCCTTCCGGAATCAGAATCGCGTCACCCTTGGTCACGTGCCGTGCCAGCCCACCCTCTATGTTTCCCTGACCGCCTCCAGCCGGTCGGACCACGATACCGCCTGTGACCAGAGTGCCGGCGCCGTCGGTCACATAGTGAAGCTCTGTGCCGGGTCGATGAACGATCGCGCCCGCGGCTTCGGTACGGCGAATGAGGTTGATGCGATATTGGTCGCTCACCTCGATTCGTGAAGCGGCCATGCTTGGACGCTCAGCGACAGCCGTTGCCATTGCGGTGGCGATGTCGGTTCCTGCCGTGTAAAGCGCGGGAGGCACAGGTTCCTGGGCGACTGCAAGAGTAGGGAATGCGAACAGAATGATCCCAATGATTCTGACTTTTGACATGGCAGCTTTCCTCTTGTAATTACGCCCCGTATGGGGGTCCGCGCCGTCAAGCGACGAGACGACACGTAACCTAGTCGCAGGACCTTCGTGTTGATAGGTGGATTCGAGGGATTCGACTGGTCACGATTACGTGATGGATTACCTGGCGACCGTCCCCTACTTTAGCTGCAACATTCGAATCAATCGAAGGCGAGGTGTCACCATGAAGCATCTGTTCCAAGCATGCATCGTACTGATCTTATCGGCTAACGCGGTTGACGCCCAAGTGCTGAATATGCCGTTGCCTGCCCTGCCGGAAAACCAGGAGATCCGGGTGTCCGAAATAAACCTCGCTCCTGGACAGCCTTCATCGCCGCCCCATCGTCATAATGCCCATGTCTTCGTCTATGTGCTGGAAGGTCGGGTGAACATGCAAGTCGCGGGAGGGGAGCTAGTGACGCTGTCGCCGGGCGAGATGTTCTACGAAAACCCCGATGACATCCATGCGGTTTCTCAGAATGCCAGCGATACGGAATCGGCCAAGTTCCTGGTGCATATGATCAAGACCGTTGGGGTGCCGGTGACCACCCCGGTTGCTCGATAGATTTCCTTCTGCCTCCGAGTAGCGCCCATCGTCGTGTTGGTGGCTGGATTCGGCCGATGAGCGGAGCACCCCGTGGGTCGACCCTATCGCCTGCTGCTTTCGCGTAGCTCGCGTATCTGCCTGACGGCGGCGGCGATCTGCATCTCCAGGATCTGTTCACCATAAGCGGCCGTAGAGCGGGCGGGGTTGCCCACGACGCCGTTGCCGTTGCCCCCCGTGCCGGGCACCAACTGGTCGAGCCGCAGCATGGACGGGTTGAGGAACATGAGGCTGGCGGTGTCGTGCATGCCGGCGTGCGTGCCCACGTCCTCCTCGCGTTCCCCCTGAGTGACCAGCCAGGCGTCGCCCGGACCGGGGTAGTAGTCCGTCAGGTGATGCACCCGGACCGGCGTGGCCGCCCACTCGCGGTTGAGCCGTTCGGCCACGGCCGCCTGCGAGGACTGATTGCCCCCGCTATCGCCCAGCAGCGCGATGTCGAGGAATCCGTGCTGCACGAAGCTTCGAGCGGCAAACTCCAGCACCTGCTCGAAGACTTCAGGCGGCGTGGTGATCGTACCGGGAAAGCGCATATGTCCGCTCGCGGGATCGACGTTCCCTTCGGGTACGTAGGCCATGACCGGAGCCACCAGTGCGTTTCCAAGACGTCGCGCGACCTCTCCTGCCTTGTAGCGAACGAGGTAATTGTGCTTGCCGAGCACCATGTGGGGGCCGTTCTGCTCCGTCCCACCGGTCGGGATGATCACCGTCGTGGTGCCCGCAGCGAGCGCGTCGCGTACCTCGGTCCAGGTGAGATCTTCCAGAAACACGAGGTCGGACACCTGGGCCGCGACGACCCCCGGTAGAAGCCCAACGACGAACATCATGAGCGCGAATCGCATGGTTCTTCTCCTGAGGGGAGGACGCGCAGGAGATTGCCTCGCTTTTGTCGACGGCGCAATATGGAGCCTCGTGCGTGCCCTGAGCCGGCTCCTCTAGAAAAAGTGTCAGCCCACAGACCATGGACTCCGACCCCAGCGTCCCCACCCAGACCCCTCCCGACGCGGACGCCACGTTCTCCGACCTGGTGATGCCCGACATGACCCTCAAGGGACTGCTGAGCCACTTCGGTCCCGGGGTCATTCTGATGATGACCGGGATCGGAACCAGTCACCTGGTCACCGCACCCACCGCGGGCGGGCGCTTCGCCTATGCGCTGCTGTGGTGCATCCCGGTCGCGTACGTGTTCAAGTATTACGGTTTCGAGATGGCCTTCCGGTTCACCAATGCGACCGGGAAGAGCATGATCGAAGCGTACAGCACGGCGTGGAAGAAATGGCCGCTCTGGTACGTGTTGATCACGACGCTGATCCAATGTGCTCTGGGGCAAGCGGGTCGCCTGATCGCGGCCGCGGCGGTTCTGTACTACGTGGGCACCGAGGCGATGGGGCTGCCGATTTCGCTACCGATGTATGGTCTGGTCCTGGGCGTGGTCTCCGTTGCGATCATCCTGCGCGGTCGCTACAAGGCCGTCGAGCTCGCGGCCAAACTCCTGGCTGCGATTCTGGTGCTCTCGACGCTGGCGGTGTACTTCGCCGCCCCTGCCCCGCTCTCCGAGATGGGGCACTTCTTCATGGTCGAGATCCCGGACGGGTCCTGGCTGGTCATCGCGGCATTCCTCGGACTGTTGCCCACCGGCATAGACGTGTCGCTTCAGGCTTCGGAGTGGGGCAAAGCCAAGAAGAAGGGCATGAGCAAGATTCGAGATCGAATGGAGAGCATGGGGCTCGCTAATCGATTCGACCCATTCGCACCGAACCGAGACGATCTCGCCGTCGACACGTCCAGGCTTCCCGCCAACGCCCAGGAGTACTGCCACAAGTGGTTCAAGATCGGCATCTGGGATTTCCGCCAGGGTCACGTGGTCTCCTTCTTTCTCGCGTGCATCTTCGTTCTCCTGGCTGCCGTGTGGCTCTACCCGAGCGCGGTTGAGGGCCGAGCGGTCATGGGTGAAATCGCCGGCATCTTCACGCAGAGCCTCGGCCCCGGGATGATGTCCGTGTTCATGCTCGGTGCCTTCGCCGCGACGTTCTCGACGGCCTTCAACTACTTCGACGGCTGGCCCCGCATCGTGGGCGCTTGCTCGCGTAACCTGTTCCGCGGTACCGCTGAGCTCAGCGGGATCGACGCCGACGGTCTCACGGCTGCCCATCGCTCGACCTGGTATTCGGAGTACAACATCTACCGCGCGACGATGTTGTATTCCCTGGTGACGTCGACGCTCATCGTGGCGGGCCTGGAACGTCCCGTCTTCCTGGTGCTGGTGGCGTCGGCGCTGGCCGCCTTCGTGGCCCCGGTGATCTTCTTCCTGAACTTCTACTACTGCCTGGTCATCATCCCCCGCGGAGACCAGGCGTTCTATCCGTCGACGTTCGCCCGGTGGTTTGGCTGGACCAGCCTGGTGGTGTTCACGGTAATGACGCTGGTTCTGATCTACTGGACGATGTGGGTGCCGAATTTCGGCGGGTAGGCCGGCGAATGTGAGTGCAGCCGCCAGATTGCCTTGGCGCTCTGAGGGATAGGTCCAGCGGGCCTCAGCCCTCGGTAGGATAGTCGTAGAGACCGGCCTCGTGCGCCCGCTGTTGGACCAGGGCGAGCACGACGTCGATCGTGGGGGTCGCTACGCCGACCAGACGTCCCATCTCCTGGACCGCTGTGACCAGCGCGTCGATCTCCATGGGCCGCCCGCGTTCCAGATCCTGCAGCATCGACGTACGGTGGGCTCCGATGGCAGCGGCCCCATCCATCCTCTTCTCGACGTCGACCGAGAAGCGCACGCCCAGCCTTTCGCCGATCCCCTGTGCTTCGAGCATCATCGCCCTCGAGACCGCTCGGGTGCCCGCCTGGGTGGCGATCACGTCGAGGGTCTCCAACGTGAGTGCGCTGATGGGATTGAAGCACAGGTTGCCCCAGAGCTTCAGCCAGATCTCGTCCCGGATTTGGCGGATCGGGGACCGCAATCCCGCTGAGATGAGCGCGCCGGCGAGGGCCTGGACCCGCTCGGTCTTCTCGCCCGAGGGCTCACCCACCGTGAACCGATCACCGTCGATGTGACGGATCACGCCCGGTTCGACCACCTCGGTCGCGGGATAAACGACGCATCCGATGGCCCGCTCGGGCCCGATCCCGTCCCACTGAACTCCGCCGGGATCGACACTCTCGAGCCGGTGGTCCGTCCACGCGCCCTCCAGCGCGTAGAAGTACCACCAGGGGACGCCGTTCACGGCGGTAACGACCGCGGTCTCTGGACCGAGTAGAGCCTGCATCGGTCCGACGACGGCCGGGGCGGAGTGTGCCTTGAGCGTGACGATCACATAGTCCTGAGGACCCGCCTCGGCCGGATCACTCGTGCACGTGGGATGCGCCACGCGCTCCTCACCGTCGATGAGGAGCTTCAAGCCGTCCCGCTGCATGGCTTCCAGATGGGGTCCTCGGGCGATGAGCGTGACGTCCTCACCAGCCAACGCGAGCTGCGCCCCGAGGTACCCCCCGATCGCACCGGCGCCGTAGATGCAGATCTTCATCGGCGTGCGGTCACTTGCCTATGCCCACCCGCGTGGTCTCCCGCCCCCGCAAGAACGCGGACAAGCTGTCGCTCATCAGGCGACGCCCAGCTGCTCCGCGAGCCCGATGCGCCTCAGCTTGCCGGTCGGGCCCTTTGGGATCTCGTCGAGCAGCAATACGGTGCGCGGAACCTTGAAGGCAGCCAGCCGTTCAGCCGCGAACTCGCGAATCTCTCCGTCGGTCGCCTCGGCGCCCTCGCGCAGCACGACGGCCGCCGCGACCTCCTCGCCGAGCTTGGCGTGCGGAACCGCGAACGTCACGACCTGCTGCACGGCCGGGTGATCCATGAGGACCTCGTCGACCTCCTTCGGTGAGATCTTCTCGCCGCCCCGGTTGATGATCTCCTTGAGACGGCCCGTGAGCGTGACGTAGCGGTCCTCATCCATGACTCCCTGATCGCCAGTCCGAAACCACCCATTGGTGAAGGCCGTGGCGTTGGCCTCGGGATTGTTCTCGTAGCCGGGTGTGACGTTCGGACCACGGATAACGATCTCACCCACGGAGCCCGGCTCGAGCAGGTTGCCCTCTGCGTCCATCACCGAGACCTCGGGACCCGCCGCGGGACCTACCGTCCCGGGCTTGCGTACGCCGGGGGGAAGCTGGTTGCAGGTCATCTGATGGGCCGCCTCGGTCATGGCGTAGGCCTCGACGACCGTGACGCCGAACGTCTCTTCGAGTTCGCCCAGGACCTGTGGCGGCAGAGACGCCGATGAGGAACGAATGAATCGCAAGCGCGATCGCGCGACGGACTCCGGGTTGCGTCCCGCCCGAGCAAGAAGAGCCTGATGCATCGTCGGCACGGCGGAGTACCAAGTGGGCTCGACCTCGTCGAGCCATGCGAAGAACTTCAGCGCGTTGAATCCAGGGGTGCAAGCGACCGAGGCTCCGGCCGAGAGCGACGCGAGGATCGGCGCCATAAGGCCGTGGATGTGGAAGAGCGGCATGACGTTCATGCAGCGGTCCTCGGGTGTCAGGCTGAGCGTGGTCCGGATGTTCTTGGCCGACGCGCACACGTTGCGGTGCAAGAGGGGGACGAGCTTGGGGCGCGAGGTTGTTCCGGACGTGTGGAGCAGGAGCGCCACGTCATCGGGCTCGGCGGGCCCTGGGGTGGCCGTCCGCCCTAGATCGACCTCCGCATCGGCCTCGAGCTCGAACTCTCCGGCTCGTGCGCCCTCGGGTGCGCGAAGCTTCAGCACGGCGATGCCCAGGCTTCGTGCGGCGCCGATGGCCTCGGATTCACTACCCGACTCGACGATCAGGGCTTTCGCCCCCAGATCCTCCAAGTAGAAGTCGTACTCCTTGCGGCGATACCCCGGGTTGAGCGGCGCCGTTGTGGTCCCGGCGGCGAGCGACACGAATGCCGACGCCATCTCCGGACCATTCGGAAGCACGATGCCCGCGCGGTCGCCACGGCCCAACCCCAGGTCGTTGAGGGAAGTGACGGTGCGCTCCACGTGTTCGGTGAGTCCCGCATAGTCGAGGTAGGCTCGACCCGGTGCCCCGATGGCCGGAGATCCGCCGTCGCCACTCTCGAGGAGTGCTCGAATGGTCTGTGCTTCGGACACGCTCAGTCCCCTCTACTTGGTGTGGTGTTCTGCTCGGTACCGAAAAAGAGTCTCGTTGGTGTGGTTCCGCAAATTCATGGCCGCACGGCCCGCCTTGTTGCGTCAGACCGATAATCCCCCAGCTTACCGTGGGACAACCGGGAGGGTGCGTAGGGTTACGCCCAGAGAGAGGCCATGAAGGTCAGCGATGGGACACACTTGCTAGGGTTAATGTCATGACTCAATGGATTCGTGTTAACCATAATAATGGTATCAAGTTCGGAACTCTGGCAGATGGCCAGATTTCCGTTCATTCGGGCGATATGTTCGATGGACCGAGCCCGACGTCAGAAACGATTCCCCTGGATTCGGTCGAGGTCCTGACCCCGTGCCTCCCCACCAAGATCATCGGACTGTGGAACAACTTTGGCGCGGCGGCCGCCAAGAACGACTTGGCACAGCCGGAAGAACCGCTCTACTTCTTCAAGCCCGCGTCCGGTGTCCTAGCTCCTGGCGGCACGATTCCCCGCCCCGGATCCTACGACGGCAGGGTGATCTTCGAGGGCGAGCTCGGAGTCGTGATCGGCAAACCCTGCAAGGACGTCTCCATGGCGGAAGTCGCCGACTACGTCCTCGGCTACACCTGCGTCAACGACGCGACCGCCCTGGACATCCTCTTCGAGGATCCATCCTTCCCCCAGTGGAGCCGCGCGAAGAGCTTCGACGCGTTCACTCCGTTCGGCCCGGTGATCGAGACGGACCTCGACACACAGTCGCTTCAGGTCACGGCCCAGATGAACGGCAAGGTTCGGCAGGACTATCCCGTGAGCGACATGTTCTTCTCCCCGCTCGAGCTCGTGCAGAGGATCTCGCGTGGGATGACACTCCTTCCCGGAGACATCATCACGTGCGGAACCTCTTTGGGCGCGCTTCCCATGAAGCCGGGCAGCACGGTCGACATCCACATCGATGGAATCGGGACGCTGTCGAACACGTTCGCGGAAGACTGAGCCCACCTAGTCGGCCAGCGACCCTCCACAAGCCAGGTCCACGGCCGCCCACACTTCAGACCTGGGCACCTGACCATCGTCGAAGTAGCTGGTCACGAGGGTCTCTACCGTCCGATCCAGAAGTCTGTCTCTCTCCGCCCCGCGCCCTGAGAGAACCTCGACCTCGGCACAGAAGGCTTCCGCCTCCAATTCGAGGCGTCCGGCGGGTGTCGAGTACAGGCTGGCGTATTGGGCCGCACCGAGCCATCGGCATTGCTCGGCATGCACCCCCTCGTGGATGTAGACCACCTCTTCCTGTTCACCCTCGAGATCTTCTCTGAATTGCTGAAGCGGACCGATCCCGGGCACGCAGAGCGTTACGGCATCCGCCCGAGGGGAGAAGGGGACCAGGAAGAACACGGCCGGAATCAAGAGCAAGAGGCTCATCGCGCTGAGCGCCGACACGGTGGCGGCGGCCCCCATCATGCCCGACACGGTGGGGCTCGCGGGTCGCGCGGCGCGGGCCCAGATCCAATTGGGCCTCTTCATCGTGTCATTTCGGGGGCCCCGTTCAACGCATGTGGCTCCTGCCAGGATTCACGGCCACCGGCCCACGCCGGCTTCCGCACCACTACATATGAAAGGTTCGGGCCAAAGTCGAAGACCCCGGAACTGTGCTGACTTGCCTGGCTCCCGGGCACCCGGCGGGTGAACACTGTGTCGTGAATCGGCCAGAATGCTGGATCGATGCCACAATCCGAGGACGTCTTGGAGAGCTCGGGATCGGGGTCCGGCAGGTCGCCGAACCCCCTGGATCTTCCCTACCCTACTCTTCCTCGATCAACGCTGCGAACGTCTGCACCGCGATCTTGCCGTCTCGAATCAGGAACGTATCCGTGCCGAGTCTGATGTCGGCGCCCTCGTTGGTCGAGTGCCACAGGACGTACGCGATGTCCCCAACGACCTCGACTCGGTCCATCGTGAATTCGTAGGTCCCTGGTCTGAATAACCCGCTGTAGAAATCGGTGAAAGCCGCGCGGATGGCGTCCCGGCCAGTCAGTGTGGCGTCGGGGACGACGAGCACCGAGTCGTCTGTGTAATCTTCCATCGTCTCATCGACGTCGCCCGCGCCGAACGAGGCGAGATGGTGATCGAGAACGGCCTGTGTGGACATCTGGGCTCCTCTTATAGGTGGCTTATGAAGCAGACGAGATTACTCCTCAGGCAGGGCGAAGACAAACAGCGTGTGCCCCACGTTCCTCTGCCCGATCGGCACCCGCGCCCGCAGCTGGCCCACGTGGCTCGCCGACCCGACCGTGCCGCCAGGGGAGATCACCGCGATGTATTGCCGGCCGTCCACCGAGTAGGTGATGGGAGCCATGTCGCTCAGCCCGTTGAGGATCGTCTCCCACAGCGTCTCACCCGTCCACTGGTCGATCGCATAGAAGCGCCGGTTCGTGTCGGCGGCGAACAGAAGGCCCCCGCCCGTGGTGAGCATCCCGTACAGTGGCGCTTCGCGGTCCAGACGCCAGAGCGTCCTACCCGTGGAGATGTCGATGGCCTCGGGTTGGCCCAGGTGGCCAGCCGGGTTGGGGACGAAGCCCTCGGTCGATGTGTTGTAGCCCGTTTCTAGCGAGGGTGAGAGCGTGGTCACCCGCATTATGGAGCAGCGGCCGTTGAAGGCGGGAACGTAGTACGCGTTGGTGAGCGGGCTGTAGGCGCCTTGAGGAATCTGTCGGTTCTCCCGGCAGATCGTCACTTCACGATCCGCGTCGGCGATCATGACCGCTTCGGGATTCGTGGTGAACGCGCCCGTCCGGCCATCGTAGCCCTGGATGACATTCTGGTAGGCGGTGGGCCGGGCATACAGGAACGTGCCGTCGGTCCGGTCGTAGGCGTAGAAGATGGCGTCCTTCGAGAAGGATCCCACGACGAGCTGCCGTGTCTCGCCGGGCGTGATGTCCGGATTGATGCCGAGGGCGTCGGGGGGATCGGGGGTTACCGGAGAATCGACCAGAATCCTGTCGTATGTGGCGTCGTTGTTCCACATGTCCGTGTGGTGCTGAGCCCACCACACGAGCTCACCGGTGCGGGCATCGAGGGCGACCGTCGATCCGTGGTAGAGCCGATCGGGCCACTGCCCGTCGGTCCCGGCCAACTCGGGCTGTTGCGGCGCGCTGGAACCGATCCCGAAAATGAACAGCCCGCGTTCGATATCCACCGCGGGTGTCTGCCACGGGGACATGTTCCGCCTCGACGCGAGCGGATACGTCTGGGGATCGTCACCCCAGGTCTCGTGCATCGGGTCCCCCGGGGGAGGACTCGTATACCAACGCCACAGCATCTCGCCCGACTCGACGTCGTAGGCCGACATGTGACACGGATCCGGCGCAGACCAGGCCGTGCAGTTGTACGGCACCGCGATGGCCCCGTTGAACACCACGGGCGCACCGCTGGGCTGCTGGCCGGCGCGGTAATCCACCATTTCGGTTTCCCACACGAGAGTCCCCGTCCGTGGGTCCAGGGCGAAGAGCATCCCGTCCGTCGAGTGACCGATGAGCCTGTCTTCGAAGAGGAAGACGCCCCTGCCCCGATGCACGGTGAACACGGCATCCCCGCTCGTGATCTCCTCGGGTATGGGTCGGGAATACTCCCAGATGACGTCGCCCGTGGTCGCGTCGTGGGCCGAATACTGTTCGTTCGCGTGCCGGATATACATGACGCCGTCGTACACGATCGGCTCGACCTGCATTCCCGTGGAGCCAGGACCAGCCGGGGCGAACGCCCACGACCACACCAAGCGAAGGTCGTTCACGTTGTCCGCCGTGATCTGGTCGAGCGGGCTGTACCCCCAGTTGGCGTACCCACCGCGCCACATGAGCCAGTCGGCGGGGTCGGGGTCGTCGAGCATGGCTTGGGTCAGCGGACGGAACGTGTTCTGGCTACTCTGGCCGATGTCCTGCGCACTCAGTTCAAGGGGGGCGATGACCGCTGCCGCCAGTGTGAGGTGAACCAAGACGTGTCTAGCAGTCACTGTTGCCCCTCCGTGCTTGGGTGTCGCGCAATATTGGCTCAGCCCGTGCCATTTAGCGAGTAAGACAGGAGAGCCTTTGATCCATAACACGTCGCGCCGGCTTTCGGCTGGAGCCGATCCATGTCTACACTGTGCAATTCAGTTGACGATGCCAGGCGAACATTCCATTCGGAGGCCACCATGAGCGGCATGGACGTACCCCTCGACATCTTCACTTCGATCGAGCGCGAGATCTCCAGCGAGACGAGCCCCGTGGGGATCGACGCGAAGAAGACCCACATCATCATCCTGCACAAACTCCAGGAGATCGACGAGCGCCTGAGGCGCATCGAGGAGAGGCTGTAGACACTAACCCGGCCCAAGGTCTCTCGTCGTGACGCCCACCATCAGCGAAGCGTGAGGAAAGCTTCCACAGCCAGTCCGTAGTGGGTGTAGCTTTGAATGAGCTCCCATGCGCAAGGGACAGGGCAGAGCGGGTGAGCTCGAAGCGTTTGACTGAGGAGCCTGAGCTGTGGCAACCAACACGACGCACGATGTCTATGAACACCCGGACGGACGGCGGGAGATCATCAAGAAGGGCTTCTCCTGGCCGGCCTTCGTTCTGGGTCCGTTATGGGCCTGGAGGAACGGAATGGGCGTCGTGGGATTTCGACTGCTGGCGCTCGGTCTGGTCCTACCGTTGATACCCGTGATTTTCATCGACGTCTTTGCGGAGGCGAGCATCGCGGTCGATCTGATCCTCACGGTTTCCGTGCTGACTTGGATCGGTGGCCAAGGGAACGCGTGGCTCCGCAACAGCGTGCTGAGCCGCGGCTTCAAATTGGCTGAGGCAGCGACCACGGCGGAGGGCGGCACGGTCGAGAGCGGCGCGATCGTCGGAATCGACGCGTAGAACCCTATCGCGTCACCACGACGGTGACGTCCTCATAGTCGATGAGCCCACCGTCATGGCCGAGCGCCCGCAGCACGTAGGTGCCCGGCTCGCTGAAGGTGGCTCGGGTCACCCACCGGTTGTCGGGCGGAACCGGGGGCGTCGACCATCCGGCCGACCATGGAGAGTTGCCCCCGTCCCGGCGGTCTTCCCAGACCTTGGTCTGCTCCGGATCGAACGTGACCGTGCCCGGCCCTCGGTACTGAAACCAGGACAGACGTAATCCGGTGGCGGAGTTGGGCACGAAGTGACTCTGGCCGACGGCGAAGGACGAAATTCCCCTGCGGCCCGGCTTCCCGTCGTCGGTGGCGACCGCGCTCAGAGTGACCGACTCACCCACTCGCGCGCTCAGTCGGCGCTCACCCTCCAAAGTGACCTCCGGCGGCAGGTTGCCAACCAGCGAGGGATTGAAGCCCGTCTGCCCGCCGGCGCCGAAGTTCGCGCTCATTACGACCTCGTCCACGGCATAGGGAGTCTTCAAGGTCCCGTAGGCACGCTCGGTCATTCCATTGCTGGTCAGCGTCCACACGACCTCCCCCTCGCCGAAATCGGCCGGGACTCGCACTCGGAAGACGAACTGGTTGCGTCGCGGGAAAAAATGGGTGGGCTGCCCCTGATCCGGGCCACCCGGCTCGAGGCTGTTGTCCGCCCCCACCGGCACGTTGATCTCCTCTTCCCAGTTCCGATTGTAGTAGCCGAAGAGCAGGTCGAACGTCCCATCGGGGTTCTTCCAGAAGCCCTCGTAGACGGGCGCGATGTTCTGACCGCTCTTGGGCGCCTGAGCGCTCACCGGTGGGGCGACGGCCAGGGTCACAACCCACGCGAGGACCACTTGCATCGCCGGTCTCATCAGCGGCTGGCCGGAAGCTCTTCGAAGCCGCACAGCGGGCACCCGAGCATCCCCTCACCCTTGGCGAGGCCGAGCCGCGCCCGGCGCTTGGCCACCTCTTCGGCGAATTGCTCGTCGTCGAGGACGAGGCCCGGCGTGAAGACGATGGCCATGTTGTCGATCGAGCGATGGCCCAATCCACCCCAGTTTCTGGGGTCGACCACGTTCTTGTTGTCCGGCGTGGTGTCGAAGTACGCCGTGACGTGCAGGAGTGTGCCTTTCGGCAGCAGCGGCTGAGCGTCCTCCGCGTAGTTGTAGACCTTCACCCAGTTGTGGTCGTAGCCGGCGCAGGTCAGGGTCTCCGCCCGGCCGCCCCAGATCGCCTCCAGGCACATCCTCACCCCGGCCGCATGCATGTGCGGCTCGAAGGTGGTGATCTTCATGTTGTTCTCGAGGGTGTTGTAGATATGGACCTCTTGGCCGGCCTGCATGGGCCGGAGGTCGACTTCACCGTTCCCGAACACCAGGGCCACCCTGCGCCGCGTCGGCTCGTACCCCTCGGGATGAAACGTGAAGCCGAGCCGTAGATGCGCGGTGGTCCTCTGTCCGTTCGAGTGCATGTGGACACCGGGGAGAATGAACTGCGACCCCGCCGCGAGCATGGGAGCGGCCAGGGGATCGAACACCTCGGCATTGCGTCCCACCTCGTGGACCGGCCAGGCGCCGCTAGGCCGTCCCTGAGCGTTGGTCGACGCGATGATGGCGTGATGGTAGATGAACTTGCCTCCCACCCCGCCCTCGACGTCGCTGATCTCCTTGACCTCCATCGCGGCGACATACCGGTCCTCGGTCAGCCCGCTGGGTGCCGGGGGGATCATGCCCCACCAGTCCGGGGCGTCTCCCTCCATCGTGAACGGCGGCAAGTCGACGATGAGGTCGGGCGTTCCGATATCCCACACGTCCTCGGCCGAGAAGAACCGCGGCGGTGGCAGGTCCGCCGGATTGCCCTCCGGGGCGCCGCCGTCTACCCATGAGGCGATCATGTCGACTTCCTCGTCGCTGAGCGAGATGTCGTTCTGGAAGTCCTGGATCCCCACGTCCTTTTCGATGAACCAGGGCGGCATGACGCCCATCCGGTCACGGAGCTGAGTGCGTTCCTTGATGCGTGTCGCATAGCGCTGCGCGTCCTGGTACGTCAGCAACGACATCGGGGCCACCGACTCGGGGCGGTGGCAGTTCTGACAGCTTCGCTGGAGGATTGGCGCGATGTCCCTGGTGTAGGTTACGTCGCTCCCGTCCGCCTGAGCGGCCGAAGGCTGGGGTACGAGCCCCACGAGGATCAGGGCGGACACTGCCACGATGGGGACGCTGAGCGTTCTGGTCCGGCTTGCACGCTCGTGATAACTACGACTCATGGACCCTCCTTCTTGGCGGCTGGGTCATTCTCTCGGTCGTCGTATACCCAGATCGTAGCATATACGCTCTCCATGTGGGCACGCCAGGGTCCGGCGTGCGAAACGGAGGCGACCCCAGGGCCGCCTCCGTCCGATCGAGCGTCGTGTGCCTCGACTCAGGCTATGGCCTTAGTCCACCGACCATCTCGTACTGGCCGCTCACGGAGTAACCGTGAGAGTATTCGTGCCCCGTCCAGATAGTATCGCATCTAAGATTGTGTCGTAGTCCAGCGATCCGTCTTCCTCGACTTCGAAGTCAAACGCGCCGACGTCCGTGTGACTGAAGGTCTTGATGCCCGGAAGCACGATTATGGTCTGAACACCCGCTGTCGAAAATGGTCCCAGCCCGCCGAGAGAGAAGTCCGACGAACCGAGTGCGGTGGCGTCAATGATTAGGGAGTAGCCGACCAGCGTCAGCTGCGACGTGCCCAAACCGTCCAAGAACGGCTCCTTCGTCGCCGCATAGCTGATTACACCCGTCGCGGTAATCTCAACTTCGAACTCATGTACCCCGCCCGAACTCTCCTGAACACTCTTGGTGCCGGGCAAGAAGGTGAACGTATGCACCGTTGCGCTGGGAAATCCGCCTATGCCTCCGATGAAGAACGACCCCGCCGTCATGGCGGTGGCGTCGATGTCGACAGAAAAGCCGACCAGGGTCAGCTGCGGCGTGCCTAAACCGTCGAAGAACGGCTCCTTCGTCGCCGCATAGCTGACATCACCCGCTGCGGTGATTTCGAACACATGCGTCTCGGCAGAACTACTTTCCCCGACTGTGTACGTACCAGCATCCAGGGCCAAGAGCACGGGTGTGTTCGAGGGGAAGCTTCCAATCCCTCCAATAGAGAACGTGGGAGCCGTCAGCGCCGTCGCGTCGATGGTGATCCCCAGCGCGCCCTCCTCGATACGGAGCTTGATCGGGAGCGTTCGATTGTCGACCAGCCCGATGATCTCCCCGGTCTCGATGTTCTTCAGCCCGCTGCCGTTGGCCACCGGCTGCACGTCCGCGTACCCGAGCTCCTGCGCACCAACGAGAACACTGATCCGATAGAGCTTCGTCAGGTCGAGCGCGAAATCCGCCGCGTGCCAATTCGCCAGATAGTGTTCATCCTCGGTGCTGATGATGATCGTCCCTGCCCCCACGCTGAACTCGGTGATCGCGAGAGCACACTCCGAACCCGTCCACTCACAGATCTCGACGACGGCGGGCTGAGCAGCGTCAAAGACTCCCGCGACAGGTGGATCCGGCACCATCGGCGGGAGAAAGTAGAAGTGAGAGCCCTCGTCCCCATGCTCGGCGTCCAAGATGTCGAAGGCTGGCGAGAGGTCGGTGGGTGAAGAACTGTCCATACACCCTGCCACGAGCAGGGCGCCCCCCAGTGTGACCATCGGAATGAGTCTGAGCTTCATCGTCGTTCTCCGGTAGGATGTATGGGGGGGGGCGTACTATGGTCGGTGGGGGACGGGACGCGCTGCTGGACACACGAACAGGGTCCCTGGGACTGCGGAAACGCTCGGCCTGAGGCCTGCGTGTTCAGGTACACGGCTGTCCTTAGGGGCAGGGAGGCACATGCCGCTGGGGGGGAGAGCGGCCGCTGCTTGGCTACGACTTCGAAGCGATCGTATCGCGTGACGCCGGTCAGGCGCAAGTGGGGCGCCCGACATCTGCTGCGCCGAACGCCCTCTACGTCAGAGAACGCCCTCCAGCGCCCGCACGCGGTGATTCTCACTATCCGTCACGTAGAGGACCCCCTGGTGCGCGAACACGCCGTGTGGGCGAGCCAGTTGGCACCGCAAGGGATCGCCGTCAGGGCCGTCGCCACGCTCTCCGGTGCCCAAGACGGTGTCGAGCACTCCCGTGCCGAGACTCAGACGGCGGATCGCATGGTTCTCGGTGTCCACGATGTACAGACTATCGTCGGAACCCGAGTAGGCGATTCCCTTGGGTCCGTTGAAGGTCGCGATCCCTCCCGGACCCCCATCCCCTGTGAAGCCTCTCTCGCCCGTACCCGCAATGCGCCGGAGCCGTCCGGCTCCTGTGTCGAGCCGGAACACGGCGTTGCCCTCGCGCAATACGAGGTAGGCGTTGCCCGCCTCATCGGTGTCGAGCGAGCGCGGTCCCCTCAGCGGCGTGCCCTCGAGCGGCGCGGTGTCCGGGGTCGGCTCGCGTTCCCCGGTTCCGGAGAGGGTCGAGATCGTGCCGGTGCGCATGTCCACTCGACGAACGCGCCCATTGCCGATGTCGCAGATGAGAAGGTCGCCGTTGGCGACGAATGCAATGCTGTGCGGCTGGCGCAACTGGGCCTCCGCGGCCGGTCCCCCGTCTCCCGAGAATCCAGCCTCGCCCGTACCCGCCACGGTAGACACGAGCCCACTCTGTGCGTCTACGCGACGGACCACATGTGCGTCGCGCTCCACGACGAAGAGGTGGCCGTCGCGGTCGAACCGGATCTCGTGCGGCGCGGAAAACGACGCGGCGAGCGCGGGTCCGCCGTCCCCGGCGTAGGCGGCTTCACCATTTCCGGCGATGGTAGTGAGCCGCCCGGTGCCCAGGTCCATTCTCCGGGTCCGCCCGGTATCCACCTCGCAGAAATAGAGGGCACCGTCGGGGCCGACCACGATGCCGTATGGATTGTTCACCGGTGTCTGCGTAGCCAGCAGGCCGTCCGAGCCCTCCGGTTCGTAACCGGCCACCCCCGTGCCGGCGATCGTTCTCACTCGAACTTCCTGTGCGAACGCCAAGCGGGGTCGCGCTGCAACCGCGGTTGCGACACACAGAGTTCGCAGGAAGTCGCGGCGTGAAGAGCTACTCATGGGCAACCTCCAGGATGTGGCGGAGGGTTTCGTCGAAGTGAAGCCGGGTCGAACTCAATCTACTCGGCAGAGGACGGGCGAACAGGTCACACGGCGTCAGAGGTCGAACGCCCTGCTGTTCCACGGCCGCCCGCCCGCTCCCCTCCCCGCCTTGCCTGCTCCACCGTGTCCGTGTGCTCGAAAACGATTGCCCCCATGCGTGCCCCTCAGCGATGATTGAAGATCCGAGGAGAGGATTCTCCGAGAGGTACCACCGAAGGGAGCATACGATGGCCAGGACCGGCATGTCCGTTCGGACCGCCATGTCTCTTCGGACCGCCATCATGATCGCCGTGGCGTGGTCTCTGGTCGTGTACCTTCCCTCCCTCGGCAACGGCTTCGCTCTCGACGACACGGGCGACATCGTGGAGAACACGACGGTCCACGGGCTGGCCAATACCGGCGACATCCTCACCTCTCCGTATCGGGGAAGGGTACCCGCGGGGCGATCCCCATATCGGCCACTGACGTCGCTGACCTACGCGCTCAACTGGAGCATGGGCTCCGGAAGCACCCTGCCCTTCCATGCGTTCAACGTCGCGCTGCACGCGACCAATACCGCGCTCGTCACCGTCCTTCTAACGACGCTCGGGGCGACGCCTCTGCTCGCGCTCCTCGGAGGCGCCATCTTCGCGGTGCATCCGGTCCACGTGGAGGCAGTGGCCAATTCGGTAGGCCGTGGCGATGCGCTGATGGCCCTGTTCGTGCTGCTGGGCACCCTCGCCTACCTCGGCCGTTTTCGGTCGGAATGGGCCCGCGTGGGCCTCGTCGCGCTCGCCTATGCGCTGGCGCTCGCCGCCAAAGAGAACGGCATCGTGCTGCCCGCCCTGCTGGTCCTCTTGTCGCTTCTCTTTGCCGGGCCATCCGTCCGTGCGGAGCCGGAGATCGACGCCAGGGCGCAGCCGAACATTCCGGCGCTCCCTGCCCAGTTGCCCCTCTTCGCGGCGCTCGCCGGCGTCCTCATTCTCTACCTGGCGGTTCGCTACCAGGTGCTCGGCACGCTCTTCCACCGCGACGCCGCACCCTACATCGTGTCCCTGCCGACCTCGCTCCGGCTGAGCACGGCCGTGGCCAACGTCGCCGAGTTCGCGCGGCTCCTACTGTTTCCGGCCGACCTCGCCGTGGACTACGGGCCCGGGGTCATCCTCCCCGTCGGTATCGGCGCGCTCCGCTTCTGGGTGGGGGGGGCGGTGCTCCTGGCTGTGGCGCTGTTGGCGGTCTGGAGCCTGCGCCGGTCGCCATGGATAGCGGTGGGGCTGGTGTGGATCGCCATTTCCCTGGCCGTCGTGGGGAACGTCTTCTTCCCGATCGGCGTCTGGGTCGCGGAGCGCACACTTTATCTTCCGTCCGTGGGTATATCCCTGCTGGCCGTGGGCCTGGGAGAGTACGTGCTTGGGTTCCTGCGTGAATCACGTCCTCGACTGGGAGGAATCGCCGTCGGCGCGGTCACGCTCCTCGTGGTCCTCGGCGGCGCGCGCACGTGGACCAGAACAGCGGTTTGGCGCGACACGGATGCGGTGTTCAGGACGTTGGCCGAGGAGCATCCCGAGGCCTATCGAGCTCAGTGGTGGATGGGCATGCGCTTGATC
>JBDHFN010000055.1:0-20889 GCA_039590375.1 Gemmatimonadota bacterium
CACGATGACCCGGGCCACCTCGTCCTCCAGGCGACCCACGAAAGCGCTCTCTTCGTCGATCTTGGCCTGGATGATCTCGATGTCCGCATGCATACCAGGCGCTGATCGGGCTTCGGGTTCCTTGTCCATCACCTCTTGATCTGCCATCTGGGTCCGTCCGTCTCCACGTGTTTCAGAACAATGCCACCGGACGATCGCGCCGCTTACGGATCGCCGGGGGACCGTCGCGGGAAATATACCAGATGGAACGCCCTCAGGGTTCCCGATATCAGATCGAGGAAGTCGCTAAGAACGTTGCCCGAGGCTGTTCAAGAGGTACAGGGGGGGGCGCACGGGTCGATGATGCGCGTTCCGACGGCCCGCGGACAGTCCGCGGAGGCGCTGGAGGCCCAGCCGGTGAGGCTCAGCCGGGCAGCCGACCCCGCAGCTCTGTGAAGGCGGCGTCATCCAGATCGTTTTCGTTCAGCAACCGCGCCATCCCCCGCGCTTCGAGCTCATCGGAGAAGGCGCCGGCGTACACGCGGAAAGCCCCGGCTTGCTCCGGGTAGGTGACCCGCAGCACAAAGGCGGGAACGGCGAGACCGGCCAGGGCTTGTACACGGCTATTCGCCTCTCCCTGGGTCTCGTATTCGCCCAAGAAGAACGAATAGGGGGCCTCCTGGACCACCCAGCTGTCAGGATCGGGATTCAGAAGATCGAAGGCTTCGGCGAGGGGAGCTCTGAGCCGGTCCGCCTCGGCGGCGTTGTACGCGGGACCGACCAGAAGTGCGAACTGCCGGTCACCGTCGATCGAGAGGGGTGTCACAAGACCAAGCAGATTCGGCATCCGCTCGCGGAGCGCGTCGGCCCACGCCCCCGGCGTCTCGGCCTCCCGCCACGTATCGATGAAGATCACGTGGCTCATCACAGCCGTTTCGGGCTGCGGGCCGGGCAGCGGTGCCGGGGCGGCAACGAAGACGCGGGACCGCTCTGAGGGTGTGATCCCGGGGATCTCAACGAGGCCCAAGTAACCAACTGCGAACGTGCCTCCGCCGAGGAGGACCACGATCGAGGCGGTCTTCAGCAGGCGCGCCCCGGCCCTGCGTTTACGCTGCCGCGCCAGCGCCTCGAGAGCGCCGTGTCTGACTTCCGGCTCCTGGTCGGCTGCAGGCGTTGGCAGCAGGAGAGAGGCCTCATCATCATCACTGGGGATGAGGAGCTCGTTTACCGCGGGGTCCTCTACATTCTGCGGCGCCGCGCCGGCTGCCTCCGCCTGTTGGGCGTCGACCTCATCGAACGAGCTCGACCGGACCTCCATGGCCTCGATCTCGAAGTCCTGGCCCGCCACCTCCGGCGAGCTCTCGAGATCGAATCCGGCACCGGTCTCGAAGCCGTCCATGTTCAGCGCGGTCTTACCCGCCTCCGCCATCGCGTCTTCATCGACGTCGAGGGACGCGCCCATGTCGACTTCGAGAGGGCCGGGCTCGACCACGCCGGGTCCCCCGGATTCCCCCTCGACGGTCGGCTCGGATTCCTCGGATCCGAATCCCAGAACATCCTCGGACCCGGGCAGTCCGGATTCTCCCTGGTCAGTCACGAATGCGCTCCTCTGGTCCTAGGTGGGTCGAATCGTCGATTCGCCTCCTAGAATCAAAGAAGAACCAGCCGTCAGAAGATCGCAAGAGGATTGAGAGGTGACCCTGTGCCGCCCTCGACCGCCAGCGGCGCCGCGACCAGCATGAACTCCCAGCGACCCTGCCGAGCCGCCTCGGCGGCCACGGCCTCCAGGTCGAGGTTGTCGAACAGCGGAGTGCCCAAGGCTACGAGCATCAACTGGTGAATCGGCTGGGTGACCCCCTCGACACCCGAGGGCAGCACGTCGTTCGTATAGTCGCTGCCCAGGATGGCGACATCGCGCTCGTGGAGCCACGGAACCACCGAAGCGTGCAGTCCAGCAGCTTGTCGGCCAGTCGGCCAGGGCCCGACTTCGGCGCGCCGGGCCCATCGCCCACTACGCACAAACACGACGTCGCCACTCCCGACCCGAACGCCGGCCTCTCTCTCCCAGGCCTCCAGATCCTCCACGTAGATCGGCGTGCCGGGCTCCAGATACTCGACTCCCTTGAGCCGTGCGATGTCCATCAGGACCCCTCGCGTGACGATCCCCTGCTTGAAGTTGATGATGGCCAGCTTGTCGCACCCACCCTCCGTCACCTCGTCGTCCCGGACGTACCCGTTGTACAACCGGCCCTCGTGCATCATGTGGCACAACGCATCCAGGTGTGAATGCGCGTATCCGTGGTAGGCGAGGGTATAGCGATCGCTGCGAAACACACCCGGACTGCCGATCCCGAGCATCTCATGGCCGAACGGAGAGGTCGCGTCCTCCGCCCGCTCCTTCAGATAGTTGTGCGACAGCGACACGGAGGTCCCGGTGCTCGCAAGGCCGATCGCCTGGAGGCGCTTCTCGGGCGTGATCAAGTTGAGGGTTCCAAGCTGGTCGTCGTCCCCCCACCTCCCCCAGTTCGACAACTCCGTCATCCACTGGTCGACCGTCGCCTCGGTCACTTCGGGTGACGCCTGACCCGACAGGGGCCGGTCCGCCGGCCCCACCAGCAGGAAGACACTGCACAGGAGTAGTCGTGCCGCGGCCGCCAAGGGGTGTGGTGTCTTCATGAGTCTCTCCAGGTATGAACGCGAGGGCGGGCCGGTATCGCCGGCCCGCCCTCCTGTGATCCTACCAACGCTCTGCTTCCCAACCCTACTCGGCCAGGTGCTTCCGAACCTACCGCGCTACGTACTTCCGCAGCATCCGGGGACCTACCTCCGCGCCGTAGACGTTTCCTTCGTTGTCCACCGCGACGCCCTCCGCCGCGCTCGTTCCGCCCGGGGTGGGGTCCGGATCGGGGATGAAGGCGATCACGAAGCCGGTGTCGAGGTCCATCACTCGGATTCCGCGCCTGAATCCCGGGTTGCTTTGGTACCTGGATTCCGAATCCGCCACGTAGAGCTTGTGATTATGGATCGTGATGCCACTGGCCCGCCCCATGTTGTAGAAGTCGCGAACGAAGGTGCCATCCTGCTCGAAGACCTGGATCCGCCGGTTGCTGCGGTCTCCGACGTAGAGGAGGCCGTCGTCATCCATCGCGAGCGCGTGCGGCGTCCGGAACTCCCCTGGGTTGGAGCCCTGCTGGCCCCACTCCATGAGGTACCTGCCGTCGCTCGAGTACTTGACGATCCGATTGTTTCCTCCATTGGCGGCATGGCCATCGGCAACGAAGATGTCCCCGTTGGGTGCCACCAACACGTCGTTGGGCTCATTGAGCGTGGTCCGGGTCCTCCCGCCCATACCAGCCGTGCCCAGGCGCAGCAAGACCTCACCCTCCGGGCTGAACTTGATCACCTGGTGGCCACGGCGCCGGCCCTCGTCCCCGCGGGCATCCGCGACCCAGACGTTGCCGTCATCGTCCACGTCGATCCCGTGGGGCCACTCGAACAGTCCGGCGCCGAACTGCTTGAGGATGTTGCCTTGCTTGTCGAAATTGAAAACCACATCCAGGTCGTCGTGACCGACACACGTGTTCTCTCCGCAGCGATCGACGGCCCAGATCGTCTCGCCGTCCGGAGAGACCTCCACCAGGCTGGTCGAACCCCACTCCCGTCCGTCGGGAAGCGGCGCCCAGACCCCGGGTACGGTCCGGTAGGGGTTGGGCGCATTGTTCTGCGCCTCCATCTGCGTCGCGGTCGCGCCAACCGAGCCACCGACGACAATGAGCATCAGGCCCGCTTTACTCAGATACGACATGGAAACTTCTCCCTCGAAGGATAGGAGTGGAACGGTGCCGACCGGCACCACCACTAGGGGTCCCAACAGGGCTCGTGAGCCCCACCGCAAGGGACCATAGGGCGGAGATATTGAACCGGCAAGTGGCCTTCCTTGCTCCCCAACTGCGGGACGACCATACTGCCTGAGGTCGTCGACCCTGACTCCTGACTGCAGCGCGTGAGGTAGGCCCATGGGCAAGAAGCGGACGGATCTCGAGGACGGCGTTTCGCGCCGTGCGTTCCCCATCCCCCGAAGTGAGGACACGCTCCACGAGGACGAGGGGGGAGACAGAGATCTCACGCGGCGAGGTTTCCTGGGGGGGGCCGGAGCCGCCCTGGTGGTTGCAGGTGCTCCGAAATTGGGGTCGAGCAAACCTCCGTCGGCGGGCGCCGTGGAGCAGGAAGCGCCGGCTGTTCCCCAGACGGCGATCCGCATCACCGTGAACGGAATCGAGCACCGGGTGGACGTAGAGGATCGTTGGACGCTCAATGAATTCCTCCGGGACCACATCGGCCTCATGGGCTCCAAGATCGGCTGCAATCGCGGTGAATGCGGCGCGTGTACGGTGCTGGTGGATGGCGAGCCCATGTTCTCGTGCAGCACGCTCGCGGTTTGGGCAGATGGTCGGGACATCGTGACCGTGGAAGGGCTCGAAAGCGACGGTGCCGTGTCTCCTCTGCAGCAGGCCTTCATGGATCACAATGCGGCGCAATGTGGATTCTGCACGTCGGGCCAGCTGATGACGGCGACGGCGCTGTTGGTCAGTAATCCACGTCCGACGTCCGACGAGGTGCGGCAAGCGATGGTCGGCAATCTCTGCAGGTGTTCGAATTACAATGCGATGGTCGAAGCGGTGGTCGCGGCTGCCGGAACTTCGGGATCGGGAGGTGCGCAATGAGCTCGACACGAGCGGCGCAGCAAGCCGGCCAACAGGTCGCGGCCATGGACACCGTCGGGCATGACGTCCCGCGCATCGATGCCTACGAACGTGTAACCGGGCGAGCCACGTATACGCGTGACGTTCGGCTTCCGGGAATGCTGTACGCGCGGGTCTTACGGAGTCCACATCCGCACGCGCGCATCCGGAGCATCGACGTGTCCAGAGCGGAGGCCCTGCCCGGGGTGAGGGCGGTTGTCACGCACGAGACGCACCGGCTGATCTACAGCTCGGGCTCCATCGCAGGCGGGCAGCAATACAACGACGCGGCCAAGG
This sequence comes from Gemmatimonadota bacterium, assembly GCA_039590375.1. Lineage (GTDB taxonomy): Bacteria > Gemmatimonadota > Gemmatimonadetes > Longimicrobiales > Gaopeijiaceae > UBA822. The sequence continues at coordinate 5,019 of JBDHFN010000055.1, forward strand.
ACAGGACCGAACACGTTCGGTACATGTTCGACAACCCGGTGCGCTTCGTCGGCCAGCCGGTCGCGGCGGTGGCTGCGGTCAATCGATACGTAGCCGAGGATGCGCTCCAACTCATCGAGGTCGACTACGAAGAGTTGCCGTTCGTCCTCGATCCCGAGGAGGCTCTCGAGCCCGGTGCTCCTCCGATCTGGCCCGAGGGCAACCTCGCACTGGACCGCGACAACCAACCGCGACCCTCTGCCCGAACCAGCGGTGACCCGGCGGCTGGATTTGCCGCGGCCGATCAGGTTTTCGAAGATCGATACACCACCGCTTTCGTGCAGGACGGACAGATGGAGCCGCGCAGCGCTCTGGCGCAGTGGGATGGGGACAAAGTCACCATTTACACGCCGACTCAGGGCATCTCGAACTGCCGGCACGACAACGCACGGGACCTGGGTCTGGACGACCATCAAGTTCAAATCATCTGCAAGTACATGGGGGGCGGCTTCGGCGACAAGAACGGCAGCTACTACTTCGATCTGATCGCCGCGGTGCTGGCGAAAGAGGCGGGCGTGCCTGTGCTGCTCGAGCTCACACGGAAGGACGACTGGCTCGGCACGCACGGCCGCTGGCACACGGTGCAGGACCTACGGGTCGGTGTGGCCCAGGACGGTACGGTCACGGCGATCGCGCTCGAGGGCTACAGTGGGATGGGTCCGTACCTGAGGAGATCAGGCGGGATCGCCGGTATCGACGCGTACGCGTGTCCCAACGTCGAGCGCGTGATTTACCCCGTGCACACGAACCGTATGGTGTCGGGAAATTTCCGTGCGCCCTCGGACCCGCAGGGTTACTTCGCCATCCAGTCGATGATGGACGATATCGCGTACAAGGTGAACATGGACCCCGTGGACTTCGCGCTCAAGAACGTGATTAGACCCACGGAAGAGGTGCGATTCACGAACTACTCGCTCGACGAGTGCATCATTCGGGGTCGCGAGCTATTCGACTGGGAGAGCCGCTGGCGTCCTGTGCCCGGCTCGGACCCCGGTCCGATCAAACGCGGCGCCGGCATGGCGTTCATGGCATTCCGATCCGGGGTCGGACCGAGCAGCGCGATCGTCCGCGTGGATGCCGATGAGCGGTACACGCTATTCGTGGGCGTCACGGACATCGGCCCGGGCGCGAAGACGACGATGGCCATCATCGCCGCCGAGGAGTTGGGCGTACCACTATCGCAAGTGGACGTCGTGTGGGGCGATACGGATCTCTGCCCGTATTCGGTGGGGGAGTCGGGGAGCCGGACCACCACGATGACGGGATACGCGGTGGTTCAAGCCGCCATAGACCTCAAGCGGCAGATCGCCGAGCGGGGCATGCCACGGGGAGACGATGTGTTGATCGCATCGGCGACTCCGAATCCCAGTACCGAGGGGCAACGGCGCATGGTCTTCGGCGCCCACTTCGTCGAAGTGGAGGCGGACGTTCAGCTCGGTCACGTACGGATCACCAAGTACGTCGCCGTGCACGAGTCGGGTCGGATTCTCAATCCGCGTCCGGCGAAGGACCAGATCCGGGGGGCAGCGCTGCAAGGCCTGGGACAGGCCCTACACGAGGATCTTCTGTACGACTCTCGAAGCGGGCACCCGCTTACGGCCGGATACTATGGGGCGCGCCACCTGACATATCTGGATGCGCCGGAAATCGAAGTGACCTTCATCGAGACCGACGACGGCTACGGGCCTTACGGCGCGAAGACCGTCGGTGAGGCGGGCATCATTCTGGGCCCAGCCGCGGTGGCCAACGCCATCTTCAACACCATCGGACACCGTATGAAGGAACTGCCCATCACGCGTGCAAGAATTCTGGAGGCACTCGCATGAAAGCCTTTGTGAACCAGAACGCGCGTACGCTGGATGAGGCAGTGTCGCTGGCCCAGGAGGCGATAAGAGCCGGCCAGTCAGTTTCGTTTGCCGGGGGAGGCACCGATCTGCTCCAACTGATGAAGGACCGGGTGGTGAATCGGCCCGGTTCCGTCGAGCCGGAGGTCCTCGTCCACCTCACGACGGTGGCGGGGCTCGACGAGGTGACGGCGGGGGGCCGGGACGGCACCGTCGTGGGTGGCATGATCACACTCAGCGCGCTCAGCCGCCATCCGCTCATCCGGAACCAGTTCACTGTGCTCGCCGAAGCCGCTGACACGGTCGCCACCCCGCAGATTCGCAACACGGGTACGCTGGCTGGAAACGTCGTTCAGCGGCCGTGGTGCTGGTACTACCGTAATGGCTTCCCTTGTTTCAAGGCCGGTGGAAGCCAGTGTTTCTCGGTCACGGGTGAAAACCAACTCCACGCGATCTTCGGTGGCGGTCCGAGCTACATCGTTCATCCTTCGGACCTCGCACCCGCTCTCGTCGCACTCGATGCGACGTTCCGGGTCGTAGGGCCCGAAGGTGAGCGGATCGTTTCCGGATCGGACTTCTTCGTGCTTCCCCGCGAGGACGCGGAGCACGAGAACGTGCTGGCGGACGACGAAGTGCTGGCGTCGGTCACGCTTCCGACGCCCCGGGACGGTATGCGGAGCGCGTACCAGAAGATCATGGATCGGGAGGCCTGGACCCACGCGCTGGTGAGCGCCGCCGTCGTGCTCGATATGGACGGAGACCGGTGCCGAGAGGCGAGCATCGTGCTCGGAGGTGTGGCCCCCGTTCCGTGGCGAGTCCCGGAGGCAGAAAACATGTTGGCCGGCCAGCGGGTCACGCCAGAGCTAGCGCGTGAGGTTGGGGCCGCCGCCGTTGCCGGAGCGAGGCCGCTCTCGAACAACGCCTACAAGGTCACGCTGACACGAGGGGTGGTGGAGCGCACCGTCCTGACGCTCGCCGCATCCGCGTGAGACCCTTTGCGACCATGAAGCGGCGGACGTCTCGGGTCCATCTCGTCCTCGTGATCTGGGGCGGTGCAGTCGCGAGCTTCGGCCTCTGCGGGTCCGCGGCAGCTCAGAGTACTGCGGACGTCGCGCTCAAAGCGCGGATCGAGGCCGCCCTGGAGGCCGCGTCGGACCTTCCCAAGGACGGCGCGATCACGGTGGACGTCAGCAGTGGAGTCGTAACCCTGACGGGCTCGGTTGCCTGTAACGAGTGCGGCGGTCGCCGCACTACCCCCGGCTTCGCATCGGTACAGCAGACTCTCGGTGCCGTCGTCCGGGCGATACCCGGCGTGGAGAGGGTGGAGTTCGAGTTGGAATACGTACCCCGCTCCAGTCCGCCGGGCAGCGGGGGCCGCTAGTTTCTGGGGTGTGTGGATGAAGCGGCGCGACTTTCTGCTGCTCAAGGCCCAGCCGGGGACCCGTACGGTGGAGCTCTCCTGTCAGCAACTCCACCTGAACTACCTCGAAAGGCGTGTGACGAGTGGACCGCCGGACACACGCGGCCAGCTGGGCAAGGATTTCGATCCGGCTGAGTTCGATCCCGCTGAAGAGGGCGAACCGCCCACCGCCTTCGATGAGCGAACGACCAAGCAGCTCTTTGCGAATTTGGAGCGTGAACTGGATGGCGCCGACATTCTGCGTGTGACCGGGCACCGCTGGCTGTCGGAGGGGGACGGCGAGCTCCTGCGGGAATTCGACCGAGTGGTCTCCTCGTTTCGAGCCCGTGGCGGACGCGTGGAGTTCGGCTGACCGTGGCCACCGGGAGCGACCTGCGGCCACCCCTCGGGGCTTCAGCACGCCGGCATCGTACCTATGAGGTCATTTTCGGCAGCGATACCCCGCCGGGCCGACTCTTCGACGTCGTCCTGATCGTCCTCATCCTGACCAGCGTTCTCGTGATCATGCTCGAGAGCGTCGCCTCGGTACGCACGGAGTACGGAAGCTCACTGCGGGCAGCCGAATGGATCTTCACCCTGCTCTTCACCGTCGAGTACGTGACTCGTCTCTGGTGTGTGGGGCGTCCGCTGACTTATGCGAAGAGTTTCCTGGGCCTGATCGACCTGCTGGCGGTGATTCCGACCTACGTGTCCCTGCTCGTTCCGGGCGGGCAGGTCATCACGGTGGTGCGAATCCTGCGTGTGCTCAGGGTCTTCCGCATCCTGAAGCTGGCGCACTACATCGGGGAGGCCGGTGTTCTGGTCCGGGCGCTGAGGGCCAGCCGGTACAAGATCACCGTCTTCGTCCTCACGATCGTCTCGATCACCGTCATCGTCGGCTCGCTCATGTACCTGATCGAGGGCCCCGACCGTGGTTTTACAAGCATACCCCGTGGGGTCTACTGGGGCATCGTCACCCTCACGACGGTGGGTTTCGGCGACATCACGCCTCAAACGCCATGGGGCCAGGCGGTCGCGAGCGCAGTAATGATCATGGGGTACGGGATCATCGCCGTCCCGACGGGGATCGTGACGGCCGAGCTCATGATCTCCGCACGGACGCTGGGAGGCCCCCAATGCCCCGGATGTGGTCGACCGGGCCACGACGTCGACGCTCGGAACTGCAAGTGGTGCGGGACGAGCCTGGGGCGAGTATACGAGGATGAAAGTCCGATCGGGGTCGATTCCGATACTCCGTGATTTCCGCTGTCTGTGATTTCCGATTTCTGATCGTCTGTCGTTTCCGAGGGTTCGTGATTTCTTAATGGTTCAGGGAGGTCCGATGTCGAAGGCACAGGGAATGCTGAAGCTATACAAGCGGGAAGCGGTCGGGACGCGAAAGGCGCTGGAGCGCGTCCCCTTCGACAAGGCCGAGTGGGCCCCTCACGAGAAATCCATGACCCTGGGCCGGCTGGCGGGGCATATCGTAGAGATGCAGGGGTGGGGAGTCTCGATCCTCACCACGGATGAGCTGGATATGGCCCCGGTGGACGCAGAGCCGCTCGAGCGACCGGTCTTCGAGTCCACCGACGATCTCCTGGCAACCTTCGACCAGGGCGTCTCGGCGATAGAGGCGGCCCTGGCCGACGTGACGGACGAGGCGTGGACGGAACATTGGTCTCTGAAGTCTGGTGGAACGGAGGTCGCCGGCGGCCGCCGTGGCGCGTTCTTCGGAAGTCTCGTCCTCAATCACGTCATCCATCACCGGGGTCAGTTGACGGTCTACCTCCGCCTCCTGGACATCCCGGTTCCGGCGCTATACGGGCCTTCGGCGGACGAGCAGTAGGGCGTCATTCGGGTAACTCCAACAGCTGTCCCTCCGGCCCCGCGTTCAGCACAAGGGTCCGTCCCACTGTGGACTGCTTCCCCCAGCATCCGTGAATGTGTCCGCACACGACCAGTCGCGGTGACACCCGCTCGATCGTGTCGAACACGGCGTGGCTTCCCAGGTGGCGGCCACCGGCCTCATCCACATGGCCGTGGGGAGGGGAGTGACTGACGAGCACACCGTCATTCGGGCATCCAGCCAGCATCTCGTCCGCTTCGTCCTCGGTCAGATCGAAGCTCCACTCTCCGAAGGGCGTCACCGGAATGCCTCCGCCGATCCCGTAAAAGGGGATCCCCTCCAAGGTTGCGACCTCACCGTGGAGGACATGACCGGAGGCCCACCCCGCGCAGGCCTCCCGCAACTCGACGTCGGACTCACCGTTGCCCGGGACCAGAACGGTCGGCTTGTCGACCTCGCGGAGGATCTCGATCACGTCGTCGAGGCCGTGGCGCATGACTGCGAAGTCCCCAGCTCCGACGAGAACGTCGGCCTCGCCTGAGCGCTCCACCAGGGATCGAGCCGCGTCTCGATCCCTATGGAGATCGCTGAAAAGGAGGAGTTTCATGGATCGTTACCCGTGCGTCACTGAGTGGGTCGTTGGGCGGCGGCCGCCCGTTCGAATGGGCGCACAAGGTAGCAAGACCCGTGCCGGCCGATCCACTAGGATTCCGAGCGTGGGTACCGTCTAGCCGACCGAATCCTCGTCCGGATCTCGTTCCGCGTCGGTGGCACCCGATCCATATATCTCCGGCACCCAGTTCATGGAGTCGATGGGTGGACGCCGGTAGTTGGCATCCCTCTGGAGGTCCGGAAGCTCTACAGGCTCGTCCGGGATCTCCTCGTACGGAATCGTCTGGAGCAGATGGTTGATACAGTTCAGGCGGGCGTGGCGCTTGACGTCGGCTCCGACCACGAACCAGGGTGCCTCCTCGATGTCCGTGTACGTGAACATCGCGTCCTTCGCGCGGGAATAATCGGTCCAACGTGCCCGGGAAGCGACATCGATCGGCCCGATCTTCCACCGCTTTCTCGGATCTTCCAGCCGGCTTCTGAACCTTCGCTCCTGCTCCTGAGGACTGATCGCGAACCAGTACTTGATCAGGATCATCCCGGACTGGACCAGCATCCTCTCGAAATCCGGACACGACCGCAGGAACTCCCGGTACTCGTCGTCGGTGCAAAATCCCATCACCCTCTCGACTCCGGCGCGGTTGTACCAACTTCGATCGAACAGCACCATTTCTCCCGCCGCGGGCAGGTGGGGAACGTAACGCTGAAAGTACCACTGGCTTCGCTCGCGTTCCGTCGGGATGCCGAGCGCCACGACCCGGACAATACGATGATTCAGACGCTGCGTGATCCGCTTGATGACTCCACCCTTCCCGGCTGCATCACGACCCTCGAAGAGGACCGCCACCCTCAGGCCCTCATGCTTGATCCACTCCTGCAGATCCGCGAGCTGCTCTTGAAGCCGGAGCAACTCGCTGTCGTAGTACTCGTCCGTGATCCGGCCGTCAGCCCGATACTCATTCACCATTCCGTCCGCCTCTTGGGGATTCTTGGGACGCCGTCGATCCGCCCAACCCTCCTCCTTCGATGTCGAAGAGGGGGTCGAGGAATCGAAGGGTTTCGTAAAGGTCATCGCCTTCGAGGGGTGGATCCAGGTGCTGAGCTCCAACGAGGGCGAGCTGGACGATCTTGGCCATTACCCGCGCCGCCTCGGGGTCCCGCATGCGTTCGGTACAGAGCTCGACCAGAAACTCATGCCGCTTCTGGTCGACTCGATCCTGGACGCGCCGGGCCTGGGGCTCGCGGGCGGCCCAACCCCGAATGGCCCTTTCCAACCTCGCATTCCTGAGTTCGGAGGCCTGCCGGTTGACCGCTCGCAATCGCTCCCTTACCGGAGCGGCGGAGCTGCCAGATGCGATGATGCGGTCCGTGGCTTGGCGCTCCCACGCGGCCAAGAGGTCTTCGACATATCCCGGACGGCCCTCGAAGTGATGGTAGAACGACCCCTTCGTGCGCCCGAGACGCTCGCACAGGGCGTCCACGGTTAGTCCCGCATCACCCTCACTGGCCAGGACACGAAAGCCCTCTTCGATCCAATCCTTTCGCGATTTTCGGGCCATCCGGTAGTTTCGCTCCTGTTTTCTTCCCTAGTCGTGGCCGGGCGCGACATCAAACTGTAACTCGGGCCAACCGCACGGGCCATCATGCCCGGACCTCAGTCATAGGGGAAGAGGGCAAGAAGAACAGCAAGCGTAAGCCCGGTCGCGGCCGTCGTGATGAGCGCAGGCACGCTCCCCGTCCCGACGCCGATGGATAACGCGTGTTGCGTGCCACCGGGATCGTGATAGCCGCCGATGAATGGGTCGCCCGGATCGTAAAAGCTGTAAGACTGAGACGCGAGCGGGAGCATGTCCCACCGGAGAAAGAACGAGCCTTGGTCACGGATGTTGAGTCGCAGCGCGGCGGTCCCCCCTATTGCGCCGGATGTCGAGCCTCCGTTCGCGTCGTTCCACAGTAGTCCTCCCTCGGCCTCGAGGCTCAAATCGGAACCGAGCCAACGTCGGACGCGCAGCTTCAGCGCCGTAAGAGCATCACCGTTGCCGGTGCCGGCGGTGACCACGCCCCCGATCGCGTACCTCGGGCCCATGTTCACCATGTGGCCCAGATTCCACTCCAACTGGCTGGAGAAGGCCTCTTGCCTGTAGGTCGGGCCACCACGGTTTTCCACGATGCGTGAGGTCTGCGCCACGGGTGAGACCCCTTGCATCTCGACGATCCAGAAGCTCTTGCACGCAGGCGGAGGGCGGCCCCGGAAACAACCGACTTGCTGGCGCCCTTCCGGATCAACGCCCGCTTGGGCAAGAACCGATACGGGCAGGATCCCGCACGTCAGAATCAAAGCCACGCCACTCGTCCAGGCTCGCATTGTCATCCCTCCAACGATGGGCACGAGAAGGATAGTTACCCTAAACATACTATACTGTATGGTATTATTATCTGCAAGTGGCTTTGCTCAACCCCCCGCCCTGCCATCGTCGCTTGCCGGAACCTGTAGGAATGTCCTAGCATCCTGACGGTCCGTAAGAGCGGGATGGGATCAAGGGGCGAGGTAGGATTGGCTCAGCGCATTACCCACATACGGGGGTTACTTCCATGATCGGGAAAAGAATCGGGATTGGCCGGCGGGACTTCGTCCGCCAAAGCGTGGCGATGGGAGCGGGCGTTGCGGCGACGCGGCATCTGCCCGAAGCGATGGCCCGACCGGGGCAGAGCGCGGAGGGTGCTCCCTTGGTCGTCACGAGCCACTCGAACGAGACCGGCCAGGAGGCTATGCGGCAGGCTTGGGAGATCCTGGAAGGAGGGGGCGCCGCTTTAGATTCGGTCGAGCGCGGCGCCAACGTGATCGAGGTGGACCCCAACGACTCGAGCGTCGGCTACGGCGGCCTTCCCAATGAGAATGGCGTCATCCAACTCGATGCGTCGATCATGGACGGCAAGACCTATAACGCCGGTGCCGTGGCGTCCCTCGAGAACATCAAGACGCCCGCCTCGGTCGCCCGGCTGGTGATGGAGCAGACGGACCACGTCATCCTGGTGGGAGCGGGCGCCCTGGAGTTCGCCCGCTCGTTCGGCTTTCAGGAGGAGGATCTCCATACGGAACGGTCCCGCGCCGCTTGGCTGCGGTGGCGGCAGGAACACAGCGATCGAGACGACTGGGGGCCGCCGGATCACTTGAGAAACCTGGCCGGTTCGGGGCCGGATGGACGGGGCGCCAGCTCAGGAATCAGCGGCCGCAGCGATGAGCCCCTCGACTTCCACTACGGAACGACCAACGTGCTGGCGGTCGACTCGAACGGCGACATCTCCGGCATCACGACCACGAGCGGGTTGAGCTGGAAGATCAACGGACGCATCGGAGACTCTCCGATCATCGGTGCCGGGCTCTACGTCGACAACGACATCGGCGCCGCTGGGGCCACGGGCCGCGGCGAGGACGTCATCAAGTGCTGCGCCTCGTTCTACATCGTCATGCGCATGGGCCAGGGGCGCACACCCCAAGAAGCGTGTGAGGACGCGTGCGAGTTGATCGTCCAGAAGTACCGGAACGTGAACCCGGACTTCTTCCCGTCGGAGAAGTTCGTCGCCATCAACAAGGGGGGTGAGTACGGCGCCGCGTCCATGGGCAACAACCGGGGTCGGCCACGTATGACGGTGCGTAACGCCGTGGGGTCGCTGATCCACGAGGGGACGACGCAGTACACCGGCTAAGGGCGACGTACAAGCCACCCGAGTCGCAGGCTAAAGAATCACCGCGTCAACCATCTGCTCCCTGATTTCCGGATGCACCCGCCACAGATAGTACCCCATCGACGCGGACGCGATGAAGTTGCCCACCGCCACGTTGATCCAGGTCAGCTGTCCGAGCAGCGGAGTGAAGACGAGGGCGATCACGGCGTAGAAGCCAATCTCGAACACGAGAAAGAATTCTACCACCAGCCAGAGCACGTCGATGGACCGGGCCGCTTCTTCCGCAACCGCCGCGGCCACCACCCCGGCGGCGAAGAAGGCCAGGAAGTGGAACGCCGTGTACGCCCCCACGGACTGGAGGTTCACAACCACTTCGGTAGGATCCCTCAGCCCGATTGTGGCCGCCGACCCGAGGACGGCGGGTGTGTAGAAGGGTCTCCCTGAGATGGCGTCGACGATCAGGAACCAGAGGGCCACCGCTACGGCACCGATGAGGCCGGCGATGAAACCGTGCCGCAGGAAACGCCGGGATTGTTGGCTCATCAGATCCCCCTGGTCATGGTTCGACGACGTCCGATCCGGCGAGTTCTCAGCACGGGACTTCCGCCCCTTTTCGCGCGTAGAACCACCAGTTCACGGCCAGACATGTCACATAGTAACCGGCGAATCCGTATAGCCCATACTCTGGCGTGCCCGCTTCGATTTGTCCGCCGAATATCCGTGGGATCAAGAACGCACCGTACGCTGCCACCGCCGAGATCCATCCCAAGACTGGGCCCGCCATCTCCGCTTTGAAGATGATCGGCACCATCCGGAAAGTGGATCCGTTCCCAATGCCGGTCGTAATGAACAAAACCATGAACAGCCAGAAGAACGGCCACCAATAGGTCTCCGGCGTGGCGGCGTTTCCGGCGGCGCGGACGAAGTAGGCCACGCCGAGGGCAGATCCGATCATGGCCACGGTGTCCCAGTGGGTGACCCTGGCACCCCCCAACTTGTCGGAAATCCACCCGCCGACGGGCCGCACGAGCGAGCCCACGAGCGGCCCCAGCCAAGCGTACTGAAGCGGATTGGGTGCGTTGGGGTTCGTGGTCCCATCGGGTAAGGCGCCGAACACGTCCTGAATGAGCTTGGGAAACGCGGCGGAGTACCCGATGAACGACCCGAAAGTCATGACGTAGAGCCAGGTCATGACCCAGTTGTGTTTTTCCCCGAAGATCTCGAACTGCTGGGAGAGATTCTGCTGAACCGTCCCCGGGGTCACATACCTCATCAAAAGGAGCGTAAAACCGATCGTGAGGCCGAGGACCAGAAAGACCCTCACCAGGTCCGGCAGGGGCGCATCCACGCCCAACAGCAGCCACACGCCGAAGGCAGCGCCCGCGAAACCCAACAACTCCAGCCAGATGGTCTTCCCGATCGCCAACGGGCTCGGACCGACGTCGTGTTGCGGCAGATTGTTCATGAACGAGAACGCGAGCACCGTGAGAATCGCCAGAGCCGGCACCCAAACCAAGCCAGCATTCTGGATCCAGAGCTCCCCACCGCCCAGCGCCTCCGGCAGCCGCTGGGCCGAACCCGAGAGCGCGCCGAAAACCGCGAAGCCCGTGACCCAAGGCACAAGCACCTGCATGACGCTCACGCCGACGTTGCCCAATCCGGCGTTCAGCCCGAGCGACAAGCCCTGCATCCGCTTCGGGAAGAAGAAGCTGATGTTGGACATGGACGAAGCGAACGCCCCGCCCCCTACGCCGCTCAGAATTGCCAGCATCACGAACGTGAGGTACGTCGTCTCCGGGTCCTGAAGCGCGATTCCCACACCCAGTGTCGGGAGGATGAGCAGAGCCGTGGTCACCCCGATCACATTTCGTCCTCCCCCGATCGCGATCATGAACGAATTGGGAATACGAAGGGTCGCCCCAGCCAAGCCGGCCACCGCGGGGAGGGTATAGAGCTCGGTCGTCGTGAACGAAAAGCCGAGGTTTTCCATCTGGACGATAATGATCGACCAGAAGAGCCATACCGCGAAGGCCAGCAGCAGACACGGAATCGAGATCAAGAGGTTACGGAATGCGACCCCGCGCCCGCTCCGAGCCCAGAAGGCGCCGTCCTCTACATCCCACTCACCAAGCTGTCGCGACATCAGATATGCCTCGACATCCGCCGCACCACGAGGCTCAACCAGACCAGACAAGCGACCGTGACCAGGAACAGAAACATCCACGTGGTCGTCCACAGACCCAACGAGTCGAGCAACGAGCCGAAGATGATCGGGCACACGAAGCCGCCAAGCCCGCCGAGGACCCCGACGATACCCCCGACCACCCCGACGTCGTCGGGGAAGTAGTCGGGGATGTACTTGTAGACGGCCGCCTTCCCGATCCCCATGGCGATCCCGATGATGAACACGAGCCCGGTGAATACCCACACGTTCGCTTGGAAGTAGATGTGGGTCATGCCGGTGGCGAGCAGCTGCCTTCGTGAGACCCGATCACCCCTCTCCACGACCGGCTCCTGCCAGCTCCGGACGGCGGGCCACGGCATGAATCCGTCCCCGTCCCCGAACGCGAACTCGTCGGTGGGCGCCGGCGCGAGCGGGTACGACCTCGAATCCGTGACGATGAGACCGGGAGACACATCGACCACCGTGCCGGACACCTGCGCCATGACACCCCGGCCAGGCGACTCGATATCCATCTTGGGGAAGATGAGCAGGAAGCTGCAGGCACCGGTGGTCGCGAGAACCGAGTATAGCACAAGGCGAGCTCCGAAGAGGTCTGAAAACCAGCCCCCGAGCGCTCGGATCAATCCGGATGGCAGGGAGAACATCGATGTCATCAAGCCGGCCGTGACGATCGACATCGCGTACACGTTCACGTAGTAGGGCACCAGCCACTGTGCAAGCGCGACGAAGCCGCCGAACACCAGGAAGTAGTAGAGCCCGAATCGCCAAACCCGAACGTTCTTCAGAGGAGCGAGAAGCACACGCATCGTCTTCTCGCCTGCGCCCGCGGCCTTCCTATTCTGCGTGCCGAAGAAGAAGAGGACCGCCATGACCACGAGAGCACCGGAGTAGAGCACGGGAAGCATCCGCCAGCCCTCGAGGTTGGCACCCCCGTCGGTGAGCGTTTGGAGAATCGAGGGCGCTCCCAGCGTCGTGACCGCCGCGCCCGCGTTTCCGGCACCGAAGACGCCAAGAGCCGTTCCCTGGTGCTCATTCGAGTACCAGACCGATGTGAAGGCGATGCCGATGGCAAACGAGCCCCCCGTGAGACCGAATCCGAGGCTCAGCAGAAGGAATTCCGTATACGTGTCGGCCCGACCCAGGAGGAACATCGGAACCGCGGAGGCCAGCATGAGCAAGGTGTAGATCGGGCGCCCACCGTATCGGTCGGTGAGCATGCCGAGCGGCAACCGAGTGAGCGAACCCGACAAGACCGGAATTCCGATGAGCCATCCCATCTGACTCGGAGACCAGTCGAAAATCTGGTTTTCGACCAGGAAGGTCACGAGCACGCCGTTCAGCATCCAAGCCGCAAAGCAGACCGTGAAGGCCAGCGTGTTGAAAGCCAGGATCACATGTGCGCGGGCAGGTTCCTTGCTCAAGCCAACCTCCTATCTATGAACTTCAGCCAGACCTCTCAAGAGCCCGGCGCCAAGCTTCAGCCACCCCTCGGGCGGGTGGCGGTCCAAGCGGTATTCGGGTGCCGGATCGTCTTGCGGTCCCAGTTCCATATGACCTGCTGGTATGGACGCACCAGATAGTCCAGTGGGGCGACGATGACATGTGCGAGTCGGGTGAAGGGGATCATGAACGCGATCGCGAAGGCACCTGCGATGTGAAGTTTCACGACCCAAGGCAGGGCGAACACGGCTGTGGTTTCGGGTGAAAGGGTCACGAGCGACCACAGGTACGGGGTCAGAACCGCGGCGAACCACGACGATCCCCACCGGAGTCCGAGCGCCACCCAACAGCCCAGCACGACCTGCACGAGCAGGAGCAACTCGATGGCGATATCCATGGGGGTGGTTACGGCCCGAACGCGAGCATTCGTGATCCGGCGGACCATCAACGCGGCCAGCCCGACCAGCACCGTCACCCCGAACACGAACGCCATTCCTTCCAAGACCACCAAGCGGAGGGGTCGGCTGTTCCACGCGAGTACCGCGTCGGGGAGCAGGAACGCGACCACGTGACCGAGCAGCACGACCAATAGCCCGACGTGGAAGGGAATCGTGCCCCAGAAGAGCGCATTCCCCTCGAGGAACTGGGACGACAGGGAGGAGACCGTGAAGCCCTTCCGCTTCCACCGATAGAGGGTACCGAGGGCGAACGTCACGACGGCCACGTAGGGAAATGCGACGAACAGAAACGAGTTCAGCGCGTTCACAGCATCCTCCCCGACTTCGTGGGGCGCCCGGCGGCCGCTTCGATCTCCAGCTCCCTATCGATGGAGCGCAGGAAGTCGTTGTCCCTCTCGGGCGGGTCCCACTCCAGCAGACCGAAGTCCTGTCTGAGCACCTCGAGGACGGCCGAGAGGGGTTCACGGAACATGATCCCGCGCTCGGCCGATGAAACGATCAGGGTCTTGAAATGCTTCCGGTACAGGCCGTTCCGCGCCTCCATGCGACGTTCACCGAACTCGGCGATCATCATCTCGAGCGCGGGGTGCAAGATCTCCCGCACGAATTCCTCCGCCAGGTCACGGTCCTCCCAACGTCCGATCAGCCGAAGGACGTTCGGTAGATGGTCCGGGAGTTCGCTCCCACAGTCGATGCCCACGTCGCGGAGTTCTCGGCTCAGATTCACGAGCACCTCTCCACGTTTGTAATCGTCCCCGAACATCACGTAGCCCACGCCCAACGTGGTGATCGACTGCACGTCGAAAGAGCGGGTGAAGATTTCCTGCACTTCGTCGAGCGCTTCGGGCGTGAAGGGCTCGCCGTCGGTCGGGAGGATCTGGGCGAACGCGTTGATCCCAGCCGCCGCGATGACGTAGCGGCCCGCGAGGAGGTCGTAGGCGGCCTGGACCCAAGTCGGGTAGTCCCGCTGCGGGTAATCGAAGAGCCGGGCCAGGTGCTCGTAGTGGGCGAACGGGTGCCCGTGATGGGTCGAGGTGCTCGGAAGACCAGTCATCAGGCCCCCCTTCCGGCAGTTCCGACCTTGAATCCAAAGCCGGCCTCACCGGAGGCGTCACCGGTGAACTCCAGCATCTCGATTGCTTGCTCACGATGTGATGCGGGGATCACGAAGCGATCGTCGAACTTCGCAAGTGAGGTCAGATAGTAGATGTCGTCGGCCGAGCGCGGCGTGAGCTCCGTGTCCGTAAGTGCAGCCGCCACCGTCTCGGGCTTCACGTCGCCAACGGTCTCTTGCCTCCGGTGCAACCGGACGGCCATGAGCTTCTTGATGCAGTCGGCGACCACGCGCGTGTCCCCGGCGCTGAAGAGACTGGCCATGTATTCGAGGGGGAAGCGGGCGTCGTCGATGGTCCCGAACAACTCCTCCGTGGTCGTGTCGTAGAGCCAGCTGTCCGGCCAATGCTTGGCCATCTCGTTCAGCTTGCCGGACTGCTCGCTATGATCGACGTCGCAGACCGTGGCCATCACCGGCAGTAGCGGAGGGACGTAGAACAGCATCGGAAGCGTCCTGTACTCCGGGTGCAGCGGCAGGGCCATGCCCCACTCCTTGACGAACTTATATGTGGGCGACTTCTGGGCCGCGTCGATGGTCGAGTCCGCGACCCCGTTCGCCTTGGCCGCTGCGATGACCTCGGGATCGAAGGGGTCCAGGATCATGTCCATCTGACGGGCCACGATATCCACGTCGTCCGCGGAGGCCACATGTTCGATCTGATCGGCGTCGTACAGCAGGACGCCCAGATAACGAATACGCCCGACACACGAATGCATGCACGCCGGTGCGTGGCCGGACTCGATCCTCGGGTAGCATAGGATGCATTTCTCCGACTTGCCCGTGGCCCAGTTGTAGTACGTCTTCTTGTAGGGGCACGCGGTCACGCACATGCGCCAGCCTCGGCACACGTCCTGATTGATCAGCACGACGCCGTCTTCGCCACGCTTGTAGAACGCGCCCGAGGGGCACGAGGCCACACACGCCGGATTCAGGCAGTGGTTGCAGATTCGCGGCAGATAGAAGAAGGCCATGCGCTCCATCTCGAACATCGCCTGCTGCTCGGCCTCCGAGAGGCCCTCCAGGTTGGGGTCGTTACGGGCGAAATCGGGTGAGCCACTGAGGTCGTCATCCCAGTTCGGCCCCATCTTGATGTCCATCGGCTCACCGGTGATCATCGAGACGGGACGGGCCGTCGGCTGGTCGTCTCCCGCGGGGGACTCGATCAGATCGAGGTACTTGTACGTGAACGGCTCGTAGTAGTCGTCGATCACCGGCATGTGGGGATTGTGGAAGATGTTGGTGAGGCT
>JBDHFN010000056.1:0-20703 GCA_039590375.1 Gemmatimonadota bacterium
GTCTTTTGGGGGACAACGCCCCCGTCGTCTACCTGGACGGGGCTCCCACCGCGAACAGCTGCGTTCTGGAAATGTTCTCCACCGGGGGCATAAGAAGTGTCGAAGTGTCGCTTTTGATCATGAGATGCCGCTGCTTATAGATTGGGTAAAACGTCACACCCATCCCGATGCGAGAGCCCAAGATGACGACGGTGGAATCCAGGAACAACTCAGCGAATCGGTTGGCGGCGGGGTTCGCGTTGGGAACGGTGCTGGGTCTCACTCCGATATTCAGCCTTCACAACCTGTTCTTCCTGGCCATACCGATCGTATTGGGCGTGTCGGTGCGCACCTTCCTGCTGGGGTGGCTGGCAGCGATTCCGGTCGGCTTCCTGCTCGATCCCCTCTTCCATGCGATGGGGGTGACCTTGCTCTCCTCTGCCGGCCTCACACCGCTGTGGGTTTGGGCCGCGAACGCACCCCTGATCCCGCTGACGGCCTTCAACAACACGGTCACGCTCGGCAGTCTGGTGTTCTGGGCCGTAGCCTTCGTTCCTCTCTTTCTTCTGAGTCGAAGGTGGCTTGCTGGATCCCTCGGCGGGATCGGCGGGGCGAGCCTCCTGGGGCTCGAGTCACAACGACACGGTTGGGTTCGCAAGGGGTTCGTGGTTCCGCTGGCCCTGTTCGTCGGCGTTGCCGTAGGAGCGTGGTGGATGCTGGCCGATCGCGGCGCACGCGCCGCGGTGGAACGGGGGGGCACCCGAATCATGGGGGCCACGGTCGACGTGGGTTCGGTGGATGTCGATCTCTCCGACGGTGTACTCGCGATGACCGGCCTCCAGCTCACGGATCCGTCGGCCCCTGAGAACAACATCGTGGAAGTAGGGGAAATCGCTGCGGCGATGTCCGCGGGACCGCTACTGAGGGCGAAGGTGGCAATCGACAGCGTCGTCGTGCGCGATATTCGATTCAATACCAGGCGTGAGACCCCGGGGGAGGTCGATACCCTCCGCGAGCGGAGCACCATTTTTCGTGATGAAATGGCGCGCTGGAGGGCGTCGGTCCGAATTCCGACCATCCCCACGCCGACCCTTCCGGGTTCCATCGATTTCGGCACCCTCAGCGCGGATTCGTTGCAGACCGTGATCAGGGCCCGGGAGTTGGCCGGGACGGTCGGAGTGACCCGCGAGGCTCTCTTGGGCCGCGTGGACGCCGTGGACGCGAGAGCGCAGATCGACTCGGCCTCGGCTCTGGTGGCGTCGCTCGAGGGTGCGTCCATCGGGAGTCTGGGGCCGGTCGGCGCCACTCGTGCCGTCAGCGCTCTCCGTTCGACGGTCGAGGGGATCGCGGATGTCGGGC
The DNA here is from genome assembly GCA_039590375.1 of Gemmatimonadota bacterium. Lineage (GTDB taxonomy): Bacteria > Gemmatimonadota > Gemmatimonadetes > Longimicrobiales > Gaopeijiaceae > UBA822. Next base: position 1,339 of record JBDHFN010000056.1, read on the forward strand.
CACGCCTGACGGAGTTGGAGGAGAGCTTGGCAGCCGAAGTATCGGGGCTACGCCAGGGCCTCGCGGCTTTGGACGATCTTCGGGATGGCGACTACAGAAGAGCGTTGGGTGTGCTGAACCTCCCCTCCTTCGACCCCGACGATATCAGTGCGGCATTGCTCCAGGCTCCGTTGATGGAGCGTGTGGAGACGCTCCTGTATTGGGCGCAGGTCATCGACGCGAATCTCCCCGACGGGAGTCGGTCCGTTCGCTTCGAGGGGCCCGAGCGCCTCCGCGGATCCGGTGAGGACGTGACGTTTCCATCCGCGGGCTCTTCCCTCCCCGCGTTCGCGATGAACAAGCTGGAGGGGTCGGTGACGATTGGCGCTTTCACGGATTTCGTGATCCGTGTCCTCGACCTGAGTTCCGATCCCGCTGTGACCGGAAGGCCGATCACCGTTCGGCTCACCGGTGAGAGCGGCGCGACCGCTGCGGGGCTCGATCTCAGTCTGGACCGGACCGGGGACGTTGCCGAGGACCGACTGGTCGCACGATTTTCGGGACTGCCCCTTCCGGCGCTGGATATCGCCGGCCTGGGGGCCCGCCTCGATCTTGGGGACGGGGGCACGCGCGTGAACCTCGCGAGGTCGGGAGACGCCATCGCTGGGGACGTCACGTGGTCCGCGACCGGGGCGACTTGGCAGCGTAGCGGTCCAGGCGCGGCGGGCGCGACCGCTTATCTCTGGGACATCGTTTCGAGTCTGACCTCGATCGAGATCACACTCGGGCTGGACGGGCCACTCACTTCACCGGGAATCTCGGTTCGATCCAACATCGGCGAGCAAATCGTACAGGCCTTGAGGGATCAGATCGGGGACGGGGTTCGTCAGGCGGAAGCGCGGGCACGAGCGGAGGTGGACCGACTCATCGAGGAGTCCCTGCCCGAAGTGCGGAGCCAGGTGTCCGACCTGGAGCAGGGTGTGGGTGGGATCCTAAGCGGCTATCAGGGGGAACTCGACCGCGTGAGGACATCGCTCGAGACCCGGCTACGGGACCTCACACCGAGCCTGCCGAGACTCCCAGGGTTGCCAGGATAGAGCCACCCGTGACGCTCCCCGGCCGACGGCGCGCTGCGGAAGGCCGGGCCGAGGAGCTCGCGGGTTCGTGCTACCGGATCCCGCCTGAAGCCATCGGGGGATCCATCTCCATGCCGAAGTGCTCGATGACGAGCGCCACCCGTCGATTTTCGATTCCCTCGTCATGTCCTGCCCGATCAGGGAAGACCATCCGCTCGGGAGCCTCTCCGTAGCTGACGGCCCTTACACGATCCGCCCGGAATCCAGCGGTCTCCGTCATGTAGAGGCGGACCGCCTCTGCACGCCTCTGCCCGAGGTCGAGATTGTATTCGGGGGAGCCCGCACGGTCCGTAAACCCCTCGACCGTGAGCAGGACGTTCGGATAATACTCGGATACGACGTCACCGAAGCGCGCCAGCACAGGAAGATCCTCCGGGCGCAGCTCATCCCGATCGAAGTCGAAATAGACGGGAACGTCGAAGCGAATCGCCGTCTCCAGGCGCTGTACGGTCACGTCGAACTCCCCCTCCAGGTCGGTCAGCGCGTCGGTAAGGCGATCCAGGCGGGCGGACAACGCGGCGATCTGAGCGGCGTTACGGCCGTCCATCCCGTTGTCTTGTGCCTCGATTTCTGCTCGAAGCGAGGCGATTTCCGCTTCGAAGTCCTCTCGGCCTACGTGGGCGCAGGCGGTGGCGAATAGCGCGAGGACGAGGGTGAAGGCTCCCGCGAGCCGCGACTCCATTACCGATCCCATCATCGATCCTCCTCGGTTTGAGGCATTTTCATAAGCCGTGATTTTCGATGTCAGCCGACGATTACTCCGTCCGGCTGGGAAAAAAAATCGCGGGGACCGCGCACCAGGCGGCCCCCGCGATGACTCGCATCAAAGGATGCGTTCCCTGCGTACTCGAAAGTCGACGTTGTCCGTGACCCATGTCCACAGGAGTTCCTGATCCGCCATGGCGATTTCTGGACGGTATTGGGCGTCCCAACCCATCATCACCTCGGCATCCTGAGTCCATAGCCGTACTCGTCGTCGACTCACCGACGTCCTCCAATTCGAGGCGACGGTCGGAGTCGGATAGAGCACACGCACGGTTACACTCCGCGACAGGTACTCCAGAGGACTCACATCTATGCCTTTATACGGGTCCGTGACCTCCGATCCGCGGGCGACGTCGGGGACGCCGTCCGTAAAGAGGACCATGTTCAGGGGCGCCAAGGTGAGCCCCCGTTGCTTGACCAGGTCCGCGCTCTGCGCGAAGAACGTGTTGAAGTCCGTCAACTGATCCTCGGATGGAAACCACGTCCTCAAATCGGACTCGATCTGGTCTCGGTCCTTGCCGAGGAAGTCGTGAATCGGGTGGAACGTCTTGGCCTCCCCTTGGGTCGTCCCGCCCACGGAGCCGACAAAGACGTCGGTCGGCACCTGGAGCCCTCCATAGCCGTTCAGATGCGCCTCGAGATAATGCGCGGCGAACCGGACGGCGTCGTTGTAGCTCCCCGAATTCTGGAAGGACCCGCTCACGTCGATCCCCATGATCAACGTGTACCGGGGCGCGCGGGCCGAGTCCTCGGCGGGCACGCACGCGGCTAAGACGAGCAAGCCCCCCACCGCAAACCGCGAGAGCCGATTCATGTCGTCACCTCGCCCAAGACAGGATCCCCACCGGACCGGCCTTTCGACGAACCGCCCCGCTTGGGTTTTCTCTCTGCCACGACGCCAGGGAATGGCGTGTCGGCGAGCACTTCGTTGAGACTCTTGAGCGGGAACGTGAACACCGGGTGCGAATTGATCGCCACCACAGGGAAGTTCACGGCCATGGCCAGGAGTTGCAGAACCGGTAGTGATGCGAGTTCCACGCCACGACGCCCTTCTTTCCTGAACCACGCTGTCTCGGCCTTGAGGGCCTCGATCGGCTCCCTCCACAGCTGGGCGGTGGACCCCGCGACGGCCCTGCTGGGCTCTTCCTTCCCGACCGGAACCTGGCGGGACACGATGGCAATCAGCGAGGGGGTGCCGAAGCGCCCGAAGAGGAACCACGTCATGCCGCGGATCCCGATCCATCCAAAGACCCCGAGCGCCAGCGTCGAGATCAGGCCCATCTGGATCTGACCGCCGCTCTGCTGGTTGATCCACGGCGTAATCGCGTCGATGAGTTCCCGATAGAGGAACACGACCTCGAAGAACGCCACGAAGAACTCGACGAGGATCATCTGGATCACCTCTCCGATTCTCCGCGATCGGATTGCCTCGGTCATCACCTGGATGCTCGCGAAGCTTCCCGCGATGAGGAAGAAGAGGAAGAACCAGAGAACGGGCATCACGAACAGCCGGTTCGGGACGAAGCCGGTGATGTCCGCCAACACCTCGGAAAGCGTGGGCATCAGGGTGAAGCTGAAGATCGTGGCCTCGAGCGCAGACCAAATGAGCGTCAGCATCACGGCGATCCAGGGCACACCCGGCTTCAGGTACCGGCTCGCTACCGAGTCGAACAGCCCCAGAGGCGCGGCGATGAAGCCCTTCGCTCCGACCCAAATCATCCGGAAAATCAAAGCGATCAGACTCCAGGCCCATCCGACGACGACCGCGGCGAACCGCATGACGCCGGTCCAAAAGAACCAGATGCCGCGCCCGGTATCCCACCAGCCCAGAGCGATGGTCGTGAGGAACTTACCTCTGTTTGCCCGGAACGGGAGCGTGTAAACCGACAGCATGGTCGACCAGACCGCTACGATCACAAGCAGAATCGGCATCAGGAGGAAGAACCTCCTCAGCATGACGCCGGAAGTCGAGTCCGCGTACCAACTGAAGTTCAGCATGGCGGCTTGCCATTCCGGGATCCACCACAAGGGCGCTCCCAAGAATTCTACCGCACGGTGCCATTCTGATGGTAAATAGGATATGAGTGCCTCGAACATGACGTTTCCCTCGTTTGGGGGCGCGGTAGGACCATGTTCGCCCGCCTCCAGAAGGTCCGATTCTGACAAGGTCCTTCTACAAAGCTAGGCACACCCGTTGGAGATACTCAATGAAAATCTCAAAACGTCGAAGCTTGACAAATTCGATACAGGGTTGGCGACTTTTCCCCTCTTTTGGGACGGTCTCTGGAGGGCCCGAAGGGGACGTGCGAGCCCACGCTTCGCGGCTTGCCGGAGGGGCCCTGTTCGCCGCCTATTTGCTCGCCGCTTGGGCATGCGAGCCGCCCCCTGCAAGGGAAACGATCTGGGTGAACATTCCGCCAGATGCCCCTGTTGAAGCCATTTCCGACTCTTTGGTGGCCCACGGCGTCATCAAGTCCTCACAAGCTCTCCAGCGCCTGGTGAGAATGGAGCGGGCCCACCTGGATCTCAAGCCCGGCCTCTATGATTTCCAGCTCGGCAGCCCGATCGGGGAGGTGCTCGTCCGATTGCGCCGGGGCACCGAGCCGGTCAAGCGCGTGGTGCTTCCAAGGGGCATGTGGTTGACCGAGGTGGCGGCCTGGATCGAGCGGGAAATGGGCGTCGACCAGGAGGCATTCCTGGCGGCGGCGGGCTCCCCTGCTCTCTTGTCCCGCTTGGGCGCCCGCGGCCAGAGCGCGGAGGGGTACGTTTATCCCTCGGTGTATTACCTGCGGGAGGGGGCGAGCGCGGACGAAATCCTGGATCAGGTCACGGACACGTTCGAGGCTCACTGGAATTCCGCTTGGGATCACCGATCGGATTCCCTGGATCTGACGAGGGACGAGGTCGTGACCCTCGCGTCGATCATCGAGGGAGAAGGGCCGGCGGAAGAGGATCTGCTGGACATATCGTCCGTATACCACAACCGCCTGAACCGCGGAATGCGATTACAGGCGGATCCGACCGTCGTCTTTGCTCTGGGCCGTCGTCGTCGTTTGCTCAACCGCGATTACACGACGGATTCTCCGTTCAACACCTATCACATCGCCGGCCTGCCGCCATCGCCGATCGGTAACCCGTCGAGCGCGAGCATCGAAGCGGCGCTGTACCCCGACTCCACCGATTTTCTCTACTTCGTGGCGCAGCCAGACGGGCGCCATCGATTTTCGGCCACGTACGAGGAACACATGCGGGCCATCGGGGAGATCCGGGGGGAGGTCGGGGAGCCCGGCCGTCGAGACTGAGGCCGACTCCCCTCCCCGGGTACTAGCTTCCGACCGTAAACCGGATGGTCTCGAGTACGTTCCCACTGGCGTCGCGTATCTCCACGCGCCAATCGCCGGTCCATTCTGGGACGATGGCCTTGTTGCTCCACGTCCTCCATGGAGATCCGCCGATGCTGAGCTCGAGATCGGCCCTCTCCACACCATCGTGAATCCAGACATGGTGGACCGTCGTCTGTCCCTGGGCTCCTTGGACGCGAGACCAAGCATAGACCCGCCCCACGCTGGACGGGAATGTCGTGGCCACGCCAGTCGGCATCCGGTCGACGACGTTCGTCGCCACCGAGGATTCCGCTACGCTGAGGCTCTGTGCTGAAGCAGCAAGCGGGGCGAGCAGCGCTGCCAGTGCAAATCCGATCACAGTCGTCGTAAGCGATTTCATGCTTTCTCCTTAGTGAGGGACCATCCGTGGTTACCCAGTCGGGCGGGTCCGGGTCCGGTGAACAATGCGTGTGTCTCGTGGGGTCGGGCTGGTCTGACATGGGCCGAGGGGCGGCCCGAGGGCGATTCCCGCGTTAGGGGATCACCCCGTTCAGGATGTAGTTCTGTGGATCCATGGCTCTTCCGCCGACCCAGATTTCGTAGTGCACGTGCTCGGCGGTGGCGGTACCGGTCTGTCCGACCTGAGCAACCGGCATGCCACGGTCGACGCTTTGACCCCGCTCCACCAGGAACTTCGACGCGTGCGCGTAACGGGTCATGTATCCAAACCCATGGTCGACCTCGACAGTGTTCCCGTAGCCGGTTCGCCAACCCACGTAGGACACAACACCATCGGCGGTCGAAAGGATGGGTGTCCCTTCGGGTGCGTGCAGATCGATTCCCTCGTGGGGCAACTCTTTGTCCCAGATCGGGTGCATCCGGGCGTTGCTGAATCTGCTGGTGATGAATCCATCCGTCGGACTGAGCGATGGGGTGGACCGAAGTAGGTCATGGTGGGCCTGGAGGCTATCCATGGCCTCCGAGAGGCTCTCCGAAAGGAGCTGGGTTCTGCGCTCGAGGGCCCGGATGTCATACGAAGTTGCGAAGGTCACGGCAGCCGAGACCGGATCTTCCGCCCACAGGGGGCTGGCTTCCGGTGTAGGTGTACCTGGTCCGCCGACGCCCACCTCGAAGATTTCCTCATCGATGGCATCCAAGCCGGCCAGGAGGCGGAAGCCCTCGTCCTTTTCGATCAGGGCGTCGATGGATCCGGTAATTTGAGCCACCCGCCCCTGAATTTCCCCGATTTCGTCCGCGAGAAGCGACTTCTCACGTTGGAGCTTCAGGGCGTCGTACCGTGCTGAACCATTGAGGGCGACGATCATGGACAGCGCGGTCACCGTGAGGACGAAGCCGGCGCCGAGAGAGGCCATATAGTGCATGGCGCTGCTCGACATGCTGTATTGCCGGGTCCGGTCGTCGTGGTCCCCGATGCACACGAAGGTCCAACGTTTAGTCGCCATTCTGATCCATGTGAGCGCCGAGGACGTAGGTCTTGCATGCGTTTGGCAGTGGGAGCCCATACGCACACAAATCCCGTCTCAGGCGAGGGGGTTGGGCTGGAACGGCTGGATGGTGCTTCTTTCGGGACATTTATTTATGCCAATTCAAGAGCGACCTTCTCGTGCGTTTTCCTGGAGGGTTCACAACAAGACGCGTGCCTACGCTGGTGGGCAAGTCACGATATCCATGTATAACTCAGTATAAGTGATTGGCATCCAATGGATTAGGTAGCGTCAACTCGAAGGTGTATCAAATGGGAGGTTCGCGGAACTGGGGCTAAAATGTGTCAAACCTCGGCAAAAAATGCCCCAAGAGGACCCATGGTACTGGCGAATCCGCCCCGGGACCCCGTGCGCTTTACGCCGGATCCTCCGAGTGATAGAGTTTCGGGGCGGGACTTACCATTGAATCAACGAGGCAGGAGGGGTCATGAGGGCTCTCGGCGTAGTCATGGCAGCGGTCGCGATACTCGTTTCGGTACCGACGGCCGGAGCGGCGCAAGCCGATTTGAGTGGGACGTGGGACCTCACCGTGATGACGGATCAGGGTGAGCAAACGCTTGTCGTCGAGGTCGTCCAAAGCGGCCGAGACCTGACGGCCACGAGTGACGCGGGTGAGTTCGGCACGCTCGACATGCAGGGCACCATCGACGGGGCCAACGTTGTCCTCGCCATGGAACTGAACTTCCAGGGGACCCCGTTCGAGGTCGTCTTCCTGGGCACCCTCGCCGATGGCTCGATTTCCGGAACGGCGGACTTCGGAGGCATGGGCCAGGGAGACTGGTCCGCCCGACGGGCAGACGACTAGGGTAACGCCGGGTCGTGACAGCGGGTCAGGCCTGACCCGAGTCCCTGACCGACGTCTCAGGCGCGCGTACGGAAGGCGCGCTGGGTCAGACGTGTGTTTCGAGCGGCGCGTACGGCTGCGCCCTGCCCTCCAGCTCCGCTAGGATCACGTCCGCCGTGAGTGGTGTCCGGCACAAGCATACTCCGCCCAGCGCATCCGAGATGGCGGAGGCGATGGCGGCGGAGCCTGCACCCACGGGCGGCTCCCCGATCCCTTTGGCTCCCACTGGTGTCTGCGGATCGGGGACTTCGACGGCGCCCCACTCGATGTCCAGCGGAACGTCCAGAATCCCCGGCGGGCGGGCCGTATAGAGTCTTTTGGCGAATGAGACTCCCCAGACCGGGTCGTACACCCACTTCTGGCTTCTGGCGATCCCCATGCCCTGGATCGAACCGCCCAGAATCTGGGCACCCAGGCTCCTGGGGTGCAGCATGGTCCCGCAGTCGGCCATCGCCGTGTACTGAGTGATCTCCACGCCGCCAGTCTCGACATCCACCTCCACCTCGGCGAACCCGACCACGAACGAGCGAACGCTGCCGCTGTACGGATAGTTGTCCTTGGCCGCGGCGACCAGGCCCTGGCCCGCGAGGGCCGTGGCAGACGCCTTGGTCATGTCGTTGAGCTCGGGGGCGAGTTCCTCTCCGCTATACCGCCCACCCAGCTCGATGGCCCGGTTGGCCGCTTGCGCGAAACTCAGGCCCCGAGCCGGGTTCGACCGGCGGAAAACGCGGCCGTCCGACGTGTCATAGTCTTCTGGAGCGCCCCCGAGGTCGCGGGCGGCGATCTCCTGGAGCTTCCCCTTGGCGTCCATTCCCACGGCGTGGTTTGCCCGGGTGTGGGCGAGCGTCGTCTGGCTCCCACCCTGATTGGAGCTCCAGGGTACGTGGCGGCTGGTGTCGCCCCAGATCACCTCACAGTCCGCCCACGACATGCCCAGGATTTCGGCTGCGACCTGCGCGGTGTCCATGACCGAATGGGTCCCGAGGTTACCTATGCCCTGGTGAATGTACAGCCTACCGTCCGGGCGGATCACCAAGAGACCATCGTACTCACGGCTTCCCGCCGAATAGGCACTCAGTCCCATCCCCACGCCGGTGACCTTGGTGCCGCTCCGCTGGCCACTCCGTTGGATTCGGTCCGCCCAGCCGAACAACTCGGCCCCCTCGTCGAGCGCCTCACGCACGAAGGCGCTCGAGATGGGGGTTCGGGCGGGGCCATACACGGCATCGCTGTCGGGCGCATTGATCCTTCGAATCGCGAGCCGATCGATTCCGAGTTCGCGCGCGGCCTTGTCCATGATCGGCTCCAGCATTCCCGTGATCTGAGCGCCCCCCGGGCCGCGCTGGGCGGACTTCGGGGGGGTGTTCGTGAAGACCCCCACTCCCCGGTGCCGCATGGCCTCGGGCTGGTAAGCCAGAGAGGCGACCTGCCCGCAGGACATGTATTCACCCCGCAGATCGTAGGGGCCGCTTTCCTGAATCACGTACAGATCGAGGGCAGTCATGCGACCGTCGGAGCGGAACCCGAAGCGAGCCCTGGCCTGGAACCCGGGCCGCGCCCGCCCCAGGTAGGTTTCCTCGGCACGCGTGATCCGAAGCATGACCGGCCGGTTGATCTTTCGGGAGAGGAGCGCCGGGACCTGCATGATCGGACTTCCCGTGATCTTGCTCCCGAATCCGCCCCCGCAGTATTCCCCGATGAAGACCAGGTCGTCCATGTCCATGTCCAGACCGGCGGCAACCGCCGCCCGCGTGCGGGCTACGCTCTGCGTGGAGCCGTAAAGGTAGAGCCTCCCATTCTGCCAATAGGCCATGCAGGTCCGGGGCTCCAAGGGATGGTGGGACAGGGACTGGTGGACGATGGTCTCGTCCAGAATGAGGTCCGCCTGGGCAAAACCGGCTTCGAGGTCTCCAAAGCTCCACTCATCACCGGGCTCGCCGGCCGGAAGCCGATTCTCGCCCGCCTCTTCGAAGTCCGCCTGGGTCCATTTCACCGTGGCCATCTCGCCGTTGACGACGGTGTTGCCTTCGGTGCGGGCATTAGGGCCGTCGGGTCGAAGGCTGTCCAGTGGGTTCAGGACGAAGGGCAACGGCTCGTAATCGACCTGGATTCTCTCGATGGCGTCGGCCGCCGTGGTCTCGTCCACCGCTGCCAGGGCCAGGATCGCTTCACCTTCGTAGCGCGGCTCCATGGTGAGGACCGCCTCTCCAGGTGCCTCGGGCGACGGCACCTCGTCGGCGGTCAGAATGCCGATGACCCCGTCCATGGCCAGAGCAGTACTCGCGTCGATGCGTCGCACGCGACAATGGGGCATGGGACTCGCCAGGAGTTTGGCGAAGACCATTCCGTCCGCGCGGAAGTCCTCCGCGTAACGCGCCCGCCCGGTGATTTTGGCTACGAGGTCCTGCGGGACGATGTCCTCTCCGACCAGCTTCTCTGCCATGAAAGCCTCCCTTGGGCCGGCCACCGACTTGTTCCGCGGACTCGGCCTGTAGACGAGTCGCCCGAGACAAATGGTCACGGCTTCCTGTGGACGGGGCGATGGTCTCAACCTGCGGGATGACGAGCGGAGGCGCAACGGCTCGGGGCACCGTCCGACCCTGGCGATGTTCGTGTCTCGGTCTTATGATGTGCGATTGCTGGAAAAGTCACTTTGTTGCAGCTCCCCGTGATCGTGTGGGTGCGCTTACAAGGGGACCCGTTAGTTCACCGCTTCACCAGTGAGGAAGCCATGTCATCACTAGCCCGCAGACTCCAGAGCCACTCGCATGGGTTCGCCCTCGTGCTCGGCATACTGCTGGTGGCGCCCACGCTCGGCTTTGGGCAAGAGCGCCAGAACCCGTACGGGGAATGGCGCTACCAGAGCGGAGATGCCTGGGGCACTCGCTTCTCGCCGGTCGATCAGATCGACGCGACGAACTTCGCCGACCTCGAGGTCGCGTGGGAGTGGCGAGCCGACAACTTCGGTCCGGTGGTCGACCAGCAGTTCAAGTCCACGCCGACGTACATCGACGGGCTCCTGTACACCGTTGCCGGACAGCGCCGCACGGTGGCCGCGATCGACCCGACGACCGGCGAGACGGTTTGGACCTACCGTGAGCCGAACACCGAGCGGTGGGAGCGCTCGATGCGCCAGAACTACGGGAAGGGCGTAGCCTACGGCGAGGTGGACGGAAGGGGCGTCATCTTCTATACGTCGCCCGCGTTCTTCCTCCACGCCTTGGATGCGAAGACGGGTGAGCACATCCAGAACTTCGGGCAACAGGTGCCGATCGAGGGCTTCCCCTCGACCGGAGTCGTGGACCTGCTCGTGCCCCTCATCGCCGATTGGGGCCCCTGGCTGGCCTACGACGGCGAGTACGATCCCGACCATGGCATTCCGAGGGAGCTGGGCTACATCACCTCCTCGTCGCCCCCGATCGTCGTGAACGGTGTGGTGGTGGTCGGCAACTCGGCCGAGCAAGGCTACAACCAGACCCGCATCGAAAACGTCCCCGGCGACATCCTCGCCTTCGACGCACGCACGGGTGACTTCAAGTGGAAGTTCCATGTCATTCCCCGGCCGGGCGAGTTCGGTCACGACACGTGGCTCAACGACGCATGGCAGTGGACGGGGGACGTCTCGTCGTGGGCGCCGATGTCCGCGGACGAAAACCTCGGGATGGTCTACATTCCCACGAATCCGCCGACGATCGACTACTACGGTGGTTTCCGCCCCGGGGACAACCTCTACGGGACGAGCGTGATTGCCCTGAACGTTGAGACGGGTGAACGCGAGTGGCACTTCCAGACGGTTCACAACGACCAATGGAACTATGATCTGCCGAACGTCCCGATACTCGTCGATCTCGAAGTGGACGGGCGGCCCATCCCGGCGCTGGTTCAGACGTCCAAGACGGGCATCATCTACGCGTTCAACCGGGAGACCGGCGATCCGATATGGCCGATCGAAGAAGTGCCGGTATTCCAGACCGAGGTACCTGGAAACTGGACTTCGCCGACGCAGCCACTTCCCACCAGGCCCGAGCCGTCCGAGCCCCTCGGGCTCGATGACGACGACATCATCGACTGGACGCCCGAGCTGCGCCAGGAGGCGTTGTCACTGATCGAGAACTACCGGATCGGTGGACCGTTCATGCCCCGGCTCTTCGAGGGGCACGATGCTGGCGTAATCGATAACATTCGGTGCGCTGGTGGGCTCAACATCACGAATCCCGCGACCCTGGATCCGACGACGGGCATCCTGTATGTGCCTTCGTCGAAGCGTTGCGGCGGCGGCCTCGTGTCGCCGGGCGCGGACGCTGACGAGCCGGACAACCCAGCGACCACGGGCACGACCATCTCGGAGTGGGTCGCCGGTCCGGGTGGCGGCTTGCCGCGTGTCCAGGGACTGCCGGTCTGGAAGCCGCCCTACAACAGGCTTTCCGCATACGACATGAACACCGGTGAGCGGATCTACTGGATTCCGATCGGCGAGCCCGACGAAGCGCTGAGGAACAACCCGGCCCTCCGAGGCCAGGACCTCTCGAGGTTCGGTGGGGGAGGAAACTCCATCCAGATGGTGGCCGGCGACCTCCTGTACGCTACGGAGGGATCCAGCGGACCGCCGGTCCTCAACGCCTACAACAAGCTGACCGGGGAACACGTGGGTGAGATCCTGCTTCCCTCTCCCGGACAGTACGGCATGATGAGTTTTCTACATCATGACTACCAGCACATCGTGGTCCAGGTTGGCCGTCCCGGTCGTCTGGTCGCGCTGCGGCTGCCCGGTATGGATATCGGCCCGGTGCACTAGGCGTCGGGAGCTTTAGTTAGACCGAAGGAGAGCCCCCGACGGCATAGCCGTCGGGGGCTTTGTTTTCCAGTGATATCGAGCCGACGGAGGAACACATGAAGGGACTGATCCTCACCGTAGCGTTCATCGCCGCCGTCCCCGCCCATGCTTGGGCCCAAAACAGCTCTAATCCTTATCGGACGTGGGATGATCCGAGCCAGGGGGTCGACGGCTGGGTCAAGCTTCCGGCTGGGAGGCGGATGGGGGCCGTCGGTGACGTGACCATCGACCCGGACGGTGTACACGTCTGGGCCGTGGTGAGATGCGATGCGTTCGACCCGATCTCGGCTCCCACCCGTTTCGGTAACGAGTGCCTCGATTCGGATCTGGACCCCATCCTCAAGTTCGACCACGAGGGCAACGTCGTGAAGAGTTTCGGCGGAGGGATGTTTATTTGGCCCCACGGCATGGATGTCGACCCCGACGGAAACGTGTGGGTGACCGACGCGGTGGCCGCCGCCCGAACACCCGAGGGGACGAGAGGCCATCAGGTCGTCAAGTTCAGCCCCGATGGTGAGGTTCTGATGACCCTCGGCACCCCCGGCGTTCCCTCCGGGGGCCGCTCGGGTTTGAACGCTCCGTCCGACGTGGTGATCGCGGACGATGGGTCCATCTTCGTCGCCGATGGCCATGCGAACGACACGAACAACCGAGTGGTCAAGTACGCGCCGGACGGAAGATTCCTCATGGAGTGGGGACGGACCGGGTATGCGCCGGGAGAGTTCCGGACACTGCACGCCATTGCCCTGGATGCCCGCGGCCGCCTGTTCGTGGCCGACCGATCCAACAATCGGATCCAGATCTTCGACCAGCAGGGGAATTTCCTCGCGCAATGGACCCAGTTCGGCCGCCCGAGCGGAATCACCTTCGACGAAAACGACCGGATCTACGTGGCCGACTCCGAATCGGACGATGTCCAGAATCCAGGTTGGGAGATGGGGATCAGGATCGGCGACGCCCTCACCGGCTGGGTGACAGAGTTCATCCTCGTGCCGTCGGGAGACCCGCGTAGCACCGCGGGTAACGGTGCAGAGTTCGTCGCGGTGGACCGCGACGGGAATATGTATGGAGGAGAGCCCCGCCCCCGAACTCTACGGAAGTACGTCCGGGTCAGGCCCTAGGAGGTCCTAATGGTTCTACAGTCTCTTCTCCGGGCAGGTCTCGGGCAGAGCCCGTTTGGAGCGGCGTTCCACAGGCTCGTTCGACGAGCCTCCTCGGTCGTTCTGTTCTGCTTCGTGGCCTTCGGAGCCACAGAGAGAAGCCACGCGCAGAGCTACTCCCAAGGGGATCCGAACTTGGAAGCGATGGCCTCTTGGGTCGCTCTCGATGTGGCCACCGGCTACGAAACAAGGGTGGCGTCTCGACTCGCTGCGCAGATGGCGGGCTGGACCGCAGACCAGTGGGGAAACCTGGTGACTCGCACGGGGACCGGGTCACCTCGGCGCATAGTCGCATGCGCGCTCGATCGACCCAGCTACGCCGTCAGTCAGATTACCGAAGAGGGATATTTGAGGGTACACCGCATCGGAGCCGGATCGCGTCATCCGCTCTGGGACCAGGCGTTCGAAGCCCAACAGGTTCGTGTTCTCACTCGGGATGGTCCGTTAACGGGCGTGGTAGCCCGCAGCAACGGCCACTTCTCGCAGCAGCATCGTGACGAGACCGGCGTTGTTGGTGCGGACGATCTGTGGATCGACGTGGGCGCTGACTCGGACGAAGATGTCGCGGCGCTCGGCATCGCGCTTCTGGATCCGGTCGGCCGTCATCTTCCGCCCTGGACCCTTGCCGGGGGCGTGGCTGGGCCAGATGCTGGGAGCCGAGTAGGCTGTGCGGCAGTCGCGACCCTGGCCCGGGCAGCCGAAAACGGTGGGGCTCCTTCGGGCGAGACACATTTCGTCCTCAGCGCGCAGGCGCGTCTGGGCTGGGTCGGGCTTTCCTCGGCCATCGCGCGAGGTGGACCGTTCGACGAGGTTGTGATACTGGGGCCCGGCCAACCGGTTGCAGCGGCCGAGGATCGTCCAGCCGACTCCTTCGGTCGCTTCGGTGCCGTGCTCGAAGCAGTTGGCGTGGACGACGTCACATGGATCGCCCCGAGGGTCCGGTCCCCTGGCTCGCACATGGAGAGCATCGAGGCGGAAGACGCCATGGCTCTGCTCACAGCAGGGGCCGAAGCCGTCGGAGTCTCTTTGAGGGCCGACCCCGCTTGGGCGATCGCACCGGACCGTGAGGGACTACGCAGCGACCGAACAGACGCGACACTGACGGACGTCGCGCGCCTCTTGACTGAGCTGGTCGAGCTTCATGGCGTGTCGGGCCATGAGTGGGCCGTCCGGAGGAAGGTGCTGGAGACCCTACCCGAGTGGGCACGTGAAAGGGCCTTGGTCGACGACATAGGAAACATCATGGTAAGCGTGGGTCCCGACCGGGACACGACCGTCTTCATGGCCCACATGGATGAGGTGGGCTACGAGGTCGCATCGGTCTCGGACGCGGGCGTCGCGACGTTGCGCAGGATGGGCGGTCCGGTGGATTCTGCATGGGAAGGGCAAACGGCGCTCCTCCATTTCGATCCCGTCGGGGCCCCCAGCACCAGCACCGGTGACGGCGTCGACGTCGATGATGAGTGGAAAGACAGGTCTCTGTCCGCGACCGCACGGCCGCCACTCAGGGGATTCTTCCTGACGCGGAATCAAGCCGGCGAGAAGAATCCAGGTACGCTTCAGGCATGGTTTGGCCTGGACCGTGCCGCTCTCGAGGCGTTGGGTGTGGGTCCAGGCATGGGGGTAACGAGCCATAAGGAGGGTCTCCGCATGGGACGGACGCGCTTCGTGGCGCGGGCTCTCGACGACCGAGCGGGCACCACGGCATTGCTCCGGGCGATCAACCGGTTGGATCCCGCAGACCTCCAACGCAAGGTCATCTTTACCTGGTCGGTCCACGAGGAGGG
This sequence comes from Gemmatimonadota bacterium, assembly GCA_039590375.1. GTDB lineage: Bacteria > Gemmatimonadota > Gemmatimonadetes > Longimicrobiales > Gaopeijiaceae > UBA822. Next base: position 16,672 of record JBDHFN010000056.1, read on the forward strand.
AGGCTTGGTGGGGGCTGGGGCCATGGCACGCCGTTTCGGTGCCACGACCCGAAGGATCTTCTCGGTCGATACCTTCGTGTCGTCGGATACACCCTTGGAGTCACCTCACTTCGCCTTCGCACCGCTCGGAGACGGTCCGGTACTGCGAGCCATCGAGAGCAGTGGCATATCTCCCGATCTCGAGCGTGAGGGAGTGATCGGAGCGGCTGCCGAAGCGGGGATTCCGTTGCAGATCGGGCTCACTCAAGGGGGCACCGACGGAACTCAGTTCACCTTCTGGGGAGCGCCGAACCAGGGGCTCTCATGGCCAGGGCGATACAGTCATTCACCAGGTGAGGTTCTGGATCTCAGGGACCTCGACCGGCTGAGCGACTTGATCTTAGCGGTGGCCTTTCAATAGGAGTCTTGGTCAGGGAGACGCACCGACCGTGCTCTTCCCGGCCAACTCGACGATCGCCTCGGCGTCCTGAGGGAGGAGCAGTCTCTCTCGCACCAAACGGTCGGCGGCCTGCCCGACCGCGCTCACGTACGCTTCGTGGGTCGGGTAGCGTTCCTCGATCGACAAACGGGGGTCACCCGATGCCTCCCGCTCTTCACGGTTGGCGGCGAACGGAATGAATGATCCGGCTCCGGCGCACTGTGCTCCCTCGGCAAATCCCTCTCGTCGCAGATTCCAGCCGGTATAGGTGCCGATCGGGACAGACAGATCCGGATGGCGAATCCCGGCCGTCATGTTTCCATCGGGGTCGACGCGACCCGCGAGCACGACGTAGGGGTCGCCCTCGAGCGGTGGGAACAGACTGAAGTTGTGATGCCGAAGCGCGTTGTGGCTCCCCGTAAAGGTCACATCGGGAATGCTTGGAAATCCGATCTCTGTTGGCATGACGAGCGTTCCGAGGGGAACCATGGGAAAACGACTCGGAGGCGGCTCGGTTCCGTCCACGACCCACTCATATAGAGCGACGCTGAGAGCGCGGCGAATTGGTGCCAGCGGAAGCGGGCTGTTGATATTCTGGCAGATGCCGGCGTCGGGAAGATCTCCGGCGTGCACACCTCGGCCGCCTCCGTGTCGCGTGCCCGCGATCAAGTATGCGCGCACGTTATCGGGTAGATCGACGTGTTCCCCCATCGGATCCGTGACGATGAGGGATGAGCGAGCTTGCCAGATCTCCGCCTCGCCATCGCTGTGGATGATCTTGGGGCAGGTGTTCGATGCCGAGCACCTGACTTGCAGGCCGTCGGCCCGGTCTCTGACCTGGTCGTAGACAGTTGCATAGGTAAACGGAAACTGATCCCCCGGGTAGAAGTGATCCTCGTGCTGCTTCTGCCATCGTCCCGGTTGGCTGAACTGGTAGTTGGTGAACGTCTTCCTCGAACCCGCGATGTCCGGATGCATGCCGTCGAAAACGATACGACCCTCGACATCCTCGTTGAAGCCCAGATAGAGCATGTCCCGCAGGAAGCGGCCGCTCTGGGAGACACCCAGGGAGATGGCCGCGGTCGGTAAGCCGACGGACATGAGCGGATTGGCGTTGCCTTCGCTGTCCGCGATCTCGTAGCGAAGAAATGAGATGACGTCACGCGGGGCCGCAAAGCCCAACCCCATGACAATCGGGTCCTTCGCCAGATAGACGAGCTCGTAGATTGCGCCGGCGTCGAATCCGTCGGGTCGGATGATACGGATCTGGCGCTCATTCACATAGCTCCAAGCACCACCCTCCAACCCCACACGGGGAGCCCCCTGTCTCTCCCGTACGGTGAGGCTGGCCATGGCGGGCATGGGCGCGGCGGTGGCGTAGGTCAGGTCGGCGTCCGAGACGGGCTCGTCATCGTTGAAAATGAACTCTTCGAGGGCCGGGCCGACGATCATGGATCCGTTGGGGTACTTCGCGATCGGCAGAAACGGCACGATGTTCGTGTCGGTCGCCGTGAGGTCGCCCTGCCACCCGACCTGTACGATGGCGAAACCCATCTCGCGAAAGACGGCATCGCCCGCACTGACCCGGCCCCGGTTCGGAACGATGTGGAAGATCGCCTTGTTCCAACGCTCCAGATCGATTGGCCGATAGATCTCTACCGTGGTGCTGTACTCCACCCGCCCTCGAGCGTTGAGGGGAGCTCTGGTGATGTCCACGATCCCGCGATGCCGCACATCGTTGGGGTCAACCTCACCGTAGGCCACGCCCCGGAGGCGTTCGTACTGCCCAACGTCGCCGAAGCTTTCACCATCAAAGGCTGGGGATTCCACAACCTGGAAATCGATGCGAGTGATCTGCGCGGACATGTCGGTCGCGACGGCGAGGCCGATGAAGGTGGCGACGAGCGCCGCTCCGTGTGAAAAACGCATTGGGATCTCCTTAATGAGCAGCCAGGGGCGATGGCCGATTATAGAATCGGTAACCAGTCGTACACGAACATCGAAGCGGGAAGCATCCTAGTGAAGCATCTCGAAGCATCTCGAAGCATCCGAGTGAAGCATCTCGAAGCATTCTAGTGAAGCATCTTAAAGATCGGGACACAAGGAGAGGAGCGATTCCACGTCGCCCGTTTGGACTCGGGGCACGCCTTCCCTCAAGGCCGTCATCGAGAATTCCGCCTGCATAATACCCCCCCGCACCGTGTTGTGCGCGAGCCCGAGGGCGTGGCCCAGCTCGTGTGCGGCCAACAGGACCAGGTCAGCCGTGCCGTCGAACCGATGGATCCGTATCTCCCGGGTGACGGAAGCGACCGCTCCATCCTGTACGTGCACCGCTTCGCGGTACACACCAGATTCCGGATCCCCCGCAGGAGACGGCCCGAAAATCTCTTCGGCTTCACTCCGGTGTGCCACGACCTCATCGTCGAGCCGGTCGAGTTCGTCCTTCAGCTGTCGTGCCAACTCGTCAATCTCTCGCGCTCGAGCCGTAAGTTCATCCCGGTCCGCGTCGAGCATGCTGGCGGATGTTCTGAGTCTTTCTCCCACCTCCGCCGGTGCATCATCCCGGGCGTTCCAATCCCGGATGCTGTCGTTGAGGGCGCCCACCCGTCGGTCGAGATCCCGAACGGCCGCCCGGTTCTGGCTACGTGCCTCATCGTTTCGTTGGCTCATTTCCTCGAGTCCCGCCCATCGGGCTTCGAGCCTCGCGCTGGCCTCGTTGTACTCCAGTTCGAGGCGGCGGACCCGCCGTCGCTCTTCCTGGCGGTCGTCGTAGACCAGCCGAACGGAGAGTTCTCCATCGGGATCGTTCGAAAACAGATCCGCTCCGACGGCTTCTTCCCAGAGGGTGGCGGCTCGGCTCAACGCCGCTCTCGCCTCTTCGGAACTCAGTCCGAACGAGTCGTCGACTCTCGCGATGTGCCATCCCAGCGGCACCGCGCAGGGAACCGCAGATCCGGCCGTTCGCTCCCGGAGAAGGGGCTCGTCGTTCGAGGATGAAGAGACCGAGGCGGGCTGCGAGCCCACCGCCTCAGAGGCCCTCGGATCGGTCCGTGCAGCGTAGATCATCCACCCAAGAAAGGCGAGAACCGAGAGGGCAGCCCCGAAGGGCGCGAAGCTGTTCTTCATACTCAGGTCCTTGCACCGAGCGACGGGAGGCGGCATGCGTCCCGCGCCCCGAGTCTATCCGATTGGCCTGCACCTTCACAAGGCCGATGTCACCCAAGGCCTGTTCCCCAGGGGGCCGCTACCCTTGTGGGCCTCGATACCGCTCTGTAATCTCAGACACCGAGGGTATGGATGGTGCGTGTTCCCTCCCCCAGTTTGTCGCAGTGGCGGGGAATAGCAGTACGAACGCGAAAAAAGGGTGGTTTGGTGAGCCCAGGGACCGACGAGCGACTTCGTTACTTCTCCCGCCATGACACTGTCAACGCGGCGTGGAGGGCTCGGTGGGGGAACCATCTCGCCTATGCGATGATGCTCGCCGTGGCTATTCATGCTGCCGCGTTCGCTTTTTGGCCGGCATGGGACAGCCCCGATTCGTTCGTCGACCCCGATCGCGAGCTGGTGGGAACGGCGTGGATGGTGTTGTACCCAGCCCCGCCGAGTGGCTCCGG
>JBDHFN010000057.1:0-20250 GCA_039590375.1 Gemmatimonadota bacterium
CGACTACGAGCACGCGTTTGGTGAGCCGGCGCCCGACGTGGCTGCCGTCGCGATCCTCGTCGACACCGACGACACGGGGGGCGCAGCCATGGCCTGGTTCGACGACCTCGAGCTTTGGGTCCCGCCGACCGATGGGCCGTCATGAGGCGGAGGCTGATCCCGTTCGTCGAGAACGTCGGAGAGGCCACCGCGGCTTGCCTCGTGGCGATGGTCCAGGGCAACCTGTTCGCGGTCTCGCTCATCCACTGGGCCATCGCGGTCCGAACCGGGCTCTTCGCGGGCACGGCGGCGGCGGCCACGATTCTCCTGCTGAGAACCACCGTGCGATGGCGGATCGCCATCGTCCTTGCCCTGGTCACGGGGATCGTGGATTACCTCGTACACCCCGGACAGCTCGGCCCGGGTGTGACCGAGGCGGCCGTGACTGGTTTGGGGGCGGGCGCTCTTTCGCTCGTCGTGGGCGCACTTGTCCGACGCCATCGTCGCGCGAGCACTCCGCGAGCATAACGTCGACGCGCTCATCGCCGACGCCAGACCACCGAGCTTCCAGACCTTGTACTGGTCTGTAGAGGGAGTCGGGAACGAATCGGTCGAGCGCCTGGTTGCCGATGTGAATGGGGGGCAAAGGCATCGCTGCTTACGCCGGACCCACAACTCGAGGAGGTGACATGATGAAGCCCAAACCGCTGACCCTGGCCTTTGCGGTCGCAGCTGGCGCGCTCGTCGCGCAGCCGGCGCAGGCGCAGGACATGCCGGAGCCGCAGACCATCACCGCCCAGGTCGTCGACATGGCCTGCTACCTGAACGCAGGTTTGAAGGGCACGGATCACAAGATGTGCGCCGAGGTGTGTGCAAAGGCCGGAGTGCCGCTCGTGTTCCTCGGTGAAGACGGCAACATCTATCTGCCGACCGGTAAGGGGATGCCGTCCGCAGGTCAGACCGAGACGCTGATGGCGCACGCCGAGCAGCAGGTCACTGTGACTGGAGTAGTGATGGAGCGCAGCGGCGCTCGTTCGATCATCATCGACAAGATCGAGGCGGCGGGTCCCTAAGCGGCCGCAAGCATCCGTCGCGAGGGTGGGACCCTCGGCGGACGTCGGGGGAGAGAGCAGTCCCTTTCTTCTCTGTCGTACCTTGGTGAAGGCGGTGCGGATTCCCTCTCCGTAGATCCGCCGGTCGGCTGACGGCGTTGGGGACGGAAGGACATCTCGTTTCCGAGAGGAACATACGCTTCAAGATGGGCAGCGGATCAGGGAATGAGCAAAGTCGTTAGCGAGCGGACGGTCGAGCTGGCGAGGCTGGACGCCCGGAAGTTCCAGGACCTCGACCTGACCGCCGACGGTCAGCGGAGGGCGTTCGTCAGGCTTGCCGGGCTCCAGACGCTGTGGTTCAACACCGGCACGCTCTGCAACATCGAGTGCCGGCACTGCTACCTCGAATCGAGCCCTCGGAATGATCGCCTCGCCTACCTCACGCTGAATGAGGTGCGAGGGTTCTTGGATGAGATCGCCGCCTTGGGCCTACCGACCGAGGAGATCGGCTTCACGGGGGGCGAGCCGTTCGTGAACCCCGACCTGGTCAGGATGCTTCGGGAGGCATTAGAGCGCGGTTTTCGCGTCCTCGTACTGACGAATGCCTTGCAACCGATGCAGCGCCCACGCATCCAGACGGCCCTCCTCGAGCTTGGGGAGGAGCTCAGAGAGAAGCTGGGAGAAAAGGACGATGGGAGGCTGACCTTCCGAGTGAGCCTCGATCACTACACGCCTGAGCTTCACGACCTGGAACGAGGCCCGGGATCCTGGGAGGTCGCCCTGTACGGGCTCAATTGGCTGTCGGATCACGGATTCCGGGTCCACGTGGCCGGCCGTACGCGTTGGGGTGAGGACGAGGGCGAGGCGCGCCAGGGCTACGATCGACTGTTCGCAGCCGAAGGGATTCCCGTGGACGCCGACGAACCGTCTGAGCTCGTTCTTTTTCCCGAGATGGACGAAACCCTCGATGTGCCGGAGATCACCGTGGACTGCTGGGAGATCCTCGGCGAGCATCCCGACGACGTCATGTGCGCGTGGAGCCGGATGGTCGTCAAACGCAAGGGCGCAGCCCGCCCCGTAGTACTTGCCTGCACGTTGCTGCCCTATGATTCCCAGTTCGAGCTCGGGGCGAGCCTCGTGGATGCGGTGAAGGTGGTGAAGCTGAACCATCCGCACTGCGCGAGGTTCTGCGTCCTGGGTGGAGGCGCGTGCACCGCCCCTGCAAACGAGTAAGCCGCTGATCGTCGTACATGCCTGGCTACAAACCTGCTGATCCTGTCCGCCCTATTCGGTTACGCCGGGTGCGAGCCTGCGGCCGTACCGAACCTGCTGCTGCGCAGGCGCTACATGATGGGATTTCTCCCCGCTTGACAAGCTCGAGCAGGCCTGGCGTGCGGACTCGCACGAGATGACCGTCGATCCGCAGCCGGGTGTGTACGGACGCTCGAAGGTGGCCTGGCCCGACGCGAGGAGATTCGTAGTGGGTTGTGCGTAGGGCGGTACGTGCGACCGCCGGCAGATTCTTGGGTTGTTCTTGGGCTGAACTCAACGCACTACATGGAAGATGTGGAACAAGGGAGGGACAATCAGGCCCGGAATCGTACAGGTTTTCTACGTGGTCCTCTGTAGTCAGGGGTTGTCTCAGACCTTTTAATCCGTAGGTCGTGGGTTCGATCCCCACCCCGGTCATTCTTCCTTTTGTTCAAGGCCACGTGTGGCGAGCCTCGACGCCCTCGAACCGATCGACTAGCTTTCGAAAATCAGCTCCAAAATTCCTCTGTTCGCGTGAGCTGACGCCCCTCGCTCGAGGTGGTACCGACCGACTCGCCCGCCCGCGCCGGGGCCGAGGTCGCTGTATCTGTGGGAGGTACCCATGAGTATCCGTCGCGTCGTCACTCGGACCCTTCCCGTCACCCTGCTGACCCTCCCACTCGTCTACTGCTCGGACGCGCAGTCGGACTCTCCCGTCCTCACCGCCGAGATGCCCCTCCACCTCGAGGAGCATTTCGACGCCGCGATGGTCGAAGCAGCGGAGCCTTCGGCGGCTACACTTGAAGCCGTTGAGTGGACGTTCGACGCGCCGGAATCGGAATGGCAGGTGATTCCGACGCCCTCGGCGACCTTGAGCGCGCCTCCAGGTGCCGACTACATGCAACTCGAGCTGAGCCCGGTGCAACCAGGGGCGGGTCTCTACTTGGCGGGGATGTACGTGGACCTACCCGACTGGGACTATCGGGATTGGGGACACATCGTTGTCCGGGCGCGAGCTCACGGCCAGGTGCAGGCACTGAAGCTGTTCTTCAACACACGCCCGGGTCCCGATGGCGGCGTCCTGCCAGCTCTGCCGGGCAAGGATGTGTATTTGATCCGCGATGGCTCGGCGCACAGCTATCAGCTCCCGGCGGACCAGTTTGACGGCCCACAGCTGACGGGTCCGTGGCGACAACTCGTAGTCGCTGCCTGGGGTCTCGAGCCGGCAAGCATCGACATCCTCTCCGTACGTGTGGTCCCGAAGGCGGCCCTCTACGCCGACGGTCCTGCTGGGGTTCGAACGGAGATACGAGGAGAGGCCATCCGACGAACATTGTTTCTGCACGTGCCCGGCCGACTTGAGTACAGGGTCCGGGTGCCCGATGGGGGCCGTCTAGACCTTGGTCTTGGGGTGCTGAAGCCCGATGAGCCCATCGCGTTCCGCGTGTCGGTGCGGTCGGATGCCGACGAGCCAGAGGTGCTCCTGGATGAGGGCTTCAGCGACGCGAGTGCCTGGGGGCAGCGGTCGCTGGATCTGTCTCACTTCGCCGGAAAGGAAGTCAGCCTGGCCGTGGAAGCATCGGCGGAAGAGTCGAGCACCATCGCCCTGTGGGCTGCGCCGACATTGAGCGGCGAGCGGGCCGATGATCGGCCCAACGTCATCTTCTACATCATTGATGGCGCGGCGGCATCATACATGAGCGTCTATGGTTACAGTCGCCGGACCACCCCGAACCTGGAACGACTGGCGTCAGAGGGTGCCGTCTTCGAGAAAGCGTACAGCAACTCGACCTGGACAAAGCCGTCCACGACTTCCTACGTCACTTCGCTCCACAACAGCGTATTGGGCAACTGGAGGACGGAGACGGACCCGCTACCGGACGGCGTAGTTACGATGGCCGAGCACTTTCACCGGGCCGGGTACCAGACCGCGCTGTTCACGACGAACTCCTACGTGGGACTGATCAGCGGGCTGGACCGGGGCCACGACGTCATGCGCGAGGCTGGATCGCAGCCCAACTCGATTTCGTCACGCGAACTTCACGAGGACTTCTGGCAGTGGCGCACAGAGTATCCGAACCAGCCTTTTTTCGTGCACTTTCAGACAACCGACGTCCACTATCCGTACGACCCCCCGGCACCATTCGCCGGACTATACTTGGATTCCCAAGAGCGGCGGGCCTATGACGAGTGGAACCGTCAGCTTCAAGAGACAGGGGGCATCCGGGCCTGGTCCGACTCCTTCGAAGAGACCGGGATCGGCCGCACGGAGTTCTATGAGGCACAGCGCCGCCTCTACGACGAGTGCATGGCGCACAACGATGCACAGCTCGGGCGCCTGGTGGAGCGGCTGAAGGCGGAGGGTGAGTGGGAAAACACGCTGCTCATCATAGCCGCCGATCACGGAGCCGCCTGGTGGGTGATGGACATAGATCCGCCGCCCCCCATCGGCGACCCCATCTTCGCCGCCTACTGGTCGCGCATCCCTCTCATCGCCGTGTGGCCGGGTCGAATCGCCGCCGGCCAACGCGTCGCCAAGCCGGTCTCGATGATCGACATACTCCCGACGCTCCTCGACCTGACCGGGCTGCATCCGCCCGAGTTGACCCAGGGGCGGTCGCTTGTGCCGCTCCTCCTCGGCCAGGGCTCGTGGGAACCACGGCCCGTGATCTTCGATATGGCCAGCGTAGACCTCGGGACGTTCGAGGCCGGAAAGAACTTCCACATCGAGGTGGTGGATGGGCGCTGGGGTGCCTCCCTACTGGTCTCGCCGGACCCCGACGCCGAGCCGGAGCTGCCCGAGGGCCGTGCTGCGGCACTCCTCGTTTACGACCTGTGGAGCGACCCGGATGCCCTGCATCCGATCAACGCGGAGCGACCCGACCTGGTGAAGACGTACCGAGAGTTCCTGCAAACGCAGTGGGCGGCCCACCAGGCCCTGGCACGGCAAGTCGGCGCCGCCGGGGGAGAGGTCGCGCTCACGCCTGAGCAGCTCGAGACGCTGCGGTCGCTGGGCTACATCCGGTAAAGGCTGTTTTCCATTTCCTGCCTTCGAGGGTAGGACCGGTGGCCATCCGTATCCGGTCTGCTAGGGACTCGCGAGGACTGGTCAGACACGGAAACCGCACCAACCGGACGTATTCAGACAGATGGGTACTAGATGGGAACACCTGGCGCCGGTTTCGAAAACCGGCGTCCTCGTGATGCGGAATCGGTTTAGTGCAGCGGCGAGGCACCTCGTGAGCGGTGTACCGGTTTCTGTACCGGTTCGGATGCCCGAACTTAGCATATGAATCGGCTTCGGGTATACGATCCTAGCATATGATTGCTCGATTCGTAGCCTAAATCCGTACAAATCGGCCTGTTTCGAGGTGGTTTTTTAATCCGTAGGTCGTGGGTGGCTCCTGCGGACGCTGCGCGTACTCGGAGTGTCTTCGACGCCGATCCCCACCCGGGTCATTCTTCCTTTGGGTCACGCCAGCAAAGGCCAGCCTCGACGCCCTCGAACCATTCATCTAGGTTTGAGACAATTCGATCCGAGCCTCATTTGGCCCCCCCGCCTCCGAGGCGTGCTGACGATGTCACCGGACTTGGATCGTCTCAATACTGCCCTGACGGACCGATACGTCGTCGAGCGCGAGATCGGCAGTGGCGGCATGGCCACGGTGTACCTGGCCGATCGGTTAGTCCGCTTTCTTCGCGCCCGCGAGAGAAAGACTGACATGACGACGCGCGTGGCTGTTCTCCTTCTTGCAGCAGTCGCCCTGCTACCGCTACCGGGTCAAGCGCAAGAGGTGCTCGTCGTCATCTCGGGTGTCGATATCATCGATCCACGGGATGGGACGGTCCTGCCAGATCACAGTATTGTCATTGATGGCGACCGGATCCTGGACGTCTTGCCGGATGGTGACCGTGAGATCCCAGGCGGCGCTGTGGTCTTCCGTGCCGATGGTAAGTGGGTGATTCCCGGTCTTTGGGATGTGCATACGCACATCCAATACCCTGACGAAGTTGAGGCATTCTTTCCACTCCTCATCGCCAACGGCGTCCTTGGCATCCGCGATGTAGGGGGATTATACCCGCCGCAGTTCGACTCGGTATCTGCGCTTCAACCTCGTGCGCCACATGTCGTCGCTGCTGGCGGGGGGATCGACACCCGCTCCGAACTGACGCGTGCTGAGGCGGGTGAGTTGGTAGCCCGACGTGCGGAGAGGGGGGCGGACTTCATCAAGGTCTTCTCGGATCTACCCCGTTCTACGTTCTTGCACGTCATGGCCGAGGCGGACGCGCAAGGTCTCTCGGTTGTGGGTCACGTGCCAATCGACGTTGGTGTCGATGAAGCGTCGGACCGGGGCTTCCGGACTATGGAACATCTCCTGGAGATCCTGGTCACGATCTCTCCCAGTGAGGAGCAGGTGCGCAGTGACCGGAGAGCGGCCCTTCTCGACGCCAATCTTTCCAGGGGGGAGTACGTATTCGAGTTGGCTCTAACTCCCTTGGAAGAGCTACTCGCCACGCGGGACACGGTTCGCGAGGAGGCGTTGTACCGACTCTTGGCGAGGAACCAGACTTGGCAGGTGCCTACCCTCAGCGACATCGAAGCGTACTCGAGGGCCCCCGACCCACAATTCTGGGCGAACCCGGGCCTGGAATACGTCCCGGCCAGTTGGAGGGTGACTTGGCAGATTCCAAACCACAGGTGGTACCGAGTCATACCCGAGGACAGGTACGAGGAGACACAGCGACAGATTGCGCGTCATCTGGGGATCTTGAAAGAGATGATCCAGCGCATGAATCGGCTTGGGGTCCCTTTTCTCGCTGGTACCGACGCTGCCCAGTGGAACTTCCAGGTGCCCGGCGAGAGTCTACACGACGAGATCCGCCTCTTGAATGAGGCCGGGCTAACACGACTGGAGGCGTTGCGGGCTGCGACATACGGTCCCGCAGAGTGCCTGAGGCTGACCGATGACTTCGGAACGGTCATGCGAGGCAGGAAAGCAAGCTTCGTCGTCTTGGACGAAAGCCCGCTAGAGGACATGGGCGCGACCCGGGGAATCCACGCGGTGGTAGTCGATGGCGAACTCCTCGATCGCGCTGCACTCGACTCCATTCTTCGTGGAGCTAAGGAGCGGGCGGCGGGCCGGTAGGCGGAAAGCGGTATAAGACCATTAAGGAGGACCAGGTCAAGGGTGCGCAGGTAATCACTGCCCGAACGTAGCCGCAACCATCTCCCCGGCTGGGTCTGGGACGCACGAGACGGCTGAGCCTGCGATACACTAGCGCCGTGAGTTCGCGGCCGTACCTTCCCCAGTAGAGCCGTGACGTGCAACGCCGAGGGCACGCCACGGCGTTGCGTCTGCCGCGCCCCGGCGCTGTTCCCTCCAGGTGGGTCCCGCGCGAGGTAGACAGAGGGGGGTATGGCCGACGCATGATAGGGACCTTCGTCGGCCGAGGGTTGGTCTCATGAGACGGCTCATACTACTTCTGCTGTTCGCCCTTACCGCAGTCGCCTGCACACCTGCCGACGAGATAGCAGAGCCTGCCGAAGAAGCGGCCGCTACGACAGAGGCGGACGCAGAGGCGATTCAAGCCCACTACGCAGCGTACGGACAGACGATCACCTCCGGCGATACCGAAGCGTGGTTGGCCATCTTCACCGACGATGTGGTCGTCATGCCTCCGGACGAAGCGGGCATCACGGGAAAGGAAGTGCTACGGGCGTGGGGACAACCGTATTTCGACCAGTTCGATATGCAGGCAACGGTGTCCACGCAGGAGATCCAGGTTGCTGGTGAGTGGGCGTTTGCGGTCGAGGAGTACACGTGGCAAGCGACACCCAAGGAGGGAGGCGAGGCAACAGAGGAACGTGGGAAGGGGATCGCGGTGCTCAGGCGTCAACCGGACGGCACCTGGAAGATCGCCTACCGTGCCTGGAACCGGGACCACCCGCTGCAGGGCGGGGAGTAACGTTCGCACAGCAGCGGCCGGAGGAGATCCTGGCGGAGCGGGGGTGAGCGCAGGCCTGATTTGCTCTCTACATCTGAGAGACACCAGCTTCCCTGACGTGCAGATCGTCAGCTGAGTTACCACTACCTACTTCGAGTCGTTGCGGATCGCACAGGCCGCCCACGGCCGGTTCCTGCTTGGAGGTCGAGATGACACAACCCGAAGAACAACAGGTCTACGACACGATTCTCGCCAACCTGCACGCGGCTCTCAAGCGATGGTACAAGGGTGACACCTTGGGGTACACGGAACTCTTCGCCGACGAGTTCACCCTTTTCAATCCCCTTACGAGCCTCAGACTGGAAACGATCAACCAGTTGCGGGATCACTACCCCCCCATGATGGGGACGATCGATCTGCCGCGATACGAGTTGATCGAACCGAAGTTTCAGTTACAAAATGACATAGGCATCCTCACCTACTTCCTGAAGCAGTACTCGAGTGATGGCCCCGTGGGCCCGACTTATAAGTCCACCGAGGTCTACCAGCGAGCGGACGGTAGGTGGCCCATCATTCACGCTCATTGGTCGACAATACTGGAGTCCGAGTAGCAGCCGCGTCTGTTTTCTCCACCGTAACGCGGACGCTGAGCTTCAGCCCCGCGCCCACGTCGCCCAGGCGCAGACCAGCCTGCCTACGATCCTGGGCTCGCAGAACAACTGCTGGAGCGGGCGGGCTGGAGGGATCGTGACGGAGACGGGACAGCACTCCCCTTTTGCGTGAGCTGACGCCCCTCGCCCGAGGTGGTGCCGAGCGACTCGCCCGCCTCGAGCCGGGACCGAAGTCGCTGTATCTGAAGGAGGCACCCCGATGAGTATCGGTCGCATCTTCACTCGTATCCTCCCCGTCACCTTGCTGTCCCTCCCCCTCACGGGCTGCTCGGGCGGACCGTCCGGATCTCGCGTCCTCACGGCGGAGGGGCCGCTCCATCTCGAGGAACATCTCGACGCTGCGACCGTCGGGGGCTCGGAGGTGCCGGCGGAAGCTATCGAACCCATCGTGTGGGACTTCGGCGAACCGCAGCCGGAGTGGAAGACCTTCGAGCACTTCAATCCTGCCATCCCCGCGCTCATGCTGGAGCACACCGATGAAGCGCTCCGCGTCCGTTTCGACGAGCGCCACGCGGACCCACGGGCCTCCCGGCTGCACGGCGACATCTATGTGGACCTGCCGGATCTGGCACGCGACGAGTGGAGCCACGTTCTCGTCCGGGCTCGCACCTCGGGAGACATCCGCACCATCGGCATCGGTTTCAACCTCAACGACCCCGCCTCCGCGGTAGATCCCGACCTCGGGCCGGGCAAGTTCTACGGGGACCAGACCCCCCTAGTCACCGATGGGACGGTACAGACTTACAGTCTGCGTGCCGACCGGCACCAATCGGCGGGTGAGTGGGAAGGGCCATGGCGCCAGCTGATCTTCTTCATGGACGTCGGGGAGCCCTCAAGCATCGACATCCTTTCCGTCACGTTAATCCCGAAGGCCACCGTCTACGCCGACGCCCCGGCTGGGGTACGGGAGGTCGTGCTGGGCAACCGATACCGCAGGGCGATCTACACGCACACTCCGGGACGGCTCGAGTACCAAGCGCGCGTGCCCGACGGGGGACGCTTGGACGTGGGCCTCGGGCTCCTGCGGAAGGACATCTCCGTGACCTTCCGGATCTCCGCGACCACCCAGGCGGGAGAGCGCGAGACACTCTTGGAGCAGAACATCGTTAACCCGTCTGGATGGCAGCAGCGCTCCGTCGACTTGGCTGACTACACCGGACGCGAGATCACACTGGCTCTCGAGACAGAAGCCGAGCGGGCCGGTAGCGTGGCGTTCTGGGGTGCGCCGACGGTGAGCGGCGCTCGCACGGTAGCCAGGAAGCCTAACGTCATCTTTTACGTGATCGACGGCGGCGCGGCCGATTTCATGAGCGTCTACGGATACAACCGGCGCACCACCCCCAACATCGAGCGCCTGGCCGCCGAGGGGGCCGTGTTCGAGTGGGCGTACAGCAATTCCTCCTGGACTCGCCCTTCGACCGCGTCCTTCATGACGTCGCTCCAGAACAGCGTGATGGGCGACTTTCTCAACTGGAACGACCCGGTGCCGGAAGAAGCCGTGACGATGGCTGAGCACATGCACCGAGCCGCGTACCACACGGCGGTGTTCACCGCCAATCCGAACGCCGGCACCCTGAGCAACCTCCAGCGCGGGGTCGATCTGTTCCGCGAGGACTGGGAGGACTTCAGCTACCTCGGAGGGAATAACCACCGGGAGTCCTCCCTCTTTCTGCATGAGGGGTTCTGGGAGTGGCGCGAAGCCTACCCGGCGCAACCCTACTGGGCGCACTTCCAGACCACCGATGTTCACGAGGACTTCCCCGCCGTATCACCCTTCGCCGGCCGCTTTGTGGGCCCCGCCGAGCGCGAGCAATGGCGTGAGTGGAACGAGCGCCTCGACGAGGTGGACAACCACGGGATCTACTCGGAAGCATGGGACTCGACCGGCATCAGTCGCACCGCGTTCTTCTCGCTCCACCAGGGCCTGTACGACGAGACGATGGCCCACAACGATTACCAGATCGGGCGCTTGGTGGAACGGCTAAAAGCCGAGGGTGAGTGGGAGAACACCCTGCTCATCATCGGTGGTGACCACAGCACCAGGGCAGCGATGGACGACATGGTCGTCCTGTTGGATTCGCTGCCGCCACGGTGGGGTCACCCGATGTTCCGGCCCACGATCAGCCGGGTGCCGCTCATCTTCGTGTGGCCCGGTCACATTCAGGGAGGGCAGCGGTTCGACCAGGCCGTCTCCATGATCGATGTGCTGCCGACGCTGCTCGATCTGGTCGGGCTCCCACCGGCCGAGGTCGCGCAGGGACAGTCTCTCGCGCCCCTGCTACGGGGAGAGCAGGGCTGGGACCCCCGGCCCGTGATCCTGGACGAGTTCGAAGTCGACCGCGAGACGGGAGAATTGCGCGGCGTGATCGAGGTCGTGGACGGCCAGTGGGGCGCGTCGCTCGAGATCAATCCCCGGCCGCCGGACGAGTTGGAAGATTGGCAACGGCCCCGGCCTGCGCGCCTGCTGCTCTACGATCTTTGGAACGATCCGTTCTGCGTGACGAGCGTGCACGAAGAGCGGCCGGACCTGGTGGAGAAATACACGGAGTTCTTGGAGGCACAGTGGGCCGCGCATCAGTCGCTGGCTCAGTTGTTCACCGGCTCCGCAGAGGGGACTGCCCTGACACCCGAGCAGCTCCAGACGCTCAGAACACTCGGCTACATCCGGTGAGTGCGGGCGATTCGAGGAGATCTCGGCGGAGCGGAGTAAGCCGCCAGCGGGATGGGAGCGGCGTGGGAACGATTGGGCGCAGCCAGGCGCAGACCGGCGCAGCGCCCCGCAGATGTGAAGTGTCGAAACGCCGCGTCACCGCAGTAAATCGCAGCCCTACGCAGCCCAGCGCAGAAGCTCCGAAACAACTTTTAATCCGTAGGTCGTGGGTTCGATCCCCACCCCGGTCATTCCGCCAAGTCTCTATTCTGTAAGCATCTCCTAACTAGGAAACCGTCGTCGGGGCCTTTCCCAGCTCAGGGAAGCCTCGAGCCGCTGTCGTTCACCTACTCGTTTCTCGCCCGTTCGCCACGCGGGCTGTCGTGCATCTGGGATCGTACCATGCCGCCCGTTCATACTGGACGACAACGGCCATCACGGCCGCACGACTGTCTCGAAACCCAGCCGGATCGTGAACGGGGGCTGGAATCCGATGGGCGTGCCGAACGCTGGCCGCTCACCCACCTGATTGCCCACCAGCTCTTCGAACGAGTCGAACGGAGAACCTCGTGCGCTGTTGAAGCGCCGCTGGTCGAAGCGCACCATCTCCTGAGGATCACCCACGTGAAGCATGTCCAGGACGAATCGCCCCGGCAGCCGGCGGGGGAGATCGTAGGTGAACCGCAGATCGAGGTTCCACACGGCCGGCGAGCGTCCCCCGGACCCCCGGGGCTCGAGGAAGAAGGGGGTGTTGAACCCACTCGGCACCCTCCCGAACTCGCTGAGCGGGGTCCCGGCCTGTGCGACGACGGAGGTCCCGACCGTCAGCCCGAAGCCCAGCTCGTACGCGCCGAAGAGCTTGAAGACGTGCGGCCGATCGTTGGGAAGCAGTCCCTCGCTGTTGACCTGCTGGACTGGGAAGTACGTGAGTTGGTTGTTGTTCGGGCCGAAGCTTCCCCCACGAAGGCCGCCGGCGTCCGCGGCGAACAGACCGGGATAGTTGCCGTGGCTTCGGGATAGGACATAGGAAGCCGTCGCGCTCAGCCCCGGCCGACGGACCCCCAGCGTCAGCTCGAGCGCCGTGTACGTCCGCTTCGACTCGGGCAAATGGCTTAGAGGGCCTTGCCCCGGATTCCCGCCTGTCAGCTGACCGTCCGGCTGGAAAGCGGTGGTCACGCTCGCCCGCAGCGAGCGGTGGATCCCCCGGACCCCCAGCGTGAACGCGCTCCCGAACACGCCCTCGTACCCGAGGACGAGTTCGTCCTGGTGCTCTCCCTGGAGATCCTCGACACCGCCCCGTATCTGCGCCGGGTCGGCGAACACCCGCACCGAGTCGGGTGCAGCCGGGGACACGCGAGGATCCTGGCCGAAAAACGCCTGGCGCTGGTCGGTGCCGGCAAGCCCGAGCGTGGACCAGAAGAGCGCGAGCTGTTGGTGGAAACGGCCGACGTGTCCGAAGATCTTGTGGCGCCCCGTGCCCCCCGCCAAGTACGTGAACCCTAGACGCGGCTGGATCTGGTTCTCGATCCGCTGTCCGACGTCGCCGGTTTGATCGATTAGGTACTGCCCGTCCCACCGTAAACCCGGGAGGATCGTGAGCCGGTCCGTCACGGCCCACGAATCCTGGAGAAAAAGGCTCACGATCCGGTTGCGGACCGTGAAGTCCTGGTTGAAGAAGGATGCCTCGTAGACCAAGTCGGCCGAGCGGACGACCTGCCCGGGATCCTCCGCGTTGAGGACGTCGAGGCCGACATCCTGGTACTGGACGCCGCCCGCAATCATGTGACGGTCTGCGGAGAGAGTCGCCTTAAGCTTGATGGAGGTCCGTGAGCTGGCCAACTCCTGGTCATCCCGGTGCCCGCCGGAGAGGAGGATTCGCGGTGGGTTGCGTCGGTCCAGGAAGACGGGCTCCCGGCGGCCGAGCTCGGTGGCGCCCTCGAGGTCCTCCCGCCCCCGATGGTGGGCGAGCGAGCCCTCCAGCGCGAGGTTCTCGTGGAGCTGGACCGCCCCCCGGAGCGACGCGTTGACGCCGCCCTCGTTTCGGCGGCTCAGAATCGGATCAGGGTTCTGGAGCTTGACCGAACCGGAAGGGGGTTCGACCCGGTGCTCGCTTGTGGGGTCGCCGAAGACAGCGAGAGCGAGGTCCGCGCGTCGGGATACGCGCCAATCGAGCTTGGCGGCGAAGACATGCCGCGTGAGAGAAGCCTCCTGGGGCGCGAACTCCGGCAGCAGGACATCCTCGCGCACGAATGTCGGATTGTACGCGGTGAAGAACCACATTCGATCCCGCACTACGGGTCCCGCGACGCTCAACCCGAGGTCGAGCTCGTCGACGCCTGTGCGCTCCTGGACCCCCGGTACGGGAGCAGGACTCGCGGATAGCCCGCTGCCGGTAACGTACCCGAAGCCCGAGACCTCCAACTCGTTAGTGCCGGACCGCGTGATGACGTTGACGATCCCGCCCAGCGCGCCTCCATACTCGGCCTCGTAACCGCCGACCTTGAGCTCCACGGCCTCGACGAAGTTGTACGGCAGCGTCGTCCCGCCGCGCCCCCGGTAGATGTCGGTGACGTCGATGCCCTCGATGTGATAGGCGTTCTCGAGTCCCGTACTGCCGGCCACGTTCACTGGGTCTCCGAAAAAGCTCGCGTTGGCATGCGGGAGGAGCCGGACGATCGATTTGTAATCGCGCTCGGTCGGGAGCTTGCGGAACTCGCTCGCGCTCAGCGTGCTGCCGACGGTGGTATGCGTCGGGTCGACCCGGGCGCTGCCCACTTCGACCACCAGCGGCTCCAGCGCCACGGCCGCGATTGGCAGCCCCACCTCGCCCAGCCACGTCGTTTGTCCGAGCTCGACGTCGACGCCCCGGTACACGACGCTGCGGTGCCCGATGCGATCGAGGCGCACCAGGTAGCTTCCGATGCGGAGGGAAAGGCGGAAGGCGCCACGCCCGTCTGTGAGCACGGTTCGTCCGTCCTCACGGTCCGCCCCGGTGGCCGTGACCGAGACGTCGGCCAGCGGAGTGCCGTCGGTGCCCAGCACGCGACCGGCGAGCTCCCCCGTGACCGTCTGACCGGAAAGAGGTGAGCCTGCCGCCCCCCAGGCGATTGCGAGGGTCAGGACGCGCGAGGCCGGCAGGACCCGAAAGGCCGTTCTCGTCTTGTCTCCTCTCGCTCGCGTCCGGACCGAGCCGCGTCTCACTCCGACTCGAGCTCTGGTACTTCAATGGGGAAGCCGGGGTAGACCTGTCCCGTCTCCGGACTGGCATCCACGAACCCGATGCTCTGCCGGTACATCAGCTCATTGGAGGGTGGGGGATAGATCCGGTCCACGTCTTTGGCGCTCATGGCGTGGGACGCCACCGACGGTTTCGGGTTGTAATCGGCCCGCTCGGGCTCATCCGTGCACTCCACGACCTGCATCATCCCGTTGTCCTCGTGAAGCAGAATGTGACAGTGGTGCACCCAGGTACCCACGAAATCTAGGAACCGGCTACGGAACACGACCCGACCCCCGTTGCGGGGAATCGGGACGGTGTCCATCCACCGGGGCTCCTCGAGAATGTTGTGTAGGTTTCCACGCTCATCGGGGACGTCGATGCGGATCACCCACGCGGGGTTGATGTGGATATGGAATGGGTGGTCGCTCCCCTTGATCGTGATTTGGAAGTCCGGGTCCCGTGCGAACCGAGCCTGCCCCTCGGCTCGTGTGATCGGATAGGACGTGAAATGGCTCAACCACTGCCCCGGCTGGGGAAACCGATCGGCATCGGTGTGCCCCCAGAGGGTCAGCGAATTGTTGTACAGGACCCATTCCTCGGCCGTGCCCAGGAGTGTCTTGGGTCGCTCTGGATCCTCGGGGAGGAACTTCTGCGGCGGGGCGGGCTCGGGGTTGACGGCGAGATCGAACCGGCTGTTGATCGCCATCGTCCGGTTGTAGTTGGGGAGCAGGACGTTGACGCCGTCGTGGGGTGCCCACACGAGCTGCTCCAGCTCAGGGTGCGCACGCGCGAAATCCTCAGGGACCTGGATGAGGGGGAACCGGGCCCCGCCCCAGCCCGAATAGCCAATGACTCGCGTCCGCTGCTGCCCGACTGTCACCCCACGCGCCCGGGCCTCGTTCACGCCGATCCGTAGCTCGTCCTCCGCGACTGGGTGGAGGAAGGGGGGCACCTCGGGCAGGGCGTCGACGAGGCTCATCACGTCGAAGTCACCGCCATCCACTCGCTCGCCTCGGACGTGGATATAGCCAACGGCCACGTCGAACGGGGGACGATTGAAGTCGGGCTCCCCGTCCGCGATCCACTTCTGGAGCCGCTGCTGGAAGTTGTCGGTGTGGATATCGACTTCCTTCGCGAAGACGGTAAAGACCTTGCCCGCCGCATCGATCGGTGCTTTGAAGAAGACATCCGCGCGGTTGGCGTTGCCCATGTAGACTTCGTTGGGCCGGTTGAACGCGCGCCGCAGCGAATCGCCGTCCCGGTAGCAGTCCTCGATGCCTCTGAGCTCGGTGCTGGCCGGATCCTCGCCGGGCTCGGGGGATCGCGAGCGGGGGTGCATCGTGCCCGTGTTCTGTTGGGAGAGGTCCTTGATCGTGTGCCTGGGCCGGCCGTTCTCCTCGGTGACGAGAGTGATCCCATCGAATGCGAGGAGATGAAGGGGGAGCTTCGCGTCCTCCATTTCCTGGTGTGTCACGGGCACTAGCCGGCGCTTCGGTTCGCGCACCCCTTGTCCCCCACCCGCTGTCCCGTTGCCCCCTCCGGCGCCGGTTCCATCGCCGCCGCTGCCTCCACCGCCCCCGCCACCGGGACGGTCACCCTCGCCGGCGGGCTCCTCATCCACCACGACACGCCACAACCGCCCGTTCTTGTGGACGAACTGTCCCTCCAGCACCATGAAGCGCTTGAACCCGCTACCGTCCACGCTGCCGTTGAGGACTCTCCAGCGCTCCACCGCGCCCGGCCGCATAAAGAGCACGGACGGCGGCCGGACACCGTTTACCGCCGGGAAGAAGGGGGTGCGAAGCTGCCGGCGCCTGGGTCCGGCATCGAGATCGATCGAGTTGACGAACACACGCTGGATGAAGATGAGCCGCTCCCGGTAGTCGAACGGACCCGTCTTCTCCTCGGGGTCGGTTCGCGCCGCTCCGGTGAGGGCGCGGTTGACCGCGTCGTCGACATCTCCCTCCACGATGAAGTATCCGGCCATCCCGCTGGCCACCTGGTCATGCGTGGAGCCGTGGGAATGCGGGTGGTACCAATGCGTTCCAGGTGGATGAGGCTGTCGAGGTGCACCCTCGGGTGCCCCGTGCCTCGCCTCGCCCAAGCGGATCTGATACTGGGCGGAACCGACACGCTCGTTGTCCCGCAGCATCGTGAGAGCGGGGTCGTCCGAGCGCTGTCTCCGGGCCCAATCGGCCTTCGGGATCACCCGCATCAACACGTTGTCCGAGAGCGAGCCGTCGGGGTTGAAGTTCGGCGGGACGTGCAGGCCGTGCGTGTGAATGTTGGTGACGTGGGCGGTTCGCTGCCCGTTCGCGTGGCTCACCAGCGCGTACCCTTCCACGAGCTTCGCCGGGACGAGCTGGAAAGCGGCCTCCGGCTCGATAAAGGGGAGGAAGGGGAAGCACGGGGGCTCGTCCGTGTCGAGCCCGTTCGCCTCAGCGGCCAGCTCACACACTTTGGCGTGCACGTCCGGTGGCAGGTCGACCAGGTCCGGACAGGGCCCAACGGGTGTCTTCTGATGATCCAGCCCCAACAGGTTTCGGAGCCTGAGGCCGACCGTCGCGCCGCCGCGTGCCCGGATCGTCGGTGCCGGACTCGTGCCTCCGTAGCTGAAGAGGCTGGAAAACGGGTTACCGGGGGTAGGGGACGGGCCGGGATTCTGTGTCTGGATGACGTTGAGGTCGAGCGCCTCACCCGGCCACTCCTCCGGGCGCCAGACCCAGGGCTCGAGCCAGGTCTCGGCGGGAACCGTGGTCGGGTCGACGAGATTGCCGACGGGGGGCGGCTCCTGCGGGACGGCCTCCTGCGCCGCCGCCCCCTCCGAGGCCGGCTCCCTCGCGGTGTTCCTTGACGGCGGATCCGACGGTTCTTTGCCCCGTATAACCCGGGGGACCGCGGCTCCGCCCACCGAGAGCGCGAGCCCTGTCGCGCCGATGCGAATGAACCTCCTTCTATCTACCTGTGGGGAAAGATCGGACTCAGGCCCATCGTCCTTCATGCGATCACCTCTAGCACTCTTTGGGCGTAACTGGACGGAAGAAGCCAGCTACACGTGACTCAACCCGGGTGACGAATCAGGTCCTCGGGGAGGATCTGCGTCAGGTTAGCTCAAGCACCTCCGGTCAGCTCTCAGCGACCTTCTCGAGTCAGCGTGTGTTTCAGCCGTTGGGCATGCACTCGACCATTTGTTTACAGGCCGACACAAAACCAACCTAGCAATACTGGCCGTTAGAATCTATAAGTTACTGATAAACAAGTAGTTACGGGTCTGAATATCCAGAACTCATCCGGCTGGTTCTCCTGGGGACTCATTGGGACCAGTCCGATAACGAACCCACGCCATTCGGACAGGTGAGGACCAGATAGGACACCTGGGGCCGGTGTCGAAAGCCGGCGACTTTCGTCGTACGGAATCGGGGTGGTGAGGCACGTGGGAGGAGGTGTACCGGTTTCTGTACCGGTTTGGATCGCGAACTCTGAACCGTAGCGATGCCCGAGCTGCTGGAGGGTCTTCGGCCCGTGGAGGCGGTGGTGAAGACGAGTCCCGCGTGGCCGTGGCTGTACGAGCTGATCGAGTTGCGATTTCCCCGATCTCAGCGGTCCGGACGCGTATGGTCGACTTGACATTATGTATAGTTTACTATACATTTCCCAGATGAGGCGACGGGACGACGTCCGGAATCATGTGCGGCGCCACCGACGCCAAGTCCACGATATGACCCAGCAGGAGCTGGCCGATCGGGTCGGCGTCACGCGGCAGACGATCCTCTCCATCGAAAGGGGTCGGTACAATCCCTCCGTTGGCCTCGCGTTACGGCTCGCCGAGACGTTCGGCGTGCCCGTGGAGGCGTTGTTCGAGATCGATCGCGAGGAAGGCCATGGCTGAGACACCAGAGAGATCGCTTCCCCGATTGCCCGGACTCATCGCGGGAGCACTTGTGGTCCTGGGGCTGCTCCTGGATTCGTTCGTGGCCGAAGGTTTTCTCGTCCTGGCAGGGTTAGGCGCGTTCGGGCCGGGCATCCTTCGGGAGTTGCATCTGCTCAAGGACCATGATGAGTTCCAGCGGCAAGCCGCGCACCGGGCAGGATACCACGCCTACTTGATCGGGGGATTCGCGGCGGTTCTCGTCGTCGCCGGATTGAGCGCGCGCGACGGGAGCCTGGGCGGGTCATCCGAATGGGTCACGTTCATCTTGCTCGTCCTGTGGATGACATGGCTGTTCAGCGCACTGCTGTCCTATTGGGGAGCGAGAAAGACCGCGTCGCGAGTCTTGATCGTATTCGGCTCGTTCTGGGCCGTTTTCGTCATCGCAGATATCGTTAGCTCAGCCGCCGACGCTGAGCCATTTCAGTGGCTCGGTGCGCTCACGGCCTTCGTGGTTGTCGCGCCGTTCTTCGCGCTCGCCTTCACCGCCGGCCGGTGGCCCCGTCTGACCGGAGCCTTGCTCCTCGTGGTGTCCGCGTCATTCCTCGTGGTATTCAATGGCCCCTGGGCGTCGGGTAACCTCGCGCTGGCCAGTGTGCTCGTCACGGCCACGCTGCTCCTCGTGCCGTTGATCGCCTCTGGAATCGCGCTCCTCGGGGAGGGGGCTCGGTCGGAGGATGGCGAGGCGTTGCCCAACGTCGCGGCGTGATGCACGCCAGGGTGCCCCGCGCTGCCCTGAAGGTCGGGTAACCCCGCATGAACGTACAGCCGCGACAGGTCGGTCCTGGCGCATCGGACTCGGTTGCATGTTGATCGTCCCGTGAGCGATACCGCCGAAGCAGGAGATCGCGCCAGCTGGGTCCGGAGACTCGGCCTCGGACGCAGGGAGCTCCGTGCGTGGGCCATGTACGATTGGGCGAACTCGGCGTTCGCCACGACGATCATGGCGGTCTTCCCCATCTACTACTCGCGGGTCGCGGCTTCCCAGCTCCCCGATACGGTGGCGACCGCCTATTGGGGATACACGACCGCGATCGCCCTAGCCATCATCGCCGTGCTCTCGCCGGTGCTTGGCGCCATCGCGGACTACATGGGGGCCAAGAAACGTTTCCTCGGAGTCTTCATGTCGTTCGGCGTCACGTTCACCGCGCTCCTCTATTTCATCGGAGAGGGCGACTGGCTCCTCGCCTCGGCCATCTTCGTCGTAGCCAACGTCGGATTCGCCGGCGCCAACGTCTTCTACGAAGCGCTGTTGCCCTCCGTGGCGCGCGAGGACGAGATGGATCGCGTCTCCACGGCGGGATACGCCATCGGATACGTGGGCGGAGGGGTTCTGCTGGCGGTGAACGCAGCTTGGTATCTTTCCCCCGAGAGCTTCGGATTCACCGACTACGGTCAGGCCGTGAGGGCATCGTTCGTCAGCGTCGCGGTCTGGTGGACCCTCTTCTCACTACCGTTATTCCGTAAGGTCCGGGAGCCCGACCGGCGACTCGTTACAGGGGAGGCGGTCGGTCTCAACCCGGCCACGGTTGGATTCTCCCGCGTCGTGGCCA
>JBDHFN010000058.1:0-20133 GCA_039590375.1 Gemmatimonadota bacterium
CGATGGCCGTAAGAGCGTTGTTGGCCGCACCGACCTGCCCGAGGAAGTCGCCCGCCGTGCTCGGCGTAATGCCAACGTTGGCCCCGTCCGTCTGAATGGACGTCTCGAACTCCGCACGGCGTCGCGAGAACGGAACAGTACCCCCAATGCTCAACCAGTCGAATACGCCCAGGTCCAGCCGGATTGGGAGCCAGACGGCGTCCTTGGTCAAGACCGCACGAGTCTGGCCGAGCACCACCGGAGTGACGACAGCTCCCGTAGCCGTCATCAGGCTGGCCTCCAGATCAGCGAGGGAAGGGAACAGACGCGCGCCCGCTTCCGTGTCCTCGAAATCGAACCCGAGCGGCTCACCCTTCTCGATGAGCGACCCTCCCTCCATACGCCGGCCGAAGCGCTTGTCCGCGAACAGAAACAGCGAATTGACCTCGAGCCGGAGCTGTCCCGCCGGGAGGAGCTGGTCCGAGAACTCCTGTCCGTCCAAGCCCAGGGGCGCGAAGATCAAGGCGAGAACTGCAAGCTGTTGGACGTTCCTCACCTTCATTCCGGCTCGATTCCCCTCGGCTATAGGAGTGTCTCCGCCCCAGGCCCAGAACGAAGGACGTGGCCGGGGAACATAATGGGGAAAAGAGGCCGTGGGAACTTGACATTTCATGGGCCCTTTCTAGGTTCCAGCGCACAAATGAAGGGTGTTTCGGAAACGTTTCGAGTAGGTTTGGGTAGGGATCCGAGACACCTTTTTTTCTTTGCGGGAATAGCTCAGTTGGTAGAGCACCACCTTGCCAAGGTGGGGGTCGCCGGTTCGAGTCCGGTTTCCCGCTTTGAGGGGGGTGAGCCCGTCACTCACGACGTGCACCCCCTCTTTTTTTCGGCGCCGTAGCCAAGCGGTAAGGCAGAGGCCTGCAAAGCCTTTATTCCCCGGTTCGAATCCGGGCGGCGCCTCTCAAGGATAGAGTCCCACGTGTTGCCGCCGCCCGGGTTCGAACCGTTCGGTTCGAGCCGAGGCGAAAAACTGTAGCCCGCAAATGCGGCCCACCCGCCCACCGCCGAGACCACCGAGGATCGCCGAAGGCGACCGCAGGTGCATCCGGGCGTGTGTCCCTGTCCCGTCCTCCCGCCCCCCACTACGTACTCTGCGCTCCGCTACTACGTAGTTCTACGTATCAAATCGCACCCCCCTCGAGCGCATCTTCCCCGTAGACACTCACGACGACGACGGGAGAGATCATCATGTGCCAGGAGCGTACTGGGTTTCGGGTGAACACGGTCTACGGTGCTCTTGGAGCACTCGTTCTCATTCTGGTCGCCGCCGTGGAGAGTCTCGTTTCCGAGCTACTCGAGGCCCGCTTGGGATCGCCTAGCCTATTCGGCGCTGCCCTGTGCGGTACCGTCGTGGGAACGGTAGTGATACTACTCCGGGGTAGGTTGTCGCGGTGGGCGAAGCGGCGGATGCCCATGGCGGAGAAGGCCGCGGGCATTGGGAGGAATATCAAATGAAAAAGCACGTGACTCACCCCCGTTCGTCCCGTATCGCGTTGCTCATCTTCGCCGCCTCACCCATCGGCGCGCTGGCGCAGAGCCCGGACCCCGCGAACGCCGTCGAAGCCATAGAGGCTGGGCGGCAAGTGCGCCTCGACGTTGCTCAGATGGGCCTCATCGAAGGCCGTTTCCTCGGCGCCGACCGAACGACGCTCACGCTCGACCGCGACGGGGCACCGGCCCAGCTCCAGCTTGGCGACATTGAACGTGTTTGGGAGCGTGGTCGCTCGACCGGGAGAGGTGCCTGGATCGGCGCAGCGGTCGGGGTCGTCGCTGGCGTCATCGTGGGTGTGCAGCTGCGCGGAATCTGCAAGGATGACGGCATAAGGACGTGCACGGCTGGGGAGCTGGCAGCCGTCACGGGGCTCGTGTTCGGCGCCGGGGGCGCGGTCGTGGGCGCTGGTATCGGTTTCGTGATCCCGACTTGGCGGCTGCGGTTCCCGTAACGTAGCGATTGCCGCTATCGCCCCCCCCTGAAACCCCTCCGTTTCTCCCCATTCTTGGGGCTTCTTTTCAGGGCACTCTTTACCCGGTGCCGGGAAAAGTTTAACCGAATTCCTGACCGTACCGGGGGAAAATGCCCATACCTGTTGGGATCCCCGCGTGGCACGGATCTCGCGGATTGTCCACCGAGGCTCCTCCCATCGCCTTAGAGAACGAAACGGAAATGAATAATCGAAGGTTGGGCTTTTCAATCATTGAACTCGTAGTGGTGATCATGGTCGGGTCAGTCCTTACCAGCATCGCCATCACGAGCTTCAGCGGCGTTTCTGGACGCTTCGCGACCAGGGGGGCCCGCCAGACCTTCATGGCGATGCACGCTCGTGCCCGGGCACACGCAGTGGAGTATGGACGATCGGTGCATCTCAACCTCGATCCAGACGGCGACAGCGTATGGCTGAGTCGGGCTGGCGATGTCCTCGAGGTCCTGGATTTCGACGAGGAGTTCCACGTGGACATCCGCACGTCGACGAGCTCGGACCTCAAGGTGTGCATGAACGCTCGCGGCTTCGCCGACATGGGATGCAACAACTTCACTTCTCCCGTGACCGTCACCTTCTCGCTCGCGTCGGACACCGCTTCGGTTCGGGTCTTCACGCTCGGGCAGATGGTGATCAACTGATGCACAAGCCCAATGCATACGGCGCGCGTACCGACGCGGGCTTCTCGCTGATCGAGCTGATCATGGCTCTCTTCGTACTGGCGTTCGGAGTCATAGGGCTCGCCTCTACGACGCTCTTCGTTACCCGCCAGCTCACGCTCGCGGAGGTCACTACGGCGCGAGTCGCAGCCGTCCAGAGTGTGATGGAGCGGATCCGCGCGACCCCCTTCGACTCGATCGGGGAGGGAGGAGATACCATCGGTCCGCTGGTGCTGTCCTGGAAGCCGGCGGTCACCACCGCGCAGACCAAGTCCGTACTCATCTTGACCGTGGGTCCGGGTCTCGCCTCGATATCCGAGACGGGGTCGACCCCCATGCTTTCGAGCGGTGTCACGGACACCGTGATGTACAAGGTGCTGAGACCATGAACACGGGGGACAAGCGCGGGTTCACGCTCGTCGAGATGATGATCGTGGCCGTGGTCGGTGCCATGGTGGTCGGCGCCACGTATCAGATTCTGCTTTCGAGTCAGAGGGCCATGACGGTCCAGACGGCTCAGGTTCAGGGTCAGCAGGCGGTTCGTGCGGGACTCGATATCCTGACGTCCGAGCTCAGAGAGATAAGCCGGTCCGAGGGCGACATCCTGAACATGGCACCCAATCGGGTCGAGGTTCGAGCCATGCGCGCTTTCGGCTCGGTGTGCGGCGTCGCGGCGACGGGAAGCCCGATACTCGTGCAGAAGGTCGGGCGCTTTTTCGAGGACGGTGACTCCATCATGGTGTTCGCCGACAACAATCCCGACCTCGTGAGCGATGACACGATCCTACCGGGCCTCGTGAGCACGATCGACAAGACCCAGACGTGTTTCGGAGGAGAGGCCGCACAGTTGCTCACGGTTCCGGCCTTGGCCGTGGCCGCGGCGCTGACGGATGACACGGTACGGCTCGGTGCTCCGGTTCGAGCGTTCACGAGATACACCTATGGATTGTACTCGGTGGACGGAGACGACTATCTGGCGCGCAAGTCCGGCGTGACGATCGCGCCCCTGGTGGGGCCACTCGCGCCGAACGGAGTCTCGTTCACGTACGTGGACTCCCTCGGAAGCGTCACCACTAACCCCAGGGCGGTATCACGGATCGAAGTCACGCTTCGGTCGGAATCGAGCGTCCTGAACCAGCAGGGACGTCCGGTAGCGGGCTCCCTTTCAACTGCGATCTATCTACGGAACTAGAGAACGGCCCGGATCGATCCAATCGAGGTAGGATGAGATGGAACAGAAAGAGCAGCGTGGCTTTGCCCTTCCCGTGGCGGTCTTCGCCCTGGTCATAGTGGGCGTGATCACCACCGGTGGATTCTTCATGGCGCGCCAGGAAGGGCGAATCGGCGTGGCGAGCGAGTACGCGGGGATGGCCTTCTATTTGAGCGAGCGGGGTTTGGTCGACGCGATGGACAACTGGAACCGCGATCTCTACGGAGCGCTGCCCGACTGGGGGGATACGACCTTCACGCGGGACTATACGGGCCTCGGCCAGGTCACGACCCGCATCACCAGGATGACCGACCTCCTGTACTTCGTGGACGTCGACGGCACGGTCACAAGAGGCGGTGCCATGCGTTCTGGTGCTTCACGTCGCGTGGGCGTGACCACCCGCCTGGTGATTGCCGAGATCGATCCGCCGGCAGCGCTGACGACGCGGGGGACGACGAGCCTCAGCGGCACGGCCGAAGTGCACGGCGAGGACGAGATCCCCGGTGGTTGGGGAGGCTTTTGCCCCGACCCGCTGGAGGACAAGCCTGGAATCCTCACGGACAATTCCAGCCAGGTCTCGACCATCGGTGCCGCAGAAATCACGGGTGATCCCGATGTAGTCGAGGACACTTCCATCGATGACGAGACGTTCACCGATTTCGGGGAGCTGGATTGGGACGATCTCACCGAGTGGGCGAACATCCGGCTCAGCGGAGGGACCCTCACCACCCTGGAGCCCGACAGCACGTTTGCGGGTGACTGCCGTACGGGCCAGGCTTTCCCCCTCAACTGGGGTAATCCCGAGAACCCCGGAGCGGCCTGCTTCGACTGGTTCCCCATAGTCCACATTACGGGTAGCGCCAACATTCAGTCCGGAGGCGTGGGCCAGGGCCTCCTGCTCGTCGATGGAGACCTCGAGCTGCGGGGAGACTTCGTCTTCTACGGCATCATCATCGTGCAGGGAAGCATCGCCACCCAGGGACAAGGAAACCGGGTGCTCGGTGGCGTCATGGCCAGTAACGCCGACTTCGAATCTCAGGCGTTCACCGGCGGATCCGTGGTCACGAACTCAACGTGCGCCGTGACTCGGGCCATCCGCAACAACTCGGGTCTGACCCGGGTCCGGCCCCTGGTGGCTCGGAGTTGGGTCGATCTTTCGGCCATCTCGGAAAGCTAAGAGCACCACGCCGAAGAAGACCGACGTGCTACCCAAATGTTTCCCAAGGATTTAGCGGCTTCCGGCCCGAAAAATTGCTTGACAATACTTGGGACCTGGTCAAACGTGAATTAGGTGTTCGGTAAAGATATGTTTCCGTGCCTTGCCAAAGGAGGGCCGAATGGGTCTCTGCGGCGGGGGACCGACGGCCCCCGATGTCGGACGGGAAAATTGATGATCGTCATGAGGGCGAGCGTCGTTTGAGGGAGAGCACATGTCACCCTGGTCACGAACTTTTTATCTATCCGTTCTGGTCTTGGGCATCTTGATCGATGCCTTGGTACTCTACTTCCCGGTTGAACCGACCCCGCGGCTGATCATCGGCTTGCTCGTCATACCCATCATTCTCTGGTCCGGTATCGGTTTCGAAATCACCACGATGGACTCCAACCAGTCCCGTTGGGCGACCCGCGGTCGGGTCTTTCGGGAACTACGATCCCAGGTGGTGCTGCTCCTGGAGCACGTACGGCGTCTAAACTGGATTGCAGTGGACGCGGAGCGCGGGTACCGGAACCAAGACGAAGCCATGCGCGAAATGGACGATATCGAGGCCGAAATCAGAGAGATTATCACGGATGTGCGGCGGGCCGCTGGCAAGCCCACCGTGGAGCCCGAGCCGCACTTGCTCCGCGAACGGGATCGGGAGAGAGTCGGGTAGTCCGAGTGGTCGAGGGCGTAAATGCTTGCGTCCCCGGTGGACACACTGTATGGATCGATTATCCGGTATGTGAAGGTGCCCCCAGACCCGCATACGCCATGGCCAACGTGCTGATAGTCGATGACGAAGAGATGGACCGGCTTCTCGAGAGCAGGATTATCGAGCAGGCCGGGCACACCCCCTTCTTTGCAGGCGACGGCGAAGCCGCGATGCAGATGTATGAGGAAAACGACATCGCGCTGGTAATCACGGATCTTCGGATGCCCAAGGTGGACGGCCTGAGCCTCATCCGACGTATTATCGCGCGCGATCCCCAGGCCAGGATAATCGCGGTGTCAGGGCTGGCCCAACACCTCGAGGCAGCCGAGAAATCCGGAGCGATCGCGGGACTCGTCAAGCCCGTCACGCCGGAGGCCCTCATCGAGACGGTCCAAGAGGTCCTCGGGGGGCTGCCGGATTCGTCCCCATCAACTCGACGCAAGCGACCAACGGGAGAGGATCTTTTTGGGAACTAGCGATAGTGTGGACACACGGTGGCTGCTCATCTCGAATCCGCCTCACGGCAGCGTAGACGCGGCCCAGGCGGCCTCCCACTTCGGTCTCGCGGCCGCCGAGGTGGGGATGAAGGCCAATTACGGCCTGCCCGAGATCTGGTTCACGACGGACGATGAGGCCAGTCTTCAGGACACGGCCGCCGCCCTCGACGCGGCCGGGCTGAAGACCGTTCTCGTAGCCGGGAGCGACCTCGTCGCGATTCCTCCACAGAGTCCAGCAGAGTCGTTCGTCTTCACCGACGAAGGGCTTCAGCTCGATGGTGACGGTTCGGGGTGGACGTTGGCTTACGATGCTCCCCTCGTCGCCGTGTTCGGCCGCCCGCGAGTCGAGGCGCAGGAGGCGAGAGCGCCTGCCAGCTCCGTCGCTTCTCAGCTTTCGAGTTGGGGAAAGGGGTTCCGGAGACCCGGCGGCGATGCTGGTGGCCCTGTCGAGCTCGGAGCCTCGCCGTTTCTCGACCTTTATGTGTCCTCTGAGGCCGGACCTCGCCGAATCTCGATTGTCCCGGAAGTCACTGATTTCTCTCGATTGCCGGACGACCACCCGCACGGGTTGTCGGCCATGCAGAATCTCGTGGCCGAGTGCGAGAGCCGATTCGAGAACGCCTACGTGGATCGCCGTTTGGTCGACATGACGCTTCGAGGCATCGCGAGGGTGGTGACGGGGAATCCTGACCTAGATCCGCCTCGGAGGGGCTTCTCTTACGCCACCCAGGCTCTGGAGGATCTCCTCGCTTCTCTGTCTCCGGATCTGAAGGACGTCGCCCAGCCTGACCTCTCATCGCGACTCGCGTATCTGACGAATCGGTCGCTGACGTCCTGAGGGAGTAACCGTCCATGGCGAGCTCCTGCCATGGAGGGGGCTAGTCTCCGAGCGTAGGGCCGACCGGTTCGGATTTTCGCGCGGTATCGATCACCACGTCGACCTGGGATGGCACCTTTTCTTTGATCTCTTCGAACGCCTGGTCGTCTCCCTCGACCGCGGCGTTGTGTAGCGCCTTCGCGAGATCGACGAACTTGACGACCTCCTTCCGAAGCTCCGGGTAATGGCGCTCATTCTTGACGAAGGGGTTCGCCGTGTACCAGATCGCGAGCAGGAGGCAGAAGAGCCCGGCGGTCACGCCGAGGATCCGGCGAAAGTCGTCCTCCACGAAGAAAAAGACCACGCTGCTCAGTGAGATCACCATCCCGGCCAAACTGGCAATCAGCGGGGCTCTGGCGGCCAACTTGCGCGAAAAGGAGGTCTTGGGCTTCATGCCAGGTTCCTATATTGGTCTCTTGGGAATCTTGTGGACGCGCGCAGCGTCGTCGTCACGACGCCGAGGATAGGACGGGGCAGGGCTCCCCACAAGCTTGGGTTAAGGAGGTCCTCCTCCTCCGCCCAACCCGCCGCCCGCCTTACCCGCGCACGCGATGACCCCGTCCTGGGTCGCCGGAGCAAAGTTGAAGGTAACGTTACCGCTGAAGATCGCGCACTGGGTGTTGCTGTTCGCCTTGTGCGTTCCCTTGGCCCCCCATCCCTCATTGGTTGCAACCATGATCAAAGTCACGTCGGGGCTCGGGGAGTATTCCTGGAGCAGCGGGGTGGCTTGGGCGTACGTGAGGTTGTTGACGAAGAAGAGCTCTTGGGAGTACGCGATGTTCTTCAAGTCGGAGACGACGGTGGCCTCCCAGGCCTTTTCCTTCACACCCTCGAAGCGTGCCAGGGCGATGCTTGCCAGAATACCGAGCGTCGTGGCGACGACCATGAGCTCGATGAGCGTGAAGCCGTCGGTCCCCGAAGGCTTCCACCTTCGGTTTCTGGTTGGCGTCCAATGCGGCACAATTTTCCCCTTTCGGCACCTAAATGCGCTTCTGAGAACGCTTTTCGCGGGGTCCGAACCCTTGGGGGGGACCAGGTTCGTTCCCAGTCTAGGCCACTTAGCCCGTCCTACACATGTTTACTGCGAAACGCTGTCACTAGTACTATGTGCAAGGCTTATGCCGAGTTGGCGAACTCCGAATGGGTCAGGACCAGCGTGGTAAACATTTGAGTACTGCCGACCCTTCGACCCCGACGGATGCTCGCGACAGTTGCGGTCCGGGCTACCGGTTCCTCTCATACATGAGGTTCCGCGGCAGAAGCTTCCACTCGTAGTTCCGCGTGAAGATCTCACCGCCGGCCACGCGAATGTCGGGCCGGTTGGTCCCCAGTGTCGCGGTGATCCGCGTCCCGAGGATGTCGTCGAAATCGTTCGTGTTGTCGGAGTCGTATGGGTTGCCTTGGTCCGCCTCGTCCAAGTCGAGGAAGAGCATCTTCGTCTCCCAGGATTTCACGCCGTACGCGAGCGGGGATGCGATCAGATCTCCCGCCGGGGTCAGCTGGACGGAGCGGTAGAGGACCTCGTTCTCGACGAAATAGATGATCGGCTGGAGCTTCTGCACGACGGTGCTGAAGCGGTCCAGCTGCACGCCGCCCGAGAGCGCGGCCTCGGAGTTGAGCAGCGTGGGGCTGGCTGCAAAAGTCAGCTGCACCCTGTTGCCCATGTCCCGGACGTCCGTGACCAGGATCACCCGCCGCTCGGCGTTGATCTGCAGGCGGGCGATGTCGCCCGGCTGCAAGTCGAAGCTGTTGGCGGGGCCCTTGTTCAGGTCGATGCATGTGGCGCCGCACGTCCCTCCTGGCGGAAGGGGGTTGTCGACACCGGCCGGGGGGTTGATCTCGTAGGGAAAGGCGTTCGTCGGCAGCCACGGTACGTGGAGCACGACCAGTGTGTCGTTGTACGTGTTCAAGGTGCCGAACCGGATTCCGCTCGCGATCCCCACGCCCGTGGTCTGGATGTCCCGCTCGAGGCTCATGCCGATGAATCGGGCGTTCCGGTAGACCTCCTCGCGGAGCCTGTTCGCCTCCGTGCCGCGGAATGTGGCGACCGCGAAGCTGAGGGAGGCTCCCATGACCACGACCGAAAGCACGACCGAGAGCAGCAGCTCGATCAGCGTGAAGCCTCGGCGGCCCACCGAGTCGCGCGCCATCATCCTAGTAGACCCCATCGTAAATCCAGGTCACGAGCCTGATGGGATTGGATCGGGGCAGCGTGACGATCACGGTGGCCTGCACCAGATGAAGGGACACCGTTTCCACCGTGAGCTCGCGTGTGAAGAGCCCGTTCGAGTCCAACTCCCCATTCTCGTTCACTCGTTCGGCCGGTACAGCCGCGACCGTGAGTGGATCGAGGCCCCTCACCTCCTCCATGAAGGAGCGAGCCACGTCGAGCCCAGTCGTCCGGCTGGCGATGACCGTCTGCATCGCTACCGACTGCGTGAGCACCTGTGAGAGGCTCAGTATGCCGACCGAGAGCAGGACGATGGCCACCATCACCGACACGAGGCCGAAGCCGGCGTCAGGACGCTGCACGGACAGCTCGTGGTTCCGTGGCGTCGTCATCGCCATTCACCCCCCGACCAGCGCCAGGCCTTGAAGGAGCCTGAGGACGCGATGGAGATGGCCATGACCGCGTTCGCGTCGTCACGGTGGACGATATACACGGTTCCCATGGTGCCCCACGGTTCGGGCACACCCTGAACACTCAGGTCGAGCGCGTTGTCAGTGAGCGTCACGGCGTCCAGCGACGGATCGCCCGGCACGGTCGAGGCGTTTCCACGACCGAACTCCACGAACCTTCCGAGCTCGCGGCTCCGGAATTCCGGGAATGCGTTCATCTCGGCCGCGATCCGTGTGATGTTGCCGTCCCGGTTGTGGTCCACGTACGCCGCGTAGGTGCGAGCGGCCTCGTCGAAGACGACCTGTGTCATGAGGCGCTTACCCAGGGCGTTACTCCGAGCCAACTCCAAGTGGCCCGCCATCTGGTGGGCCATGTTCTCGACGGTGCGTGCAGGGCTCAACTGGATGCGCGGTGCCACCATCGTGACCACGATCATCAGTATGGCCATCACGATGACCAGCTCGACGACCGTGAAGCCGTTCGTGGCTCGGGGCGAGGCCATCTCGTCTCCGTTTGCTCTCGAGAACATTCGGCGGTCCTTAGAAGACGGGCCGGAAGGCCGTGTGGATCACGTTGCCCACCACGGGCGTCCCGGGTGGCATGTTCGCGGGATCGTCGAAGCGCGTGTCGAACTCCCAGTCACGGACGGGCGGCCTGTAGTAGGGACCATTGCCCCATAGGCCGGTCGCCTGTTGCGAAAAGGTCAGCGACACGAGCGAGCCCCGGTACAATAGAATCTCCGGGTTCCAATCCTCCAGGAAGCGGGGGAAGTTCTCCAGCCCGCCGCCGTAGGGACTCGTGATGCCGCACCCCGCCTCCTCGTGGTCGCAGGGTGTACCGGAGTGCCCGGCCAGGATGGCCGCGTATACGTCCGTGTCCTTCGCTATCGGTCTGATCTGCACCGGGGCCTGGTGATCGTCGTCCTTCCAATCTTCGGAGAGGAACGTGATCGCGTCACCGACGAGCGCCGAAGGGTACCAGACGTCCGAGTTATAGTCGCCCTGCACGTAGAGCGGGTGATTCGTGGCGAAGGTGAAGGGGGCGCGGAGCTTCTTCGCGTTTATGAGGCGGACCACAGGGTACAGGCCATCGCCCTCTGGATCCTCACCACCGGCCGGACTGATCGTGACGTACATGATCGATGACGCCCGGTTGGCATTGCCATCCGTCCAGTTGTACAGCTTGTCCACGTCGATGTCGACGATGTCGACATAACGCTGCTCACGACCCTCGTACCACATGTCGGTCCCGAAGGTGAAGATGTCTTCGCACTGCCCGACGCTCGGAGTATTCATGGTGGCGGGCCGTGTGTGCGTGATACCGTCGTCGCAAATGCTGCCGTTATCCAGCCCCTTACCCTTGCCCTTACCCTTACCCGCACCCAGACCGCCGGTATTGCCGGCGATCGCGTTCAAGTCCACCTCGATGTACCAATCCGCCTTCCAGGCGAACTTGGATCCCTGCTCGAGCCCCGTGTCTGCGACGTCCCGTGGCTGAATGACCTCGAGCGGGCCCACGCCGTCGGGCAAAGGGACCTTCAGCGAGTCGACGTCATACGCGTTGGTCATGACCCGGTTGTCGAAGTGGTCGTCGCTCTTGGCCCGAAACGCGTTCGCATCCGGGGTGTCGCGGCTGTCGAAGTCGAGCTCGACGTACGTAGCCGAGGCGTCTGCGACGTATGTGCCGGTGAGGTTGTTATGCTCGTCCTTACGGTCGTGGTACAGGTTGTTCGGCGTAGTGATCACGTCCCCGAAGTACTGATTGGCGGAGTTCAGGTAGATGTTGCCGTTCGAGTGCATCCAGCCGTCGAAGTCCATGCGCGGTCCGTTGGTGATCTCCAGGTCCTTCTCGAAGAAGACACCGAACTGGAAGATGGGGATCGCCTGGGCCTTGGCGGTCACCATGATCGCAGAACTGGTGCGGTCGGCGCTCGACGCGGCGGTAGTGATCTCCACCACCTGTGTCATGGAAAAGAGACCGGCGAAGGGGCCGTCCGTGATCCGCTCCGTCGTCACGCTTCCGTTCCGCACGACGCTGAAGCTGTCAAAGGTGAAGCCCTCGATAGTGGGAGGGACGATCGCGCCCAACTCTGAGTCCTCGATGAACGCGTCCTCGAGGGCCAACGCCAGTTGTGCCATCCCGGACTCGGCACCGGCTTCGGCGGCGTAGTACGTACGGGATTTCTCCAGATCCGTCATACCGGAACGGAAGGACGCCATCGCGTTCGCGAAGACGGTCACGACCAAGGCGGACAGAAGAGTGAGGACGCCCAAAGTGGCGGCCATCGCGAATCCGTCCCTCGAACCCAGACTCGGGACCCCGTAGTGTGCTTTCATCATGCTGATCCTTTTAACTCGGCCCAGGTGCGTGATGCACCTGATGCGCTGAAACTCCATCGACTATCTGTAACGCAAGGGGCGTGCTCGCGTGCCAGGAATGTGGAAGATCGGAAAAAAGCCTGTAAAATTGCGGGTTGTCAGGGTTTCGGTCTGGAACAGAGGCCGTGAAAAAGCGGCAAATATTGCCAACTTTTTGCCATA
Organism: Gemmatimonadota bacterium; assembly: GCA_039590375.1. Lineage (GTDB taxonomy): Bacteria > Gemmatimonadota > Gemmatimonadetes > Longimicrobiales > Gaopeijiaceae > UBA822. The sequence continues at coordinate 12,335 of JBDHFN010000058.1, forward strand.
ATTGCCATAGCCATTCTGCAGCCCTTCACCGGTACCTGACCGAAACCCGAGTCGGCGTATAGCCGCACCCGTCTCTGGGGAATCTCCGCAACGGGTCGGAATCGACGCACATTGAATGTGCCCGCACCCTCGTGCGGTGGCAATCATTTCGTATTCGGCCATCTCACTGGCTCAAATGAGCGTATACGCGACACCTGTCAAGCGTCCAGCAGAGAGTACTGCAAGACAAACCTCCCCCCAAAGCAAACGCCCCCGCGAAGATGATTCTCCGCGGGGGCGCTGGGTCGGGGGACGTGGACCCGTCAGTTCATCGCCTGGCGCCACAGTCGTTCCGCTGACACCCCGCCGCTGCTCGGGTTCTTCGACAAGCCGTTGGCCTCCAGAGCCCGCTTGACGACGCACTGTGAGTAACGGACGCTACCGCCGTCCAGCTCTGTATTGGTCGTCAGGATGACGGATCCGTACATCTGGAAATCCGTGTCGGCGAGCTCCAAACCCGAACCTCCCCCGTTCAGCCTGGTGATGATAATCCCGTAGAAATTGAACTGCCCGCACAGGCCCTCCATCTCCATGTTGCCGTTTTCGACCAGGATGATTCCTTGCCCATTGGCGAGCGTGGTGTCGACCTCGATCCAGAACCGATCGTTCGTTGCGTCGATGTGCAGCTCGGCCACTCCGCCCTCACGAATCGCGGTGGCCCGGGCCAGCGAATGGGCGCTCATGAACCCAGTGAGAGCGCCCCGCACCGCGAATCTGCTCTGGACATCCGCGATTCGGGGGAAGGTGATGCCAGCCAGCAGCGCGACGAAAGTGATCACCACGATGATGTCCAGGAGGGTGAATCCAGCCCTGTTCATGCACGCCCGCGAAGTCGGCGATTGGCGAGGCATCGCTATCGATTCCTCTCCGGCCCGCCGCCCTCAGAGGCTTGCTGGGACACCGGTTTTCGCCAAGAGTAGCTCCTGGGGGGGGGTGATGAGCGGCAAGTATTTACACCTTTACCACTTTTCTGAGGCTATATAGAGTCCGTGCGGTAAACATTTGATTTTCAAGCTAAATTTCAGAGGCCCTGGCGCCCCAGCCGACCGAGGAATCCGGACGCTCTGGCCATATCCGCTCACCGATTCCACCTTTAGCCGTAGGTCCTCAGCAAGAGGTCCTCGGCAAGAGGTCCTTCGCGAGAGCCCCTTCCAGCCTCACCTCTCAACAGGCCGCAATCCGGTATGAGTTCGGACACCGAGGAAGCAAAGCCGGCGGAGTTCGCGTTCGCCCGGAGCCTGGGGCTCTTCGACGCGACCATGATCGGTGTCGGCGCGATGATCGGCGCCGGCATCTTCGTGCTCACCGGCATCGCCGCGGGCGTATCCGGCCCGGCCTCGATCCTGGCGTTCGCGCTGAATGGGGCGGTGACGCTCCTCACCGCCTTCGCCTACGCGGAGCTGGCCACCGCCATCCCGGAAGCCGGAGGGGGCTATGCCTACGTGCGGCGGGCCTTTCCGGGGGCGGTGGGATTTACGGCGGGATGGATGCTGTGGTTCGCGTACACGGTGGCGTGCAGCCTCTACGCGCTGGGTTTTGCCGGCTACTTCTGGGAGTTTTTCCTGAAGTATCTGCCCAACGTGAGCGCGGGGGCGTTCGGCCTCGTGGGCGAGGGCGGCGCGATTCTGCTGGTCACACTCTTGATCGGCGTGGGCTTCATCCAGTTGAACGCTCGCGGGGCCGAAGTGACGGGCAAGGCCGAGAACGTGCTCACGGTCACGAAGCTGGTCGTTCTGGGAATCTTCATCGTCTACGGCCTGCGTCGGGTCTTCGACATGCCCGATCAGGCGGTGCAGAGTTTCTCGCCGTTCTTCCCCGAAGGGATGGGCGGCGTGATTGTCGCGATGGGGCTCACGTTCATCGCGTTCGAGGGGTACGACCTGATCGCGACGGTGGCGGAGGAGATCAAGGAGCCCGAGAAGAACATTCCGAGGGCGACTTTCATCTCGCTGGGGATCACCATGGTGATGTACCTGCTGATCCTCTTCGTGTCGCTCGCGGCCGTGAGCACGCCGGACGGCCAGCCGTCTTGGCGCTTTCTCGGCGAGTACGGCGAGACCGCCATCGTGCGCGCCGCCGAGGGCTTCATGCCCGCGTTCGGCGTGGCCATCATCGTTTTCGGGGGACTCCTCTCGACCATGTCGGCGTTGAACGCGACGGTCATGGCCTCCTCACGGGTCGCCTTCTCGATGGGTCGCGACCGTTTGCTCCCGGTCGTCATGTCCACGATCCATCCGGAGCGACGCACGCCCCACGTCGCGATCATGGTCACGGGCGTGATTCTCTTGGCCATGGCGCTCACGCTTCCCATCGAGGCCGTGGGATCCGCGGCGAGCCTGATCTTCCTCCTCACTTTCGCCATGGTGAACCTCTCCGTCATCACCCTGCGGAGGAAAGCGCCAGATCTTCGGCGCCGCTACAAGGTTCCGTTCTACCCGGTGGTTCCGATACTCGGCATCGTCCTGAACGTCTTCCTTGCCGTGTACCAGTTCTCGTTCCAGCCGCTGGCCTGGTACGTGACCGGTGGGTGGATTCTCGTGGGGCTATTCCTGTACTACGCGTACTTCAAGGAGCGGGCCGCGGACGTCCAACCGCAAATCCTCGAACCGAGCCGTGTGCCCGAGGTGATCGAGCGCAACGCCGTGGTCGTACCGCTGCACAATCCCGACCACGTGGCGGCGCTCCTGAACTATGCGAAGCCGATCGCGAGAGCGCGGGCCCTCCGGACGGTTGCCATGTCGGTCGTGCAGGTACCCCGCCAGCTCCCCATTCACGAGGGGCTACGCTTCGCGCACCATCGGGAGGCGTTGCTCAAGAGAGGACGGGAACATGCGGTTTCGCAGGGCGTGACTCTCGACACCGAGCTCGTGGTCGCGCATCAGGCGCACGACGGAATCCTGGCCGGGGCCCGCCGTTGTGGGGCCGACCTCCTGGTGATGGGTTGGAAGGGATACACGGACACGAGTGACCGGATATTCGGCGAAGTCGCGGACCAGGTCATCCGCAACGCACCGTGCGACCTGGCCCTGCTCAAGGTCGCCAGCGAGGAGACTCCCAAGCGCTGTCTCTTCCCGACCGCGGGCGGAGCACACGCGTTGCTGGCCGCCGAGTTGCTCAACGTGCTCGGGCCGGCGTTCGGCATGTCGGTCACGGCGTGCCAGGTCGTCGATCCCGCGGCGGGGCCGGAGGAGCGTGCGGAGGCCCACCACTGGATCGACAAGACGCTGCAGAGAATCGGTCCGGACGTGGAAGTGGACCGGTTGCTGATCGAGAGCGAGTCCATAGCCGGGGGCATAGCCCTGGCCAGCAAGGACTTCGATCTCGTGGTACTCGGTGCGGCGAGGGAGCCGATCTTCCGGCAGGTTCTGTTCGGCGAGATTCCGGAAAAGGTCGCCCGCTACTCCCCGGCTTCTGTACTGGTCGTGAAGCAGTACGAGGGGCATGTTCGCTCCATGTTCAAGCGAATGTTCGGATAGCCGAAGGTTGACGGACGCCGCTTCGCTCCGCTCGGAACTCCCGCGCAAGCTGGTGCACGTCGGCATGGGGGCGTTCGCGCTCCTTCTGCGCTGGCTGACGCCGTGGCAAGCCATCTTCATGGCGGCTGCGGCTCTGATCCTGAACTCGTTCTTCATCCACGGGATCACGCGAGGGGCCCTGCTCAGGCCAGAGGAGCGGGCCTCTGGGTTCTCACGGGGGGTGGTGCTCTACCCGGCCATCCTCCTCGTGACCTTCATCATATTCCGATCACGGCTGGAGCTGGCGGCAGGGATCTGGGCGCTGCTCGCCGTCGGGGACGGAATGGCCGCGCTGTCGGGCCTCGCACTCCGGGGTCCGCGATTGCCGTGGAATCCCAAGAAGACGTGGTCGGGCCTGGCGGCGTTCGTCGTGTTCGGCTCCGTGGCGTGCGCGTTGGTCATCCGCTGGACCCAGCGCGCGGGGACCTGGGCGCTGGGGAGTTCCTTGGTGCAAGGAGGGCTGCTGACGCTGGGCGGGAGCGATGCGTCGGGGCGGATCGGGGATGCGTTCCTGTTGGGTGCGGCCGTGGGAGATGCGGGGGCCACCGGGGCCGCCGGCGGGCTCGGGTCGCTGACCTTCCTGGCGATCGGATGCCTGGTGGCGACGACCGCGGCTGCGCTCGCCGAATCCGCGGACACCAAGATCGATGACAACGTCCTGGTGCCGTTGGTCGGGGGTGGGGTGCTCTGGATGGCGACGCTCGTGGACCCGGGATTGCTCGTTGCGGGCGGAGGGGCCGCGGTGGGGGGCGGGGCCGCATCGAGCGTTGGGGGCGCGTCAACCGCAACCGGGGTCTGGCTGACCGGTGTCGCGATCACGGCGCCCATCACCGTCATCGCCTACGCCGCGCGTGCCGTGGATCGGGCCGGCGCGGTCGTGGGCGTGCTCCTGGCCACCGTGCTCTACGTCTATGCGGGTTGGCCGGGCCTCGTGATGTTGGGCGGTCTCATGGTCATCGGCACGGGCGTGACTCGACTGGGACGGACACGGAAGGAAGCGTTGGGCCTGGCGGAGGGGAGGGGTGGCCGACGAGGGGCCGGCAGCATCGGGGCGAACGCCGGGGCCGGAGTGGCGTTCGCGTTCCTGGCTGCGTCGACGCCCCACTCCGAAGCGTTCGGCATCGCGATGGTCGCCGCCTTCGCCACCTCACTCTTCGATACCACCGCGACCGAGTTTGGTCAGGCCTTTGGGCGCCGCCACGTGCTCGTCACGACCTGGCGGGCCGTCCCGGAGGGCACCAGGGGTGGCGTGTCCCTGGCGGGCACCGGCGCGGGCGTTCTGACGGCGACCGTCCTTACGGGGGTGGGCTGGGAGATGGGGTTGATCGCCGGCACGGCGGTGTTGGCGGTGATCCTCGGGGCGTTTTGCGGCTCGACCCTCGAATCGTTCCTCGGCGCGATGATGGGGAAGGGGAGCCCGGCCGAGCACCACCTTCGTAACCTGGCCAATACCGTGGCCGGGGCGAGCGTGGCGTGGGGTTTGGTAGCCTTGCAGGCGTACGTTGGAGGTCGTCCTGGACTTCCGTAGCCACTACCTGCCGCGCTCACGCGCTGGCTGGATTGCCCTTCTCGCCTTCGGCGGCCTGATGGCGCTGGTCCAGCCGCCCCTCGTCTTCTGGGTGGATGCACGCTTCGGCTCGGTATGGTTGCTGGGCATGCCGTTCCTCTACGCCTACCTGGGCGTGGTCTACTTCGCGATGATCGGGGTTCTGCTGTGGGCCCTCCGGAAGGCCGTCTAGGCGTGCCGGGCTGGGGCGTGGACTAGCGCATGGAAAGCTGGGTCGTCGCCACCGGGTCGGTCTTTCTCTATATCCTCGTCACCATCGTTCTCGGTTTTCTGGCCAACCGTGCGATGACCGTCGACCTCGAGGATTTTCTTCTGTACGGCCGCAAGGCCGGCTTCGTGGTCCTGTACCTGACCGTTGTGGCCACCTACCACTCGGCGTTCGCCTTTCTCGGCTCGGGTGGTTTCTTCTACCGACACGGGATTGGTTTCTGGGAGGCCGGCACGTGGACCGTCCTCACCGGGGCGATCACCTACACACTCGGGGTCCGCATCTGGGCTCTGGGAAAACGGTTCAGCTACATCACGCCGGCGGACATGCTGGCAGATTTTTACGAGAGCGAAGCCGTGCGGGTCGTCGCGGCTCTGGTCTCCGTCCTCTTCACGATTCTGTATATCCAGGTTCAGGCGCAGGGCCTGGGATACATCATTTCAGTGGCCTCCGGGGACCGGATCTCTTTCGAGCTGGGCACGTTGATCCTCATGATCGTGGCGGGCGGGTATCTGATGGCCGGGGGGCTCAGAGCCGTGTACTGGACGGACGTGATCCAGGGTGTCTGGATGTACGTGGCCGTGTGGGTGGGGGCCATCGTTCTGTCCAACCGACTCTTCGGGGGGCCGCTGGCACTCTGGAGACGCGTGGCCGCCGAGCGGCCGGATCTGCTCTCGCTGCCCGGACCGGAGGGTTTCTTCACACCGGGGATGTGGATCGGGATGACGATCGCGCTGTCGTTCGGAATCGTTCTCCAACCGCACATCATGATCCGATACTATACGGCCGTGTCGGGTCGCACGATCAAGTGGCTGGGGGCCACGACGCCGATCTTCTTGATGACTCTATATATCCCTGCGGCGTTCGTGGGTCTGGGTGGGGCGATCGCTCTGCCGGATCTCGCGATCCCCGATCAGATCTTTCCCGAGCTTCTGGTTCGGTACGCACCCGCGTGGCTCACCGGCCTGATCCTGGCCGGGGCCACGGCCGCCGCCATGTCGACGCTCGACTCGATCCTACACGCGAACATGACCGTGCTCACCCGCGATGTCTATCAGCGGTACATCGCCCGCGACCGGGAGCCGGCGCACTACGTGTGGGCCGGACGTGCCATTGTTCTCGGTCTCCTCATCATCGGCTATGTGCTGTCGGTGCGGACGTTCGGATTCCTCGTGACCCTGGTGACGCTCTCCGGAGCCGGGGCGCTGCAGTTGTTGCCGGGCACACTTGGAGTGTGCTACCCGACCCGGCGCCCGTTCACGAGATCGGGCGTGCTCGCCGGGGTCGGCGTCGGCCTGGCCGTCCTCTACGTGACCCTGGTGACGGTACCCCACGCGTTGGGAGTGCATGGGGCCATCTGGTCCATCGCGGCGAATTTCGCGACTTGCATAACGGTTTCCGCGTTTACGCGGCCCCCCTCCGATGAGACCGTGGAGCGTATCCACGGCACCATCGAGGACTACGTGTACGGGTCGGGGGAAGCGGGATTGGAAGAGGTGCTAGGAGCGTGACGGCTGTTGAGAGCCTTTATTCCTCGCCCGATCCCGTCAACGCCTCACGCAGCAGATTCTGCGTGACCTCCGGATCCGCGGCCCCGTTGGTCTCCTTCATCACCTGACCCACGAAGAAGCCCAGGAGGCCGGTCTTGCCGTCGCGGTAGCCCTGCGCCTCGGTCGGATGGGCTTCAACCAGACGCGCGACCAGGGGCTGGAGAGTGGACGCATCGCTCACGCGGCCCAGTCCCCTCGCTTCGACCACGGCGTCGGGATCTCCGCCCTCCTCGGCGAGCACCGCGAGCACGTCCCGGGCCGCTCGCCCGGAGACCTCACCCTTCGAGACGAGCTCGACGAGACGGGCCAGCTCCCGCCCCCCGAAGAGGAGCGCGTCGGCCGGGCGGTTCTCGAGAACACGGGGCACCTCGTTCACGACCCACTTTGCGAGGCCGGTTGCGTCCGCCGTGTGCTTCGACCCCTCGTCGAAGAGCCCGAACAACGCGACGTCCTGCGCCAGTACGGACGCCTCGCTCTCGGCCATGCCGTGCTCCTCGCGCAGCCTGTCGTACCGCGAAGCGGCCTTGGGATCCTCCGGGCGTGGGTCGGTTGCCGGGGGTTTCGCGCCGTCGCTGTCTCGGCCAGACTCAACGCCCTCGTGCCCTGCCCGGACACTGCTCGCTCCATCCTCTGACCGAGAGGGGGTTGGCTCGGCCTGAGCGCTTTCCGCTCTCCTCGCCGCCGCTGTCAGAACTTTGGCCCAGCCATCCCGGAGCGTCACGATCCGGTTGAAGACCAGGTGCTCGGGCTTGGAGTCGACGGCGTCTTGTACGAAGTAGCCGGTGCGCTCGAACTGATACGTCGTATCGGCCGGATCCGACGCGACGCTCGGCTCGACCCGGCTGTCCCTGAGGATGGTCCGTGATTCGGGGTTCAAGTGCACCGTGAAATCCTCATCCTCTTCCACATTTTCCGGGTCC
>JBDHFN010000059.1:0-24816 GCA_039590375.1 Gemmatimonadota bacterium
CATGATGCGGGGCAACTATCAGGCTTGGAGTTACAGCCCCCTCGACCAGGTCAACGCGGGCAACGTCGGCGGACTGCGGCTCGAGTGGGTGTGGAGTATGCACGACGGTAGCTCGGAGCCCGCTCCGCTCGTGTACGACGGCGTCATCTACCTGATCAATCCCGGCAACGTGATCCAGGCTCTGGACGGTAGGACGGGCGACTTGATCTGGGAGCACGCCACGGGCCCGGACAACAGCCAGGACATGAGAGGGATCGCCATATATCAGGACAAGATCATCCAGGGGACCACCGACGCGCGATTGGTTGCGCTGGACGCCCGCACCGGAGAGCCCGTCTGGGAAACCGCGATCCAAGAGGGGAACTCGAATTCCAGCGGCCCCATCGTTGCGGACGGAAAGGTGATCTCCGGACTGGGTGGATGCTCGAGGTATATCGACGCCAGATGCTTCATCAGCGCGCACGATGCCAACACCGGGGAGCTCGTGTGGCGGTTCAATACGATCGCGGAAGTCGGGGAGCCCGGGGGAGACACGTGGAACGAGCTCGACAACATGTTCAGGAAGGGTGGCGAGACCTGGATCACGGGCAGCTACGATCCCGAGCTGAACCTGACCTACTGGGGAACGGCCCAGGCAAAGCCCTGGGTGCCGATCAGCCGGCATATGTCCGTCTTCGATGCCGGGCTCTACACGAACTCCACCGTGGCTCTGGATGTGGACACCGGCGAGCTCGCGTGGCATTTCCAGCACGTCCCGGGCGAAGCCCTGGATCTGGACGAGGTGTTCGAGCGCGTTCTCGTGGACCGTGATGGCCGGCGGCTCGTCCTGTCGATCGGGAAGCACGGAGTGTTATGGAAGAACGACCGCGTGACCGGCGAGTTCCTGGGATTCACCGAAACGGTCTTTCAGAACGCCTTCACGAACATCGATCCCGAGACCGGCGCGATCACGTACCGAGGCGACATCATCGACGCGCAAGTCGGCGAATGGACGCCGGCGTGTCCGAGCAGCGCCGGGGGCAAGGATTGGCACTCCATGAGCTATCACGAGCCCACGGGGGTTCTGATCGCACCCCTGAGCCAGACTTGCCTGGAGAACAACGCGCGAGCCATCGAGCTCGTGGAAGGAAGTGGAGGAACGGGCGCGGCCCGTCTCTTCTTCGAGATGCCAGGTTCCGACGGCAACCTCGGAAAGCTCGGGGCGTACGACGTGAGCACCCTGGAGGAAGTCTGGAGCTACGAGCAGCGGGCGACCTTCATGACAGGTACCCTGTCCACGGCCGGCGACGTCGTCTTCGCGGGTGATCTGGACCGCCGATTCCGAGCGTTCGACGTCAGGACGGGGGACATCCTTTGGGAGACCCGTCTCGGTACGTCCGTGCAGGGGCACCCGATATCGTTCTCGATCGACGGTAGGCAATATATCGGCGTAACCACGGCGCTCGGAGGATCGAGCCCACGCAACGTCCCGAGACTCGTGTCGCCCGAGATCACGCACCCGAGTAATGGGAACGCTCTGTACGTCTTCAGCCTGCCGAACTGAGGAGAGCCACGGACGAGTACCATGGAGAGATGACTATGCTTCGAGCGCTCACTTGCGCCGCGTTCCTGTTCGTTCTCCCAATCAGCCTGGAGGGCCAGGCCCGTCTGCCGAGCCCGCGTGGAGAAGCGCACACACAAGTCGGCGGGGGATACAACGCCGAGGGTCAATACCAGGGCGGCTGGTGGCTCGTCGTGGACTACGGTCGCCCGATCCTGCGCGGCCGCGAGAACATGTTCGGGTCCGGTGACACCTATGGGGACGCCCTTCTCCTCGGGTCACCGGTCTGGAGGCTGGGAGCCAACATGTCGACGCGCTTCTATGTCGGTACGAACTTGATGTTCGGCGACCAGCTGCTCCCGACCGGCGAATACAGCGTCTTCGCCGACCTGGCGGAAGACGAGTGGACGTTGATCTTTTCCACCTGGGGCGTGAAGCAGACCACTCCGGAGGTCAACCCGAACGCGTTGTGGGGCTCGTTTGGATACACGGACGAGCGGGACGTCCTGCGCACCCCCATGTCCGTGGAGACCAACGACAGGGCGGCCGACCAGCTCATCATCACGTTTACGAACATGACGCAGCAGGGCGGTGACTTCACGGTCTGGTGGGACGATCAGCTGGCGACGGCGCCGTTCCGGGTGGCGCCGTAGACCGCTCCTTTTCAGAATCGGGGGAGAAGCCCGTACGGGAGGCACCCCGGCTGCCGTCGGATTCTCACCTACGTCGGGTCGTTGCACCGGCGAGCCCCACCAGACCATACGAGGCGACGGTCAGCACGGTCACGGCGGCCACCAGCATCGCGGCGGACGTCAAGTCTGCCCCCGTAGCTGAAGCGTCCGACTCGCCGATCGACCGGAGTACGTCGAAGGCCGACGAATCCCCGGCACGCTGCAGGAGCCACCAGGCAGCGACGATCGCGGCCAGGGAACCCAAGACAGCCGCAGCGCGCTCCAGCCATACGATGGGCCAGAGGACCCTTCGCAAATCCGCGCTGGCCAGAAGCGGCCGTGCCTGCGCCAGAATGGCGCGTGCCGACGGCACCCGCTCGACAGCCAACCGCTCCGCGGCGTGCCCTTCGGCCCTCAGAAGCCGAATCATCCCGGCTAGATTGGCACAATCAAAGCAGGTCTGAATGTGCGCCGACTCATCGACATCGAGCGAATCGCGCCGTGCGGCCGACTCGATTCGCTCTTTCCAGGTGCATTCCTTCACGGCAACATCCTCTCTCCAGGAAGTGAGTTCTTCATGCCAGGTCCTCGGGGCCTATCCCGCGTCCGTCGAGGATGTCGGAGAAGCGGCTTCGAGCACGATACAACAGCACGCGCACGCTGGATTCCCCGACATGGGCCACCTCGGCAATCTCCCGATGGCTCAAACCGACGACATAGGCCAGCCAGAGCAGCTCTCGGTCACGGGGGCTCAGTGCCTCGAACGCCCGGCGTACGTCGATTCGGGACTCGCACGTCAGGCCAGGGGCCTCCCCTTCGCTCTCGACGCCCCGGCGCCCAACGCCCCCGCCAGGAGCCCCCTCTGCTTCGAATCGAGTCGATTGCCCCCGCTCTTTCGCCTGCCTTCGAAACTCGTCCCGCAGCAGGTTTCTGGCGATACGAAACAGGTAGACCCTTCGAGCCCGGGGGTCCTCCGGTCGACGGCGAGCTCCCAGGAATCTGAGGTAGGCCGACTGGACCAGATCATCGGCCAACGCCGCGCCTCCGCCGACCCTCGCCAGATACGCGTGCAGCGGCCCCGCCGTCTCCGCGTGGAAGCGCTCGAATTCGCCGTCGGTCATGTCCCCGGCCCGGAGTCGCCCTCAACTCTCTTTCAAGAGCCCCCAGCGTAGCGAAAGCACATAGGTCAGACCACCCGCCAACAGGAACGCTGCCCCCAGGGCAAGAGACAACGTGCCGAACACCAAAGCAGCCAGCGCTTCGTCGTCCGTGAACTGGGTGCGAATCACGAAGATCGCGATGCCCATGACCACCAGCACGACCCCGGACTGCAGGGCGCGGAGCATCCGCTCGAGGACGAGCGTTCGTCGATCCACCGTGCGGTCGAAGAGCGCGTGCGCCGAAGGCGACTCCAAAAACGTCGCAACTTCTTCGCCGCTTCGCACCTGCGCCGCGAGCTGTGTCATGATCCGGGTGTCGCGGGTGATCTCCCTCCACCGCAGGATAGAGTGGAGAAGCGCCCAGACCACAAACATGATGGTGGCGAAGCCGCCGCCGACCGCTAAGACTCCTTCCATCGTCGAGACCTCGGTCAAAGTGAAGGGCGCCCGTCGAGGTGTACGCCTATCCGAGAGACGGATCGGAAGGCTGCTTGGTTAACAGCCGATCGAGCAGCGCATGCTCGTCGAAGGTTTGGCGACGCCCTCGGATCGTTTGCGTCTAGCAGAACCTACGCCATATGATTCGCCGTTCGTGGGCTCGGTGACCGGACCAGACTGTCTTCAGTGGCGGGCCTATGTGCCGCCGGAGGAAACGTTTCGAACATGCTGCTACGCGCCGAGTTCTTTTCTGCCATCGCGCTGCCGATCGGCATCGCGCTCATCGTTCAAGGGTGCGCCGCCGGCTCATCTGCCCCTGGCACCGTCGACTCCGGGACCCAAGGCCCCGTGAGCTTCGCCGCGCAGATCGCGCCGATCTTCCAGGCCCGCTGCACGGAGTGTCACGGCGGGCCGGACCCCGAGTCGGGCCTCGACCTCTCGACTTACGAGGGTGCGATGGCCGGCTCCGAGTACGGACCCGTGATCGAAGCAGGAGACCTGGACGGTAGCCTCATCATCGATATGGTCGCCTCGGGTGACATGCCCAGGGAGGGGGATCCGATGCCTCCCGAGGAGCTCGAGCTCCTCCGGTCTTGGATCGTCGAAGGCGCGGAAAACAACTAAACCGAGTATCATGGCTGGATCAGATTCCCACGGACTCTCCGCTCGAGGCCAGCCGGTCGTGTGTGAGTGTCCGTCCGTGGTCGTGTAACGCAGGCCCGAACCGATGAGGGACGATTCATGAGATTGCTATCGCAGCTTACCCAGACCTCCCTGACAGTGGCGCTGCTGAGCGTCGCGCTGACGGCGGCGGCCCAAGAGCCGGGAACCGCAAACGGCGAGTGGCCGTCGTACGGCGGCGACCTCACGCATCAGCGTTACTCGCCGCTCGACCAGATCACGGCAGAGAACTTCAACGATTTGGAGCTGGCGTGGCGATTCAGCACCGATAACCTCGGTCCGCGACCGGAGAGGAATTTCCAGTCCACGCCGTTGATGGTGAACGGTATGCTCTACTCGACGGCCGGCACTCGACGCTCCGTGGTCGCGCTCGACCCCGAGACGGGAGAATTGCTCTGGATACATCGGCTCGACGAGGGCGAGCGGGGCGAAGAGGCCCCGCGCACGTTGTCCGGCCGCGGGCTCGCGTACTGGGACGACGGTGGGGATGGCGTCATCCTGTATGTCACACCCGGCTACCAGCTGGTCGCCCTCGACGCCGGGACGGGTGCCCGGATCCAGGGCTTCGGCGACGCCGGCATCGTCGACCTGAAGCAAGACATCGATCAGGATCTCGAACCCACGTCCGAAATCGGGCTGCACGCGGCGCCGGTGGTCGCGGGCAACACGATCATTATCGGCGCGGCACATCGACCGGGCGGCGCGCCGGCGTCGCGGACGAACGTCAAAGGCTACGTCCGCGGCTACGACGTCCGGACCGGTGAGCGGAAATGGATCTTCCACACGATTCCCAACGCTGGGGAGTTCGGGAACGATACGTGGCTGGACGATTCCTGGACCTACACCGGGAACACGGGGGTCTGGGCCCAGATGACCATCGACCCCGAGCTGAACATGGTCTACTTCCCGGTCGAGGCGCCCACCGGCGACTACTACGGTGGGCATCGCCCCGGCGACAACCTGTTCTCTGGCAGCGTCGTCGCGGTCGACCTCGACACGGGGGAACGAGTCTGGCACTACCAGACGGTCCACCACGACATCTGGGACTGGGACCTGCCCGCGGCGCCGGTGCTGTTGGACATCACCGTCGACGGGCGCGACATCAAGGCGGTGATCGTGCCAACCAAACAGTCGTACATGTTCGTGCTCGACCGGGAGACGGGTGAGCCGGTGTGGCCCATTCCGGAAGTGCCGGTGACACAGGGTGACGTGCCGGGTGAGTGGTATTCACCGACCCAGCCGATCCCGACCCTGCCGCCACCGGTCGACGAGATCGACCTCGGCCCCGAAGACCTGGTCGACTACACACCCGAGCTGCTGGCGCGAGCCGAGGAAATCTACTCCAGATACACGATCGGATGGCTGTACGACCCGCCCACCGAAGCCTTTGCCGGCGGGAGCCTCGGCACCCTCCAGCTACCCAGCTCGACCGGCGGCGTGAACTGGCAAGGCGGATCGGCCGACCCAGAGACCGGCTTCTTCTACATCTACACCAAGACCCAGATCGGCGCGCTCGGGATGATCAATGACCCGGACCGCTCCGACATGGACTTCATCCGGGGCCGCCCTGAGGGTGTCGAGGCGCGTGATGCTTCGACGAACATCCAGGGGTTCCCGATGATCAAGCCACCATGGGGCCGCATCACCGCCATCAACATGAACACCGGCGACATCGCGTGGCAGATTCCACACGGCGAAGCACCAGACAACATCCGGAACCATGAGCTGCTTGGCGGCATGGACATCGGGCGAACCGGCTGGCCCGGCCGCGTCGGTGTGTTGGTCACCAGGACCGTGATCGTCGCCGGCGAGTCCGGTCTCTACACGACCGAGACCGGCGAGGAGGGCGCGATGCTGCGCGCTTATGACAAGGCGACCGGCGAAGAGGTCGGCGCCGTCTACATGAGGGCTCCGCAGAGCGGGTCGCCGATGACCTATCAGGTGAACGGCCAGCAATACATCGTCGTCGCCACGAGTGGCGGCGGCCTGTCCGGCGAGCTGTTGGCATACCGCCTGCCCTAGCACGTCAGATCCCCTCGCTGACCTGGGGGGGCAGGTCCACGCACCAAAAGAAGCCCTGCCCGGTCACCTACGACCGAGCAGGGCTTCTATGTCCACCAATGGGTGCTGGAGCCGCCCTCAATTACCCCTAGAGTCGCTCGTCCCCTGCGCTTCCATCCTCTCCTGATAACGCGCACCGCTCAAAACGGCCGAGAGCGCGTAATTGCCCTCCTGACAGGCGTACTCGTAGAGCTGGTCGGGCATCGCCGTCATCGGGATCTGACCTCCCCATGACTCCGAGTAGGTCGACGGGTCGTCGACCGTGAACTCGTAGAGGATGGCATCCTCCCTCATCCGGCTGAATCGCTCGGTCACCTTCATATCTGCTGAGGAGTATGGCTGCAGGGGATGGAGGTTGGTGGTCTCGACCACGAGCACATCACCCTCCCAGTGGCCCCACGAGTCTCCCATCCACGGACGTATGTGTGGAGGCAGCCGCGGGCCGTCACCCATGCGGATGATCCGAGCGTCGTGGACCATCTCCGTCATGATCATGATGTGATCCGGGGTCTGCACGATCGTGTAGTTGCTGTTGTAACCGCCGTTGGGGATCATCGGGGGGCCGGCCGGTGAACCGTATGAAGTGAGGCAGCGTTCGGCGAGTGGTCTCAGCTCCGGGTGGTCGTATTGGCCGAAGTTACTCCTGCCATCCCGGCGCTCCTGCCGCCGTCTCTCGCCCTCTGGCGAAAGCGCGGGAAGCCGGCCGTTGGATGGAAACGTGATGAGCGAGGTCCTGGGTTCTCCGTAGACTACCGCCACCTGGGATCCCCTCTCGAAAAAGACGTCGTTGTACGAGTCCACGGCCGAAATGGTCTCCTTGGGTGGCGGTGGCGGACGATCCGGGTTGCTCGGCTGGGCGCCACGGACGGTGCGGTCCACATGACCCTGTTCTATCTCAGCGACCTCTTCCGGTGTGTAAACCGGACCCTGGCCCTCTGGACGTTGGAAGGGAGTCATGGACTGGTTCGTCCAGTTCCCCTGAAGATCCGGATGGCCGTCGGGTGTTCTGGGGACTTCCCACTGGCCGGCGTTGGAAGCTCTGTTCTGCGCCGCCGCGGTCGAGACGACGCCCGGCGCGGCGGTCGCACAAAGAACGGCGAGAAGTAGCGCACGACTGCTCATTTCACCCTCCAATCCAGCAGGATCTACGACAAGTGAACGGCACTCTTATCAAATAGTCCTCTGATCCCGGCCCCGCAACGGACCACCACCCCCAGCAGGCACCCCCCCCCCCCGGATAAGGGGCACGCCGGACTCATCTTGGTCGAGAATTGGTTCGAGGAGTTGAGGCGGCTGGTGCCCAACCGACCCCTCGGATCCCCGGGCTCCGCGTCATCCGCTCGCTGCCGCCGCCTGGCTCGAGAAGTATTCGCGCATGCTCGCCATGCGGTCTTTGGCACCTGGCCACTCATCCACGACCTCCTGGACGTACTTGAGCAGGCTCGGTTGGCCGACGCCCTTGCGAAGCTCGTCGATCATATGCTCGACCTTGCAATACAGCACGAGCATCTCGCCGCTCACCGCCTGGAACATCTCCGAGTCGATCGCGCCGGCCACCACGAACGAGGCGGCCATCTCCCAATAGCCGGAGACCATTCGGAAGTAGGTATACTCCTCGGTCTTCGTGATCGCAGCAAAGTCCTCAACCGACTGCGGGTTGAATGAGCTGGCCACCCAGACTCTGGCTTCACGTAGCTTCTCGTCACGACGAAGGTCGAAGAGCTGCATCAAGGACTGTGCGCTTTCGTGAGGGGTACTCAATCATCCCTCCTTTGCTCGGGTGATGGCTGAGATTGAACCCTTGTTGATCTAAGTGCTCACGGGACTGAGCCGGCTACTCGAGCAAGGGTTCGATGAGTGCGACCAGGTCCTCGTGACTCAAGTCGCCCGGGTTGTACCGCTGAACGATGCCATCGCGATCGACGAGGACGAGCGTCGGCGTCGTGCTGACGCCGAAGTTGAGGAAATTGTCGGCGCTAATCGGTACACCCATCCACGACGGGATCGGATACTGCGCCTTGTATTCGCCGTTGATATACGCCAGCTCCTCTTCGGGCGTCGCCGCCGTCCCGCGGGAAATGTACCCGTAGAGTTGGGTTGGACCGACGATGACCAGACCCTGGTCATGATACTCTTCGTACAGTTCCCTCAGCACCGGCTCCTGCCGCTTGCAGTCCGGACACCAATGGGCCCAGAAGAAGAACAACACGACTTTGCCTCTCAGCTCATCCGGCGTCGGTGGCGGTGAACCGATGTAGTCGTCGACCTCGAGAACAGGAAACGACTTCCCCTCCAAGCTGAGCAAGAGGAAGTTCTTCTGAATTCGGGTTTCGATCGACGTGCCCGCAAACTCTTGCCGCGCGTCACTCAGAAAGTTGACAGCCCGGGCGCGGTCTCCTTGGGCGTCGTACGTGTGACCCAGCACCTCGATCCCGGCCCCGAGGGCGGTGGGCAGGAAGCGTTCGGCGTCGAGGGTTCGCTCCTTCAACAATGCGAGGCTGCCCTCGTAGGCTTCGCTCGCATACCGCTCCGCGACGTCCCACCGCTCGGCGAAGCTCGCCCCACGCGCCAGCCATGAGGCCGCAGCGAGCCATTCTGCGGTCGGTTGCTCGCCATCGACCCGTCTGGCCTCGAGAAGGGCTCTGGCGCTATCGACTTCTTCCGCCCATGCCAGATCGCTCATTTCCGAAACGAAGCTGCGCGACTGGCCGAACAGAGCCGACGGCGTGACCAGACAGATCAGCAGGAACCATATCCGCAACATTTTCAGGTGTCTCATGTGCACCCTCCCATGGGCCACTAGTGGTTTTCCGCCGTTTCGACGCGTATACGCCATTCGACGGCCGCGGTCGTCGGGGCGAAACAGACCTTGTCGTCGCACGCCTGGTATAGAAGGCTCCCTGGCAGGACCATCTCGCCAGGTGGCACATCCGCGTCCAGCACCAGTCGCACCTCGATCGTGAACTCGTGATCGAAGACCGCCAGCGGCTCCTCCCACCCCTCCAGGAGGAAATCGGTGGACGCCGGATAGGTAATCTCCTCTAACGTGACTCCCTCGGGCAGCGTAAAGGTGAGGACAGTCGGAATGACATAGGGGTCCCGCGGATTGTCCGACTGCACGTGAATGTCCTCTGGAAGCTCGACTCCCAGTTCGACTGTCACGGTCTGACCAGGCTGGATCGCCTGCTGTTGGACCACGGGCGTCAGCTCGGCCTTCGGTTGGCGGAACTGCGCCTGGGTCGGGACTCCGCTCAGACCGAGGCCGACCATCAGCAAGCCAAGCGGCACGACGACGGTGCGTGTCATGGGCATGGAAGCCAACAGAACCGTCGCGTGTTTCAACGTCAAGTCACTGACCGTCCGTGGCTCACGCATCATGCGGCAGCTATGCATTCGATTTCTACACGGGTGTTTCCTGAGAGACTTATGCCAACGGCCGTTCGCGCGGGCTTGTTCTCGGGGAAGAATTCCGCGTAGACTTGGTTCATGGCGCCCCACTCCGCCATATCGGCCAGAAAAACGGTGCACTTCACGACTCGGTCCATGGAGGACCCGAAACGTTCCAGTGCGTCTGCTATGGACTCCAGGGCACGGCGAGTCTCGGGCTGAACACCCGGATCTCCACCTCCTCCGGTCTTTCCAGCCAAGAAGAGCAGTCCCCCGTACCGAACTCCCTCGGAATATGGCGCCCGGGGGTTGGGATTCATGTACTCCGGAGCGGCGGACTGTTGGAAGAGAGGCGCGGCGTCAGCCTGGGGCACGGACGGCTGGCAAGCGACGATCGCAACAGAAAGGACGAGGGCGGTCGCTCCTCGAAGCATGGTATTCCTCCTGGACGAGATGAACGGATGGTGGAACCTACGTTCGTAACACCTAGATGCGCACGGGCAGTGGGGGGCTCTCGACTGTGCTAGGCGCGCCTGGGAGGTTTGACGCGCAGCGTCCGCGTGGCGTAGACTCGGTGAGCGAAGACTCGATATCCGGCAGTCACGCGGTGGCCCGAACGTATCTCTGTCTAGAACCCGCGCACTTCAGAAGTTGGACGTTCGCCACCAGACGTGGCGGTTGCCGAGGGGGCTTGAAACGACCCGCGTGGTGAGGACTGGGAGGCGTAAATGACGCAAACGAGATTCTGGATGACGGGTGCACTCGCCGGCGTTCTCGCGGCCGGGTGCGCGACGGATGAGGCGCCTCCGGCTGCGCAGCCGGACGCCACCCTGCAAGCAGACGCCGGTGGACCGAGCTGGGTAGAGCTTGCAGTGCATAACATGGGCTCCCCCATCAATACAATGTGGTCTGAAGGTGAGCTCGCCTTTTCCGATGATGGAACCATGGTGTTTACCACCGATCGGCAGGATCTGGCGGTAGCGCCTGGAGATCCGAAGGATCTCTACATCGCGACGTTCAACGAAGAGACCGGTCAGTGGAATACGCCCGTGAACATGGGAATCCCCGTGAACGCAGCGCCTGCCACGGACGTCGATCCGTTACGACTGGGCGATGACAGGGAACCGTGGATCACACCGGACGGGAACACGATCTTCTTCAAGTCCGACAGGCTCGCCACGACCACTCCCCGCAACGCCAACGACGTGTTCGTCACCCATAAAGTCGGCGGGGAATGGAGCGAGCCGGAGCTGGTGCCCTTCCCGATAAGCACGGACGCCGGGAACGAGCACTGCCCGATGTTGCTCCAGGATGGCGAGACTCTCTGTTTCGCCTCATCGAGGGAAGGCGGCTACGGGGGCTCCGATATCTGGTGCTCACAGCAGGACGCGGACGGAGGCTGGCAGGACCCCGTGAATCAGGGCCCGAACATCAACACGGCGGCCCAGGAATTCCACTTCATGGAAGACAAGGACGGCTGGGCGTACTTCACCTCGGGCAGACCTGGTGGATTCGGCGGCATGGACCTATGGGCCTCCAAGCATGTGGCCGGCGAGACGGGACCCGATGCTTGGGATCCTGCGGTGAACCTCGGGTCGTCGATCAACACCGCGAGCGCCGACATGTGCCCTGCTCTACTTCCGGATGACCAGACCATGGCCTGGTTCTCGGGTAGAACCGACAATTCTTTAGGTGCCGCTGACATCTTCTGGACGTACAAGAGGGAACCAGGGGTAACCCCTTGACTCACTACCGGTGCCCGAAAAGCGGATTCTGAGCCACGGAGGGTTGCGGCGCGACCGGCCTCGCAGGCGCGCATGGCCCCGTGACAGCATTCCGCGGGGCCACAGGGCCGACGGCGGCCGCCGCTTCATACTCTGATGCGCAACGAAAACGTTCCTCGAAAGGAACCCGACATGACAAAGCAGACTACCCGTCGTGACATGATCAAAGGAAGCGTCGCTCTGGCGGGATTGGGCGTCCTCGGCCTACCGGAATGGGCGTTTCCGGCCCTCACGGAAGACCAGACCGTGGTGCGCTTCACCGACTTGCCCGAGACCATCGTGCTGGAGCGCACGCCGGATCGGCGGATCATCGATATCCGCGGGATCGACGGGGTCATCACCCCGAGCGACCAGTTCTTCACGACGCAGCACTACGGGCACCCCGACATCGACACGGCGACGTACCGACTGCAAGTGTCGGGACTCGTGGACCGGACGTTGTCGCTCTCGCTCGCCGAGCTACGCGCGATGCCCAGCCGGGAACTCGTCTTCGGGTTCGAGTGCTCGGGGAATCGCGGTCCGGTGAACGGTCTTTCGAGCAACGGCCGCTGGCGGGGCGTCCCGTTGCGGGCGGTCCTGGAGCGGGCCGGGGTGCAGCCCGAGGCCCGTGAGTTTGTCTTTCTTGGTGCCGACCATGGCGAAGAGGAGGTGCAGTTCCGGGGAAGCTCGTACACCGTGGACCAGCAGTACGGCCGTAGCCTCCAACGGGACCAGGCCCTGTCGGACGAGCCGCTGCTGGCCTACTCACTGAACGACGAGCCGCTCACCACGCATCAGGGGCGTCCGCTCCGGTTGCTCATCCCCGGGTGGTACGGTGCGCCGAACGTCAAGTGGGTCTCCGAGATCCACGTTCAGGAGGAACAGTACCTCGGCAAGTACCAGGCCCGCTGGTACCGGACCCTTAAGGGCGAGATGGTCAACGGCGAGATGAAGTGGAAAGAGACTGCGATCAGCAAGATGCAGCTGAAGTCGTTCATCGCGCGGGTGACCCGGGAGAGCGGCGGCCAGCACAACGTGTTCGGCGTGGTGCTGCACGACGGCACACCGATCCGGTCGGTCGAGGTGAGGGTGGACGACGGCCCGTGGCGGCCGGCGACGCTCGACCCCGCGACGACGGGCGAGACATACGGGTGGAAGTTCTTCAACTACACGTGGAACGGCGCCACCCCGGGCGAGCACACTGTGACCTCGCGGGTGACCGACATCAACGGCAAGGTGCAGCCGACCGCCGAGGAGCTGGAGACCAAGCTGACCTTCCTCGAGCACAACCTGCAGTTGCCCCGGACCCTCATCATCGAGTAGGGAGGGAAGGAGCCTTTAACGCCCCAGACGATTCCGGTTGGGCATGTCGCGGTTCAATGGTGCATTCCCGCTAGCCATCCGGAAGGGCGAACAACCATACGCTGTCTCCCCGATCGGTTCTGGCCAACCGGTTACCTGCAGAAAAGACTGCGACGTATTGCTTGCCGTCGTGCTCGAATACGGTGGCCGGTGCGTTTACACCCGCATCGGTCATGAACTCCCACAGCTTGGAACCGTCACGGGCGTCCAGCGCGGTTAAACGGCCGTCGTTACGGCCGGCAAACAGCAGGTCGCCTGCCGTGGCCACCAGGCCGCTGTAACAGCGACTGGGCCAGCGCTGGCTCCACACCTTTCGATTGGTGCGCAGATCCATTGCGGAAACGATACCGGTCGTAGGGATGGGCGCAAAACGCATGCTGCCACCGCTGTAGGGGGTGCCGGGCTCCACTTGTTCCAGATCCGGCCTGACGGAATACGCCGCCTGCCGCTCCCCGGCGCAGATGTACATCACCCCTCTCTCGGGGTCTACGGTGCTGGGAGGCCAATTGGCGTCGCCCCGGCGCAACAGTACCGGCTCATCCCAAAACGGCGTGAAGATGGCGCCGTTGTTGATGAGCTGATACCCCTCGGGCGCTACATCCAATGTTTGAGCAACAAAGGGCTCGCCAACGGGATAGGGCTGCGTGGCGGCCGTCGCCTGGCGGGGTTCCTGCGGAACCGGTCTCTCCTCTATACCGACCAGCGGTTCACCGTTCGTGCGATCGAGGATGTACAAGAACCCCGTCTTGCCGGCCTGGGCTAGGCCTTTGCGCGGCACGCCGTCGTAGTCCAGGTCGAACAAGACGACGGGGTTGGGTGCGTCGTAGTCCCAGATGTCGTGATGGACCTCTTGAAAGTGCCAACGATACTCACCCGTGTAGACATCGAGCGCCACGATGGACACGGTGAACAGGTTGTCCCCGGCGCGCACGGCGCCGTTATAGTCGGGGCCCGGGTTGCCGGTCGAGAAGTAGATCATGCCCAGCTCCGGATCGATCGCGGGCGTGTGCCAGACCGTTCCTCCGCCGGTTCGCCAGGCATCGTTGTCGGCGGGCCAGGTATCGTGGCCGAATTCGCCGGGGCCCGGGACGGTATAGAACGTCCACAGCAAGCTCCCGTCGTCCGCGCTGTATGCTCTCACTCTCCCTCGGGCCGCATATTCAGCACCTGCGAAACCCGTGATCACCATGCCTTGGAAATACCGAGGTGCGCTCGTGATGGTGTAGCCTTCTTCCCAGGCTTCGGCTTGAATGGACCAGACCTCTTCGCCGCTGTCTTTGTCCAACGCCTTCAACACGCCATCGAGCTGTCCCACAAAGATCTTTTCTTCGCCAAAACCCACCCCGCGACTGGTCCATCCACAACAGATCGTCGAAATCTCGTTCGTGAGATCAGCCGAGTAGCGCCACAAGATTTCCCCGGTTTGAACGTCGAGGGCGAAGACATCGTCGGCGCCGGTGATGATGTACATGACCCCGTCATGGACGATGGGCTGCGCCTCCCCGGAATACTTCGCGCCGACGCCGGACTCCTCTAGATGAGTACGCCAGACCGGACCGAGTCGATCGACGTTTTCGGTGTTGATCTCCGTCAATGCCGAGAAGTTTCGGTTGAAGAGATCCCCGCCGTTGGTCAGCCAGTCGGTCGTAGGCAGTTCCGACAGCGTCTCTTGCTCCGGTGTGCTCTGTGAAGCCTCCGCAGCCTGTGAGGCCAATGCCAAACTGAGAATGAGTGTTCCCGCGAGAAGTGCCGGTATGTGGTTAATCATGTCTTTCGGGCTCTAGAGTTCTCGTTGATCCCAAGTAACCCGCGGCGCCGGGTCTATCGCCGCCGACTGCCGCCGCAGGATGCCAACCCCGGACGGGGATCGCAAGCTGACCAATAACTCGTGAAGATCCCCGATGCTCTCGCTCGTCCAAAACCAGGCTGTTATTATCATCGGCATTCCGCGCGGGCACCGCCAGCGATTGCTACGCGTCCCGTCCGCCAGACCATGCCCACGGAGGAACGATGACCAACGCACGTACATGGGCCCCCCGCCTCGTTAGGGTGCTCTCGCTGTCACTGGCCTTGGGGGTCGCCCCCGTCGCGCTCGAGGCTCAGTCGCCGCCGGCCCAACCGCCAGCGGACTGGGGCCCCATCTCGATCAATATGGAGGAGATCACTTATCCGCACCCAGTAGAGTTCCTGAACCTGCAGCTATTTGGCCAGGACGTCCGGATCGCCTATATGGACGTGTCGCCGGTCGGGCCGCCGAACGGTCGGACGGTCGTACTCCTCCACGGAGGGAGCTACTACGGGTGGTACTGGAAGGAGCAGATCGAGGCTCTTCGTAACGAAGGGTATCGGGTCGTGGTGAAGGACCGGCTCGGGTGGGGCAAGTCCTCCAAGCCCATCCTTCCGTACAGCATGAGCCTGCACGCTTCCAACACGGCGCAACTCCTGGAGCACCTGGGAATCTCCCAGGCAGCCATCGTCGGCCACTCGATCGGCGGCCAGATGGCCACCCGCTTCGCCTTCCTCTATCCGGAGATGACGACGCACCTCGTGACGGTCAACCAGATCGGCCTGACCGACGGCCGCGCTGGACGGGGCTATCGGCCCTTCACCGGGGAGATCAACGCCGCGCCGGACCCGCTGAGCGTTTACGCATCAGCGGTTCGCACGGATACGCGCCGCTACGTGAACTGGAAACCCGAGTTCATCGATCACATCCGTATCCGGTACGGCCAAAGCCTCAGCGGTGACTACCCGCGGCTCGCCTATGTGCGGTCGCTCGGTGGCAACCTGCGTGGGATGGATACGGTCGTGGACGACTGGCCCCACATCCAGACGAAGACGTTGATCCTCGGCGGGGAAGTCGACGGACCCAACTTTCCTGCGAACGCGCGGCACGCGGTGGACGTTCTGCCCAACGCCGAAGTCTTCCTGATCCCCGGTGTCGGGCACAACCCGCACGAAGAGGTGCCGGAAATCGTGAACGCCGAGTTGATCCGCTTCCTAGGGTCGGACGCTCACGAGCCGGCGAGGAGCAGCAGCCGTTAAGCCATCACAGCGCGAAGCAGTAAAACAAACCGGCGCCTCCGGTGCTAATGAGGTTCTCCTGCGTACAGCCCGGCGTGCCGTGGGCGGAGTTCCAGGACGAGCCCGGCGTAGTGAAGGAGTAGCGGTCGGCATGGCCTACCCTGGCGCCCCCCTCGCTGCCGCTCGTCCAGTTGTTGCATGTCTGGTCCTGGCCCGCAGGCATTGCGGTGCCATCCATTTGCGAGCCGGTGAGTACATCGTGCTCGGAAGTATCCGGATCCCCGTCGATGCGTGAGACGAACTGATTGCCGTTCTCGTCCAGCGTGTACTGCCAGTTGAAATTCGAATTGTCGTAGTGGAGGCTTTCCACGCTGGTGGCCATGATGAGGCCGTTGACATTCGCCCAGGGTCCGGAACCGATCCGGTCACGGGCATTGACGGCCGCGGCGTCGGCCGTCGCCTGCGTGCTCAGGTAGGCACGCCAGGTACGGTTACCGGCCCCAACCGCCGCAGCGAGGCTCTGGCAGTGCGCGTCGGCGCCCTCGAGGCCTCCGAGGTTACCACCGTTCCCGATCCCCACGCTCGTGATGAAGAAGCCCATGGGCTCGGGCTGCTGCTCCTGTGCCGCAGCGTGGACCGGCAGCGCCAACAGGCCCACAGCGGTCAGCGAGAGCGCGACGTTGCGAGCGTAGTTCATCGTTCTATCTCCCTCCTCGAGACGAGGCGTTCGGCCAAACCTTTCTTGGCATATCTTGCCGGCGGCACTCGGGCCGCGGTGTTCTCGGGGAACGTAAAGGCGGTCCCTTTTGGCTGCCAGGGGACACGAGCCCCACCCAAGCCTCAGAGGACGGCACCCCCTACGCGGACCGTAACCTCCACGTCCGAATAGAGTCCTCCGTCGTCGGCCCTTCCTCGCAGGATGTAGGTCCCCGGCTCGGAAAACGTGACCTCGCTCACCCACCGTCCGTCCTCCGGAATCTCCGGGGGGACCCATCGGATCGCCCAGGGCGAGTTGGCAAAAGCCCTCGTGTCCTCCCAGGGCTTCACCTGGGGAGGATCGAACTCCACGCCTTCGCCGGAGCCCCGGTAGACGAACCATGTGAAGTGCAGGTTCACCCGCTTGCTCACTGTAACCGTCCCCGTCGGCGATCGCAGCGCGCGCGCCAAGAGCTCCCGCGCCGTGGGTGGCGCGTCGGGCTCCGCGTCCGCCTCCCCACTCCCACTGGCCTCCGCCTCTTCCACGGCCGCTCGGACGCTCGACATGTCCGGCTGGCCGTCGTCGGTGACGACTGCCGCCAGCGTCAGCGGCTCGCCGACCCGCGCGTGGCGCTCCATTCCCCCCTCGAGCTCGATCGTCGGTGGCACATTCGCCCGGACCGCTGCACTGCTCGATCCGGCACCCAGCGCGCCGGTCTCCGACATGATCACGATATTATCGATGTAGAGATCCTCACGGATCGTGCCGTACGCGACGTGCTCCTTGCCGTTCGCCCGCAAGGTCCAAATCAGCTCGTCGTCCTCGCCGAAGGATGCGGGCACGGGCACGATGAACGTGAATCGATTGCGCCGCGGCAGGAAATGCGTCGGCTGACCTCGATCGGCCGGCCCCGGCGAGAAATGGTTGTCGGGCCCGATCGGGGCGTCGATCTCCTGCTCCCAGTTCTGGTTCATGTAGCCGAAGATCAGCTCGTACCCGCCGTCAGGGCTCTCCCGCCACCCCTCGTAGCCCGGATAGAGCGACTGGCCCTTCGAGTAGCTCAGCCGCTGCGCCTCCGCTCCCGTGGCGGCCGAGCCCAAGATGAAGGCCACAACGAGGGCCGAGCCCGGTACGCGGCTTGCCATCGATCGCGTCCTCTTGATGGCGTTTCTCACTCTTCTACTCCTGATCCCGTATGACCGAGGCGTCTGCCGCAGTCGCATCCGCACGGCCGGCATCGTTCACCGCGCCGTCGGCATTCGCCTGAGGTGTGTCCGACGACTCTCCCTCGGGCTCTTCCTCCTCCAGCAACGGGATCCCGGCCAGGCACAGTGGGCACCCGATGATGTGATCGTTCGGGCCCACGTCGAACACTTCTCGCCGCTCTATCATCGATTCCACGAACTGCTCGTCCGTCATCCGCACTCGCATGCCCAGGTCGATGAACATGTTCGTGATCGAGCGGTTGCCCGAGCCCTGCCAGTTTCTCGGATCCGGGACGTTGAAGTTGGCCTCCGTATTGTCCATGTAGCCGATGATGTGGAGGATGGTCCCCTTCGGCAGCAGCGGCTCGTAGTTGTCCGCGAACGAGTACGTCCGCACCCAGTTGTGGTCGTAGCCGACGCAGCTCAACGTCTCGATCATATCGTCCCAGATCGCCTCCAGGCACATCCGATCGCCCTGGGCGTGGAGGTGAGGCTCGAAGCTGATGATCTTCGTGTGTTGCTCCAGGACCTCGTATGCGTGGAGCTCCTGATCGTCCCGTAGCGGAGTCACCGAGATGTTCAGGCCGTCCCCGAGGCCCAGCCTCGCCCTACTGTACTCCGGCTGGTAGTCCTCCGGGTAGAACTCGAACCCGAACTGCAGACGTGCGCGGGTATCGATGCCCGTGGAGTGGAGGTGGGCCGACTCGGACGCGATCTGGGAGCCGACCTTCAACAGGGGGGCTGCATCCTCGTCGAAGAAGTCCGGGTTCCGGCCGACCTCGTGGACCGGCCAGGAGACCATATCGCTCCGAGACCCTCCCGGGATCTCGGTGCGGTAGATCAGGTGATGGACGATCCACAGGCCTCCCACGGTTTCCCGGCCGGTACCCTCCCTGGGCACGTCATTGATCTCGCGAATCTGCAACGACTTCACATACCGATCTTGCTCGAGCGGAATCGCGACGGGCTCGATCTCGCCCCACCAGTCCGGGGCCCCGCCCTCCAGGAAGATCTCCCCGGACTCCACGATCAGATCGGGCTCGATGGCCCAGCCACTCTCGCCCGCCACGTCGAGCTGCGCCGTCAGGTCCGCCGGGTCGCCTTCCGGCGTCCCGTTGTCGGCCCACGCCTGGATCAACGCCAGCTCCTCGTCCGTCAGCGACGGATCCTGCAGGTAGTGCTGGATACCGATGTCCTTCTCCGCGTACCACGGCGGCATCGCACCCATCCTGTCCCGGATCGCGGTCTTCTCCTTGATCCTCCTGGCATACCGCCTCACGTCCTGATAGCTCGTATAGGCCATCGGAGCCGCCCCACCCACGCTGTGACACTGCACGCAGCTCCGCTCCAGGATCGGCGCGATGTGCTTGTTGAAGGTCACGTCGGTGGGATCGATGCCGAAGTCTTCGGCCGCGTAGAGGTGATACTGAGGGTGCTCATCTTGAGCTGTCCCGGCCGCGGGCACGCACAGCAGTGTGGCGGCTGCAAGGGCGACAAAAATCACCGCGCTCGAAGCCCGTGCCTCGAGAATGAGTCGATGGGACGTCGTGCGGAGGGTCATCATCATCTATCCCTTGTCGATTCTTCGGAAAAATGGTGAAGTATGCATTAGTATGAGCCTGGCGGGTCGTGGCGATGGGGGGAAACCCACGCCAGGGAGTGTGGGGGATCTCACCACGCTACAGATATGAGACGTGCGCTGGTGGACGCCGGCCAGCGATGATACAGGTTCTGCTACGGCTTTGGTTCTGGGCTTGTCGGGCGAAGTGTCCAGCAGCCGCTGAAGCTGCAGCGCGGGACGATCGACAGGATAATCGACAGGACACTCGATCGGAACTGGCCATGGATCGCCGGCCCCTGGATCGACGAATCCGGGCCGATTGGATGCGACCCGCCGACCCCCTGAACCCCATTCGCTCATGGTATGGGCAGAATCACGCTGGGCGGCGACGGACTCCTGGTCGGGCGGGGCATTCCTCGCCCCGCGACGCCGTTATAACTTGTTGGCCAAATCAATAGCCCTGATCACCCTCGCCGGCCTGGCCGCCCTCCTGACATCTGCGACCCCGGCGGCGGCCCAGGCTGAGCTCGTCCAACTCGATTTCACCTCGCACTGGGCCGGCATTACGGCTCTCGTGCTGTTTGTGCTCGCCTACGTGCTGGTGATCAGCGAGGAAATGATTCACCTGCGGAAGTCGAAGCCGGTAATGGTTGCCGCAGGCCTGATCTGGGCGCTCGTCGGAATCGCATTCACGCAGGCCGGAGAGACCGAACTGATCGCGGAGGGCGTCCGCCATGATCTGCTCGAGTTTGCTGAACTCTTCTTGTTCCTTCTGGCGGCGATGACCTACATCAACACGATGGAGGAGCGGGGAGTGTTCGACGTACTCCGCGTCTGGCTGGTTTCCCAGGGC
Organism: Gemmatimonadota bacterium; assembly: GCA_039590375.1. Lineage (GTDB taxonomy): Bacteria > Gemmatimonadota > Gemmatimonadetes > Longimicrobiales > Gaopeijiaceae > UBA822. The sequence goes on from JBDHFN010000059.1 coordinate 20,404, forward strand.
TTTTCCTTGCGCAAGATCTTCTGGATTACCGGCATGATTTCCTTCCTCATGTCACCCATCGCGGACAACCTGACCACAGCACTTCTCATGTCTACCGTGGTCATGGCGGTAGGCGGGGGTAATCACCGCTTCATCGCGATCGCTTGCATCAACATCGTTGTCGCCGCCAACGCGGGGGGTGCCTTCAGCCCGTTCGGAGACATTACGACGCTGATGGTCTGGCAAAACGGGCAAGTCGAGTTCACCGAGTTCTTCGCACTGGTCATTCCGTCGATCGTCAACTGGCTCGTTACTGCCTTCATCATCTCCTTCGCGGTGCCGGGAACGCAGCCGGAGCCGGTGACCGAGAAGGCGGAGTTGCGATACGGCGCGTGGGTCGTCGTCGGCCTATTCCTGCTGACCATTTCGATGGCCGTGTTGTCGCACAACCTGCTCCACCTGCCGCCGGTCGTTGGTATGATGACCGGGCTAGGGTTCCTCAAGCTCTACGGCTACCATCTGCAGGAGCGTACACGGCGATTCGCCAACCCGCTGGAAGGGGAGTTCGACGACACGGCACTGTCGCTGGAAGCGGCCGCGGTCGATGTGCGCAAAGACACGCAGGGCCATTACGACATTTATCGAAATCTCGAACGTGCCGAGTGGGATACGCTCATGTTCTTCTACGGGATCATGTTATGCGTCGGTGGCCTTGGCGCTTTTGGTTATCTGGTGATCAGCTCCGACTATCTGTATGGCGTGCTGGGCGCAACGACGGCGAACATCATTGTGGGCGTAGCTTCCGCGATCATCGACAACATCCCGGTGATGTTCGCCGTACTCGAGATGAGTCCGGACATGGGTCTCGGCCAGTGGCTACTGGTGACTCTGACCGCCGGGGTCGGGGGTTCGATGCTCTCCGTGGGCTCCGCCGCAGGCGTGGCGGTGATGGGCCAGGCGCGAGGGATCTATACGTTCCTCTCGCACCTCAAGTGGACATGGGCGATCGCCCTCGGTTACGCTGCGAGCATTGCGACGCATTTCCTGGTCAACGCCGAACTCTTTCGGTAAGGGATCCGCGGGAAGCCCCCCAAGGCCATAAGGCGTTGGGAGGCTTTCGTTTCCATCAACGGGCCTGGGACGAGGCTGACTCACCGCGCCGATTCAGTCACTTCGAACGTCATAACCCCTCGTTGCCGCTGCCCGAATTCGTCCTCGGTCTCGACCACGACGCTGTGTATTCCGGACTCGAGATTGTCCGGCACGTCGAATTCCCAGATGTGCGCCGAGGCCTTTGGAGTCCGAAAAGCATTGGGAGTGCCGACGAGCCGTCGGTAGGCTCTTTCCATGAACGGGTCCGTTCGCACTACATAACGCATCGGCATGAACGGGCCACCGTCCAGGGAGAGTCCCACGCTGTCGCGTTCCCCTCCGTCGAAGAGATTGACTACCACCTTGGTATCGGCTCGTAGGACGCCCCGATTGATGCCGTCATCCGTCGCGATCTCGAGCTCCGGATCCAGGACGACACGCAACCGCTGAGCGGCGTCTGCACCGAACGGAAACGGAATGAACTCCGGGACCAACGTTACGTCATCGAATTTGAGGAGATAGAAACCGTTGGGGTTTCCGTCCTCCATCGTCGCGTCTGCCACCCCGCGGAAATCTCTTGGCCCCCGGGTCCAGCCGCCCCCGCGAACCTCGGCAAGGGTGTGGGCGATCCACGGCTGCCCCGTCCAGCCGTGTTCATGGTCGATCTCGACTTTCCAGGAGTTGCTGGTGTCGTGCCCGGCGAGCCCGTAGACGTTCTCGAACGGCCGCAGTAAGTCGAGCAGCTCCTCGAAGTTGTCGGTACCGGGGCCCGTCGCGTCGTGAGACGGATCACCATCCGACGCTTCGGCGATCAAAGGAATGTGTGTGGCGATGACGATGAGCTTGTCCGTGGGCACTCGCGCCAGATCTCGTTCCAGCCAGTACATCTGATCGTCCGATATGAAGCCGCGATACGTGTTGCCGTCGGCGTCGCGTTGTCCGGCTCCGGCGTACTCGACGTTGTTCACGGCCACCACGTGGGCGTTTCCGTAGTTGAACGAATAGTAGATCGGGCCGAAGTGCTTCTTGAACGTTTCGGTCGCGTAGTGGCCGTTCGGCGACTCCAGATTCATGTCGTGATTGCCCGGCAGGGTCCACTGCGGTATGCCGATCAACCCGATCATCTCTTTATGGCGATCGTACAGGCCGAGGTTGTCGAACACGACGTCCCCCACGGTGATCGAAAACTCGGCTCCGTACGGGTTGCCCAGGAGGGTATTCACGAGATCTTCGCGCAACATGTCTTCCCCGAGATCACTCCGGGCCTGCGGATCCGCGAATGCGTGAGCGGTAAAACGAGTTTCCTGCGAACTAAGTGCATGCAGAGCAAAATCGACGCTGGCGGGAAGCGGGCCCGTCGGCTCGATCACCGGCCACTGCCACTCGACCGGCGCTCCGTCGATGGCCGTCGGGGTACCGTCCGGGTAGTGACGATAGAAGAAGAGGGGCAGTTGGTTGTCATCGACGGGGACGACGTATCCGGTGGGTTGGGACACGAATAGGATCTGCCCTGGCGCCAAGCCAATTTGGTATCGGCCATCCGAGTCGGTAACAACGACATCACAGCCGTTGCTGACGCTGACGTTCCCAACGCCGGACTCCCCGGCGCCGTGTCGGCCGTCTTGATCGAGGGCCTCGTAGACGATGCCCGAGGCGGTCTCCGAAGCTGGAAACGACACGCCGCACTGGCCTTGTACGTGCGTCGGAATCAGAACGGAGGCCAACAAGCCGAGAATCGGTGACACGGGCGAGCCGGGCAATTTCATGGCCACGCTCTCAGGTCGAGACAAGTGGTAAAAGCAACTTCGGCTCCAAAATGAGAGGGTTGATCCGAATGATAGGCGGTGGATCACCGTTATCGATCTTCCCGAATGGATCGACGAACGTCAATGCCTTGTGGGCCAGTAGTTGCGGGAACAGCGGGCGAAAGCTCGGGGGCGAGAGCCACCCTAACGCCGCGCCCGACCGAGAATTGTCAGAGCTACTGCTGATTGGCCCGGATCCGCCGAAGTCGATGAGCGGCGTCCCTACGCGCTGAGTGTCTGACGGGCTCCTGCTTGCGCCTACCGGCCCGCTCTCGGATGTTGAGCACAGTCTGATCCCGGAGAGAGGATGGACGATCACCAAGACTCAGCGCCTGTTGGATCGTGCCTCGGGTGCGAAGCCGGCCTTCATCAAGCGAACGGACGATGCGATCAAGGAAAGAGTGGGTCACCCGTGCGATTAGCCTAAGAGCCTTTCCCACCGTTGCCGCATCGTCGATGGCGATCCTCGCCACGGGAATCATGTCGAACGCAGCGAACGCCCAGAACGTAGAGACCTGCTCGCTGGAATCCTGGGCGCCCGGCATCATCGCAGCATGGAACCGCGGCGGCATGATCAAAAACGCCGACTGCTTCCGGACGATCGTTACTTCCATGGATATCGGGCGAAGCCTGCGAGACGACGTGGTCGCCCGATTCGACCAGGCGTTTCCGCGTGCAGGTTATAAGGTCGTTGGCTTGGACCCGGTCAACGCCGCCCTCCCGGGGGTGGATCGTCCCATGGTGGCCATGATGTACGTCAGCATGTTTCTCGCCAACGGGGCGGTGCTACCGCTGGAGTCGGCGGAGATGATCATTACCGAGCCCGATTTCATCGTCAGCGTCGCAGACGAGGGAATCAACGACGCCACCACGCTAGAGGAAGCCGTCGAACATCTCGACCGGATCTATGCGTTCATCGAAACGCTGGCGCCGACGTACGTGAATAATCCACCGAATCCCTACATGATGCAGGCCTCGAACCTGATGGCCCGCTGGGGAGTTCTCGGTGAGAGTCTTGCGGTCTCTCCAACTGCGGATTTCATCCGCAGTCTCGAGACGATGACGGTCACGTTCCGTGATGGTGCCGGAAACGTTCTGGCTGAGCAGCCCGGGTCCTATCTGGGTGGGAACCCCTTGAACGGAGTGCTGGTCGTGATCGAGGAGTTGAAGCGACGTGGTGAGCGGCTGCGGCCGGGCGACCTCATCAGCTCAGGGTCTTACATGCCCCCGATACGGGTCGACGGGGCCGTCGAGTACGAGACGATCTACGAAGGAATCGGTGGGCAAACGATACGGGTCTCCACCTCCTTCCGATAAGTCGTCTCTGCGGTGTGTACCAACCGACACAACGCCCGCCTGAGCTCGACGAAAAATCCCCACCTAGACTCGTAAGTCCAGACGGGGATCGATCTTCCAACAGTGGGCCTGGGTAGACTCGAACTACCAACCTCACGCTTATCAGATATGAGACTACCGCTCGTGGGCGCTCGTGAGCGCTGGAATCAGGGGGTTTTCACCGAATCTGCGCTGGTGAGCG
>JBDHFN010000060.1:0-22372 GCA_039590375.1 Gemmatimonadota bacterium
CCTGTCCCTCTACGGCCTCCTCGGCTACACCGGCCACCGCGTCGATCACCCCGTCGGCCAAAGCCCGTTCGGCGTCGTCCCGATCCCCGCTGAAAGCGACGATCCGCGGCCCGTCATCCAACAGGTGTAGCGCCCGAGCCAGCGATCCCCCGATGAGACCCAAGCCCACGATCCCCACCCGCTCGAACGCGAATCCCGGACTCACAGCGACCCCGCCTTTTCGCTCGGCTCGATCTCGGTATCACCGTCGTCTCCGGCGTCGTTGTCGACTTCGGCCTCCCCGTCGTTTCCGGCCTCTCCCTCGCTCCCGCCCTCCCCGACGGCACCATCGTTGTGCGGTATCTCAATGCTGAGGCCGTCCCGTGCGATTACCGCGCCGGGAAACGCCTCCCGCGCTTCGGCTTCGAGCGGCGAGGGATCGTCGGAATAGCGCGCGGAGATGTGGGTCAGATAGAGCCGGCGGACGTGCGCCTCGGCAGCCAGGGTCGCCGCGCCCAGAGCGGTACTGTGGTGCGTCTGCACGGCCCGGTCGGCCTCCTCGTTTCCGAAGGTGGCTTCGTGTATCAGCAAGGAAGCTCCCTTCGCAATCTCGATGGTTGCTTCGGAAGGACGGGTGTCACCGGTGTAGACCACCAAACGCCCAGGACGGGATGGTCCCACGACATCCGCGGGCTCGATTCGCCGCCCATCGACCTCCACCGCCTCGCCCATGTGCAGTTTCCCGAAGAGTTCCCCCTCCGGCACTCCCAACGCACGTGCGCGCTCGACGTCGAAGCGGCCGAGCCGCTCGTGCTCGAGGAAGGCGTACCCCACCGCTGACGTCCGGTGATCCACCGGGAACGCGACCACGTCGTACTCACCGTACTCCACCCGAGAGCCCGCGCTGAGCTCCTCGATCTCGAGGGGGAAGGGCACCCGGTCCACGCCCAGGCTCACGACCTGTTGGAGCGTGTCGCGGGACGAGGTCGGTCCGAAGATGCGGAGCGGGTCGGTCCGACCCTGAAGCGCCATCGTCCTCAAGAGCCCGGTGATGCCCAGGAAGTGATCGGCGTGGAGATGAGTCACGAATACGTCCTGGACGGCGAAGCCCGTGCCGTAACGCATCATCTGCCGCTGCGTTCCCTCGCCACAGTCGAGGAGGAAGGAGTCTCCTTCTCGCTGAAGGGCGATCGCGCTCACGTTGCGACGCACGGTTGGGCGCGCCGCTGCCGTGCCGAGAAATGTGACTCGAATCATGGGCGCTCAACGTCCTGGCCAATCTGGTTTTGTGGCGGGGTGACGCCGCAGAGAAAGTAGCGTCCAGCTTGCCGGGTCAGAAGAGCCGAAGTTGGATCCGAAGCGTCCGACCGGGCTGTGGGAGGCCGCACTGATCGAAGATCGCGTTGTCGGTCAGGTTCGTGACCGAGACGAGCGCATCCACGTTCGCGAGGGCAGAGCGCCCCTCGAACGCAAACAGCCGTCGGAGCTGAAGATCGAAGCGATGAGTCTTCGCCAGACGGTCCATGGTGGCCGAGTCCGCGTCCAGGCAAGACTGTCTACCCACGAACCGATACCCGCCGGACACCCTGAATTCCGCCGGCAGATGCGTGGCCACAGAGAGGCCTCCGACCACGCTGGGCTCGTATTCGGGCCGGGTGCGATCACCGCTACCATCTTCAATCTGCCAGGCCTGTTGCAGCGTGATGTCGCCACCGTATTGGACCGCCCGCCACTCTCCCGATGCAACCAGCTCAAGGCCGGTACTCCGAATGCGGTCACGGTTCACCCGCTGCCGCCTGGGCCCCTGGGGCGTCGCCACGCCGACCCGCACGATGCCCTCGGACAGGATCTGCCGGAAGCCCACCACCTGGATGTCGACCCCGCGCAGATCCCAAGTCATCCCCAGCTCCACCCCCGTAAGAACCTCCGGAACCAAGGCCGGATTCGGGAGAAAGCGACCCAGCGCGTCCGAGTACAGCTCTCTGAGGGAGGGAAACCGCGCTCGACGGCTGATCCCTCCGTGGAGCAGCAAGGAGCCGCCGCCGACGAGTGACGACACGCCCAGGCGCCCACCCCAATCGCCCATGCGGCCGAGTCGGGGACTGCCCCCGGATTCCGGCGTGTCCGCCCCGTCCGCCGACACACCCACGCTGAGGCGCGTTGCCCCCAAGCTCTCCCAACCCGGGAGATCGTCGAGCCGCCACTCGAGCTCGGTCCCGAAGCTCCAAAGGCGCTGCCGAAACTCTCTCTCACCGGCGCTGCTCAGCCGTTCGGTGTGGGATACGTCTCCATACGTCACCGCCGCCCGCAGATCCGCCCTCCCGCCGAGACTGTGCTCCCCGAGTACACGAAGCGTGGCCGTTCTGTCGTCCCCCTCCTCCTCCTCGATCACGTTCTCGTACGTGGGCGCATCGTACCGCTCTATCTGGAACGAACCGAAATCGAGGCCGAGGCTCGCTTCGAGACCGCCCATTCCCCACGCCGTCTCCTTGGAACCGGTGCCCCCGGAGAGCGCCGTGATCAGTCGCTTCTGATCCGGATATCGCCAGAGCCTCGGGTCCGCCTCGTGAATCTCGGGCGCCACGCCGCGCTCCACGTCGAATCCGGAGGAGGTGAGCGACATCCAGCCCCCCGCCTCACCCTGATAGCGCGCCGAGACGAAGGCGTCCCGATGTTCGACGTCACTATTGAGGCGTAGATCCCCATCCGCGCTCAACAGTGCGGGGTCTCCGGAGATCCCCGAGCCGTCGTTCGGGATCGAGACGCCGGGCCGGTCCCTGAAGCCACCGCCGCCCTGCACCAGCCACTCCCCTCCCCTGGACTCGAACGAGCGGGCAACGGTCCCGCCGAATATGAGGCCGCCGCTGTCGTCCAGCGCCGCACTGAGGGTGGCCGGCGGGGGCGCGGCCAAGCGTTCGACACCACGCGCCACGTCGATCGACACGACCCCGGCCAGAACGTTCGGACCGTAGAGGACCGACGAGAGTCCTCTCAGCAGATGAATGGACCGGGCGGCCGTCAGCGGAATGATCGACAGGTCCGTCCGATGATCCCAACCCAGGCTCAGAGGGACGCCATCGACGAGCACCGCGATATGCCGGTCCGTTGCACCCCGCAGACTCGGCTGAGCCTCTCCCCTGGAGTTTTCCCGGACGCGCACCAGCGGCATTTCACGCAAAGCCTGTTCCAGCGTGGGCGCCGGCACAGCGCCCAGAGAATCGAGACGCATTTCCACCACTCCCACACCCCCGGTGGCCGTGAGGCGGCGACCGGCCACCACCTGAATGCCATCCAGGCGAAAGCCACTCGGAAACCCCACGAGCGTATCCGAACGGAGCGAGTCCCGCGCCTGGGCCCTTGCGGCCTGGGGCCACGCACCCAGGATCGCGAGCGCCGCCATCAAGGAAACCAGGATGGCGCACCTATGATGTACTACGATGGAGAGTGGGATCGCCGGTCTCACGATGGATGCGATACGAAGTCCAAGCCGAAGTCGACCACGGGAGCCGAGTGGGTAATCCAACCGCTGGAGATGTAGTCGACGCCGGTCTCCGCGATTGCGCGGACCGTCTCGGCCGTGACCCGACCGGATGCCTCGAGCACCGCCCGACCGGCGGTCATCTCGACCGCCCGAACCAGATCCGGCGGGTCCATGTTGTCCAGCAGGAGCGCGGTGGCGCCGGCCTCGAGGGCTTCGCCGAGCTGATCGAGCGTATCGACTTCGATTTCGATGGTGGTGGCCGGTCCACTCTGCGTCCGGGCCGCGTCGATAGCCGCCGTCACCCCCCCGGCCGCGGCAATGTGGTTGTCTTTGATGAGGATGGCGTCGCCGAGTCCGTATCGGTGGTTCGCTCCGCCTCCCGCCCGGACCGCCTGCTTCTCGAGCGAACGGAGCCCGGGCGTGGTCTTCCGGGTGCAACAGATCCTCGCTTCGGTGCCGGCCACGGCAGCCACGAGCGTTCCCGTCGCCGTAGCCACACCGGAGAGGTGGCCGAGGAAGTTGAGGGCCGTCCGTTCCGCCGTGAGGATCGATCGGGTCAGGCCGTCCACGGTGGCCACGACCTGGCCAGGCTCGAGGGAAGCGCCCTCTTCTGCCTTGAAGCGAAGCTCGAGCGTTGGATCGACCAGGCTGAAGGCCAGCGACGCCGGCTGCACTCCCGCGAGAACGCCTGCCTCCCGTGCGACCACATGGGCATGAGCCGTGGCATCCGGCGAAATGACCGCACGCGACGTGAGGTCCCCCCCGGACCCGAGATCTTCTTCGAGGGCACGGCGCACGAATGTTTCGATGAGCGCTTCGGGAAGATCGGGGATGTCCTTCACGCCGTTCGTCGACACCCCGACTAGCCGGACACCCCAGCCACCGGACCGAGCGAAGCCCGGTCTTCCACTGTCACCACGGCTTCCACGCCATCGGCGAAGTCGCGACCCTCGGCACCCAAGTCCACCATCCGCTGAACCGCTCGGCGAGCGTCCTCGGCCACTTCATCCGGAATCGTGACCTCGTACTGCATCTTCTGGAGGCTCTCGAGGATGTTCTGAAGCGTGATGCTCTTCATGTGCGGGCACAGGTTGCAGGGCCGAATGAACTCCACGTCGGGTGTCTCGGCCGCGACGTTGTCGCTCATCGAGCATTCCGTGACCATCAGGACCCGGGCCGGGCGCTCCTCTTTCACGTACCGAATCATCGAGGAGGTGGACCCGGCGAAGTCGACATCGGCGAGAACGTCCGGAGAGCATTCCGGATGCGCCAGAACCACGAGGCCGGGGGTGGTGTCGCGATACTGGCGGATCTCGTCGGCGGTAAAGCGCTCGTGGACCTCGCACAGCCCACCCCACGCGATCACCTCGACGTCGGTGAGCGCAGCGACGTTCTTGGCGAGGTATTCGTCCGGAAGAAGCATGACGCGATCGACGCCCATCGCCTCCACCACGTTGACCGCGTTCGCCGACGTACAACAGATGTCAGACTCGGCCTTCACGTCCGCCGACGTGTTCACGTACGTCACGACCGGAACGCCGGGATACTTCTGCTTCATCCGGCGGACGTCCTCACCCGTGATCGAGGACGCCAACGAGCACCCCGCCTCGAGGCTCGGTATCAGGACGGTCTTGTCCGGCGACAGCAGCTTCGAAGTCTCGGCCATGAAGTGGACGCCGGCCTGCACGATGATGTCCGCATCCGTCTTTCCGGCCTCGATCGCCAACTGAAGGGAATCGCCCACGAAGTCAGCGACGCAGTGGTAGATATCGGGCGTCTGGTAATTATGGGCGAGGATGACCGCGTTCTTGTCCTTCTTGAGCTCGTTGATCGCATGGATCAGCGGCGCCACCACGGGCCACTCCACCGCGGGGATGAAATCCTTGACCCTTTCCTGAAGATCCGCTGTCTTGCGCGCGACTTCGGGGGTGTATTCAAGCATCTCGTATGCGTCGCTCGTGGGCCTTGGCCATCCAGCTCGAGCCGTCCAGCCAGGCCGTGATTGGCTTCTCGGGGCCTGCCCGCCCCCGACGTCTAATTCGCCGATCCTACACAATATCGGCCCATTCGATCCGGACTCAAGGTCCATCACCTTAACGACGTGCCGCCCCGTACCACGAATCAGGAACCGGTGACTCGGCAACGGGTAACTCTAGACCTGTGGCGCGTGCGGCCCGGGTAGCTGATCCATCAGTGTTCGTTCCGGGCCCCTGCGCTCATTGGAGCACTGAATATGTCTACGCGCACAATCGAAAGAGTGTCGTTCACGCTCCTGCTCTCCGGCGTCCTTCTTTCCTCTCCAGGCTACCTCCTCCATGCCCAGACGGTGGGCTCCCTGGCGGGAACCGTATTGAGCGCGGAGAACGACGCGCCGCTGAAGGGTGTGACGGTCGCGGTGCTCGAGGGCGATTTCCAGACGGTGACCGATGAAGATGGAGGGTTCTTCTTTCCAGAGCTCCCGACCGGCGAAATCACGCTCAGGGCTGAGTTGAGCGGGTACGCCTCGGTGGTGGAACGCGTGGGGCTGACGCCAGCCGAGGTGGGCATCCTGCAGTTGAGGCTCGCCCCCATCATGGCGGCCCTTTCGGAGCTTCTCGTGGTTGTGGGCAGAGGGGCGACCTCTTCCGGGCCTGCCGATGTTCTAGTCTTAGGCGGTACCGACGACTCCAGGACCGCGTTGGACATGCTCGCCGAGAAGATCCCCGGCGTGAATGTCAGCCAGGGCTCGGTGAGCTCCGGGGCCCAGATCCGGATTCGAGGTTCCAGTTCGCTCTTCTTGAGCAATGCCCCCTCCGTTTACTTGGATGGCATCCGCATCACTCCACGGGAAGGGAGCTTTGATTCGCGTTGGTCGTCCGGGCTTCACGCTCTGGAGCTCGTCCCCGCCAGCCTGGTAAAACGCATTCGAGTCCTGAGGGGCCCCTCGGCTTCGAGCCTATATGGAGACGCGACACACGGGGTGATCCTCATCGAGACCCACGACGGCGGACCGTAACGAGCGGTAGCCGGAGAAGGAGGGCGATTCCTCGCGCTCCGTGGCACTCGAAATCGACAGCAGACTATCCCCCTGGTGGAATCCCACCTGTATCCCTAATATTATCGCCCCCAAAAACGTGGGGCCTATTCATCAAACAGCAGACAGGAAACAGAAAACAGCAGAAAGGTCCACCTCCCGGACCGACACAACCCGCCTCGGGAGCGCCGGTGCTCAAGACTGAATTCGAAGAATTGAATTTATAGAGCTGTTCGGTAGCTGTCATAAAATCGATGGAGGGGGGGATATGTGCCGGTCTTTCTGCTCGTTCGCGATGCGTGCCGTGGGTCTGCTCGCGATGGCGTCGCTGGTTGCTGCACCAGGTCTCTCAGCCCAGGGCGGTACGATAACCGGGAGGGTCACTGACGGTGGGACCGGTGAGCCGGTTACCCTGGCGCAGGTCTTCATTGCCGAGATTGATCTGGGAGCGCTGACCCAGGCGAACGGCAACTATCTCCTCCTGAACGTCCCAGCAGGTACGCACACCCTGACGGTCCAGCGACTCGGGTTCCGCGAAGAGACGGCCACCGTCCAGGTGTCGGCGGGTCAGACCGCGGTCCAGGACTTCTTGATCACCCAAGCGGCGCTTCAGCTCGAGGAGCTGATCGTCACGGGCACGGCGGGAGGTACCCGAAGGCGCGCTCTCGGCAACGCGGTCGAACGGATCGACGCGGCGGCCCTGGCGGTCCGACCGGTCACACGGATCGAAGAGGTCGTCGGGAGTGGCATTCCCGGGGTGAGGATGATGCGTCCGGCGACATCGGCGGGCGGGGCGTCCGAAATCCGCATACGTTCTTCGAACTCGCTGTCACTGGGTGCCGGTCCGCTCATCTACGTGGACGGCATCCGGATCAGCACCGACCGTGAGTTCGCCGACCGTAACGGCGCGACGTCACGACTCCAAGATATCGATCCCAACTCCATCGAAAGTGTCGAGATCATCAAGGGTCCGGCCGCGGCTACGCTTTACGGGACCGAGGCGTCGAACGGAGTCATCCAGATCATCACGAAGAAGGGTGTACCGGGCGAGACGGTGTTCGAAGTATCGACGGAGGTGGGCCTGAATTGGCAGCCCCACCCCTCGGAGAACTTCGGCCTTCACTGGTACGTCGATCCTGTCACCAGTGAGATCGTGAACCACAACATATATGAGCTCGTCAAGGAGCCGGAGCACCTCGGGAGGGACCTCTGGCAGAACGGGCCCATTCAGCGGTACAACATCAATGCCAGGGGGGGCACGGACCTGTTCCGGTATTTCGCATCCATCAGTCGGGACGACATCGAAGGATTCAGCCGGATAGACTACACCGAGAGTTGGAACAGCCAGGCGTCGATCACCGTGGTCCCATACGAAAGCCTCAGCTTTACTCTCAACGCATCGAGGTTGGCGGGTTCGACCCGCACCCCCGGAGCCCTGATTTGCTCACTCGACTGCTTCGCGGACCCGATCGAGGACCGCGAGCCTCGTGGTCTAGGGGGCGCGGCTGATCAGTACCTAGGGCAGCTGAGGGGCGAGTCGGATATTCGATTCAGAAACCGGACGACTTGGAGCGGCCAGATAACCCATACCCCCGTCGAGTGGTTCACCCATAGAATCACGGGAGGTGTGGATGATTCCGGGCTGGTGCGGGATTTCTTCGTTCCTTTGGGTGGAAACGGCTTCGGGCTCCCCGGGGTGGACGTCCTGGGGTCGAACGGTCGCGAGGGTGACCGGTCAATTTGGGACATAACCACCAAGACCCGAACGCTCGACTACTCTGCGACTGCATCGTTTTCCGTCACGGACCAGCTGAGTTCCGCGACTTCCGTGGGGCTACAGTACTTCGAGGAGGACCGGACCCAATTGTTCCTGCAGGGGGAGGACTTCGCGGTGGCGGCCCTCGAGACGGTCTCGGGTGCGAACGACAGAACGGCCACGGAAGACTTCCTCGAGAACGTCACGGTGGGAACCTTCATCCAGAATGAGTTCAGCTGGGAGGACCGGATCTTCCTGACCGGCGCAGTCCGCTTCGACGACAATAGTGCTTTCGGCACGGACTTCGACGCCGCTATCTATCCGAAGGTCAGTGGAAGCTGGGTGACGAGCGAGGAGGATTTCTGGGACGATTGGCTGGGCGTCGAAGAGCTTCGTGTGAGGGGCGCCTGGGGGAAGTCCGGCCAGCAGCCTGACGCGTTCGCCGCGAGCAGGTTGTATACCCCGATCACCGGACCGGGCCAAGGGGCGCTGACGCCACTGGCGCTAGGCAACCCGGACCTGGGTCCCGAGGTAGGGCAGGAGCTCGAGTTGGGATTCGATGTCTCGGCGCTGGACAACCGACTGGGCCTGGAATTCACCTGGTATAGCCGGGTTACCAAGGACGCGATCGTGGCGTCGCCGGTCCGTCCGTCGATCGGGTTTCCCGGCGTGCAGCTGGTCAACATCGGAAAGACCAGCAGTTGGGGTACCGAGACCGCGATCAGCTACCAATTGATGAGCCAGGATCCGGTGCGCTGGGACATGAATCTCGCCTTCTCCACCATGGGCAACAAGATCAACGACATGGGTGGACTGGAGGCGCTGCTCGTCGTGGCAAGCCAGGGCTCGATGAACGCGAGGGGCCAGTTCCATGTCGAGGGCTACCCCATCGCTGGCATATTCGAGAAGGAAGTCGTTTCGGCCGACTTCGTATCTGGGAATAGCGGTGCCGTCACCAACGTCATGTGCGATGGTGGACAGGGCAAACTCGGCCGAAGGATGGGTGGTGCCCCGGTCCCGTGCGACGAGGCAGATCCGGTGTTCTTTGGTCCGGGGGATCCCACGTGGCAGGTTCACTTCAACTCGAGTTGGACTCTGTTCCAGGACTGGCGCCTCGGGGTCACGCTCGACGCCTCGGGAGGGAACTTCCTGAACGGCGACTACATCGCCGGCCAGAATACTCGGCACGCGGAGAAGACGATCAAGCAGGACGACGCCCTCTGGCAAGGTTTTCGTCTATTCTCTCGCGATGGTCCCACCATATACAGGGGTGATTTTCTCAAGCTCCGCGAGGTGTCTCTCCGATATAGCCTTCCGACGGCCCTCGCAGGGCGGCTCGGTGCGTCCTCGGCCAGCATTGTCGGGTCCGTGTACAATATCGCGACACTGTGGGCTGCAGATAGGGAAACCCGGTTCGGGCAGTACATCTGGGATCAGGAGATGCAGGCACCCAACTTCGAATACAGCGGCCAGGTGCCCGGCGGGACGCCCCCTCCCATGTCTCGCGCGACGCTGCGCGTGAACTTCACCTTCTGATGATCTCCTGGGCGAGTACCTCGAGCACACGGGATTCCAAAAAGAACGGGACGGATACGAAGATGAAAATCAGAGCGAACAGCACTCGAATCGCCAAGGGGCCGCGATCCACATCGAGGAAGCGCCGGCTCGTTTTCCCGCTGATGTTTGTCGCGCTGGCACCGCTGCTGGCGTGTGATGAGTTGTTGGAGGCCGAGCTCCCCGGGCAGGTCACCGACGATGCGCTCAACGCACCGGAGCTGGCGGAGACTCTGGTTGCCGGAGCACAGGCGGATTTCGAGTGCGGGTTTCAGGGGCATCTACTGGGCGTCGAGGCCGGCTTCGCCAACGTTTTTCAGTACGTCATTTTCCAGATCGAGATGATCCAGATCGCTAACCGGCAACCTCGGCTCGTCGAGTACGGGCAAGGAGAGTGCACGAGCAACCGGGACCCAATCTGGTTCCTCATGCAGCGCGGCCGAGCGCAAGCGGCAGATGCGGCCCGTAGGATCCAGGAAGAGATGGACCCGACCGAAGTGGACGACCTGAACTTTCTAGTCGGGAAGGCCTACGCCTACGAGGGTTACGCCACCCAGATTCTCTCCGAGGCCTGGTGCGAGATGGTGTTCGACGGGAGCGGGGAGACCGTTACGCGAGCAGACGGCATGGCCCGCGCGGAAGCTCGATTCGACTTGGCGCTGATGCATTCCCAGCTCGCGCTTTCCGGTGCGCGGGCGGCAGAGGCCCAGGACATCATTGATCTTGCGCTGGTCGGTCGTGCCAGGTCCAGGCTGAATCAGGGGAAAACGGCTGGGGCGCTCTTGGACGCGGCCGCGGTGACTCCGGGCTTCATCTATTACTCGACCCACGAGACGTCGCCCTCACGTCGTGCGGGGATGGTGGAGAGACTCGAGGACGGCTTCAACGTGCACCCCCGCGACCGTGCCTTGATGGTCGGGGGGATCCCCGACCCAAGGGTCCCCGTCGAGAATATCGGACCACACTCCAGCAGCGGAGTCGGAGATTGGTGGGTCCAGCGCAAGTACGCGGATGACGGATCGGACCTCCCGATCGCGAGTTGGCGGGAGGCGCGGCTCATCATCGCCGAGTTGGACCCGGCCCAGTCCGTGGCCATCATCAACGAATTGCGCACGAACCCCGCCGGACTGCACAGCGAGCTGGACACGAGCGACTGGCCTCTGGCCACCTACGTCGATGCGGGTGGTCCGGCGAACGCCCTCGCGGTTCTCGAGGAGCGACGGCGGGAGCTTTACCTCCAAGGTGTGCAGATGGGGGACGACCAGCGAACGGGCAACTTCGTGAATTGGGATACGGGCACGAGCCCGGTCAATGCGCCGATTGGGACCCTCACTTGCCTCCCCTTACCGGAGGTGGAGTTCTTCTAGGAGACACAGACGCTAGCAGAAACAACTGGTCCTCGCGATGGATGCCGCGAAGGCGAACTTCGGCATGTTCGAGAGACCGTTCGAGGAGTTGGGCGGAGGGCAGAGCTCGGACTAGTTACCGGACCGGGCCGCCCTCCGTTGTTCCTCTAGCCGCAGCCCCATCGCCTGCTCATTGATGGCGATCTCGTAGAGATATCCCTCCGGATCGATAAACGGGTTCGGGGTCTCGCCGAGGCGCTCGTACTTCTCCGCCAGGTTGTACATGCCCGGGTGCGACCCCAAGGGGATGTCGATGTCTAGGGACCGGAGCATCTCGTAGCTGTACCGGTAGTCGGCCACAATGTCCGGCCGCTCGGGGTTTTGGTAGAGCTGGTAGTTGGGGTTCACTCCGATGCTGCAATTGATCAGGGCCGTGTAGGTCCGCCCATTCTCCTGCACGTCCAGCTCCCAGCTCGTGCAACCGGGCGTATGGCCGGGAGTCCGGTGCGCGATGAGCGTCTCACCGCCTAGCCTCACGGCATCGCCGTCACGCAGGACCCGGTCGATGGGATGGGGCTTGTCGTCCGGCCGCATCCCCTCCAGCAACGGGACGTCCTCCGCCATGGCCATGACCTGGGCTCCCGTGATCCCCTTCACGAGAGCGTCGCCTTGCATGTGGTCACCGTGCGCGTGGCTCCCGAGGACGATCCGGATGTCCTCGAAGTCGAAGCCCAGCTCCTCCACCGACTCGCGGATCAATGGCACCGTGCGCTCGAAGCAGCTGTTCACCAGGATGTGGCCTTCGGGCGTGGTGATCAGGAACGCCCCGAGGGAGCCGGTTCCCACGTAGTAGATGTTGTCCATGACCCGGTGCGGCGGGAATCGGGCGTCCATGTCCCCGCGCTCCCCGATGTTGCGACGGAAGAGATCGTCGGGCAGGAGGCGTGGGAGGTCCTGGGCTACGGCCGGTTGGGCCGTGGAGGCCGCCATGACCGCCACCAGCGCCAGAAGGGAGGTGGGAAAGTAAGTCCGACCGGTTTGCATGGCTGCTCCTCGGGATCGTGAACGGAGTCGGGACGCGTCTCTGCCTGATGCCCACCCTAATCCGACAACTCTCGTTGAGCAAACCGGGGGTTCGACGGTCCCCTACCGAACCTCCCCGAGGTACCGGTCGAACCAGTCCAGCGTCTCTCGCGTCACGTCGATCAGCGGAATGATGTGCCCTCCCGCCGCGATGAAGTGCTTCTTGTCCGCCTCGTCCGTCCCGAGGAAATCGAAGAACGGCCGTGCAGCCGTTTCGAGCGGATAGGTTTGGTCGTACTCGCCGATCACGTTCAGGTCCGGCACACGCGCGAAGTGCCTCTCGTTGGGCGTAACCAGAGGCAGTTCAAACGCCAGAGCCGTCGGCGAAATCCACAGGTCGTTCGCGTCGATCAGCAGGCCCGCCGTCTCTCAGGTATCGATACAGGCGGCCGTAGTGCCAGGAAACCTCGGGCGTCCACGGGATCACCTCGAGGGGAGATACCAGGCACTCCTTCGGACCTGAGCCTCGGTTGAGCCTGCCTCAGGGACCATTAGCGTGTAGTCCGGTGTTCACCCCTGGTTCGACAGTCCCAACACACCGTCGAGGATAACTATGCGAGCCGATACGACCGTTGGCGCGGGCCTGTGCATGGTCCTTGTGCTGTCCGCAGCGTGCTCTGCCCCCACGGAGGGGACCGGGCAGACCACCGATGACGATCCTCAGTCCTTCGTGCAGGTGCCGAACGGCTTTGCGGTGTCGATCTTCGCCGAGGGTGTATCGGGCGTACGCATGATCGAGATGGGCCCCGATGGCCGACTCTATGCCGCCCGCTCCACGGCCGGTGAGGTCGTTCGATTCGATTTGAACACGGATGGTACCGCCGGCGGCGGTCCGGAAGTCGTTGCGACGGGGCTCCGTCAGCCGTTCGGGCTGGCATTCCGCGACGGAGACCTGTACGTGGGGGAGACCCACCAGGTCATCCGCCTGGCGGGGCCGGCCTTCACTCAGGAGACCGTCATCGTGCCGGGACTTCCGACCGGTGGCCACTGGACCCGCGAGATCGAGTTCGGTCCCGACGATCGGCTGTACGTCTCGGTCGGTTCGAGCTGCAACCTCTGCGAGGAGGGCGACGCGCGGCGCGCCGCCGTCGTGCGCTACGCAGCGGACGGTTCCAGTGAAGAGATCATCGCCGAGGGGCTTCGGAACACGGTCGGGTTGGCGTTCCACCCCGTGACCGGGGCGCTGTGGGCGAGTCAGAACGAGCGCGACAATCTTGGGGACGACGTTCCCGCGGAGGAACTGAACATCCTGTCTCCGGGAGGCGCCGTCGAGCACTTCGGGTGGCCGTACTGCTACGAGAACCGCGTACCGAACCCCGAGTACTCGGACCCCGGGCGGTGCGCAGGCACCGTCGTCCCGGCGCTGGAGATGCAGGCGCATTCCGCGCCCCTCGGAATGGTCTTCTACGACGGGGATCAGTTTCCGGACGAGTACCGGGGCGATCTGTTCCTGGCCTTCCATGGCTCCTGGAATCGCTCGGATCCGACGGGATACAAAGTCGTGCGGGTCAGGGTCGAGAATGGCCTGCCCGTCTCGTATGAGGATTTCGCCGCCGGGTGGCTCACGGCCTCCCGGAACGTCCTGGGTCGGCCGGTGGCGGTGGAGGTGGGGCCGGACGGGAGTCTGTATGTGTCGGATGACGGGGCGGGGCGGATCTGGCGGGTGCGCTGGGTGGGGTAGGCGCGGGAAATCACAGGGCCCACCGGCCCCTCAGCCCGGCTCCAGCCGGAGCAGCACCGCGTCGTCCTCCTCGGTCAGGACATAGAGGTACCCGTCGGGGCCCTGCCGAACGTCTCGGATCCTCTGCTTGAGCTCGGGGAGCAACCACTCCCGTCGAACCTCCTCTCCGTCCTGGTTGAACACGATCCGCTCCAGATGGCCGGTGTGTGCCATCCTCCCGACCATGAGCGAGCCCACGAACAGGTTGCCCTGCCAAGCGGGAAAGTGCTCGCCCGTGTAGAACGTCATTCCGGACGGGGCGATCGACGGCCACCAGAGAACTTCCGCGTCTTCGAATGCCGCGAGCCAAGGCGTGTCTGTCACCCAGTCACCTCGATACTCGCGGCTGTACGAGGCGAGCGGCCAGCCGTAGTTCCTGCCCGCCTCGATGATGTTGACCTCATCGCCGCCCTGCGGCCCGTTTTCGCTCGCCCACAGGTCCCCGGTCTCCGGGTGAAAGGCGAGACCGAGCTGGTTCCGATGCCCGATGGTGTAGATCTCCGGCAGGTATTCTGCGTTGCCGACGAACGGATTGTCGTGCGGCGCGGTCCCGTCCTCGCTAAGCCGCAGGAGTTTGCCGAAGTGGGTGCCCGGGTCCTGCGCATATTCCCCAGTTTGAGCGAACACGTAGGACCCGCCGACGCTCATCAGTAGCGTCCCGTCCGGTCGGAACAGGAGCCTGGACGCGGCGATGCCATCGTCCAACCCCTTTGCCACGAAGATGTCGCGCACGTCTGTCAGCTCGTCCCCGTCCAGGCGACCCCGGGCCAGCGCAACCGTCTCGGCGGGCTCTCCCTCGTGCTCGATCGACTTGGTGTACGTCAGATAGACGATGCGGTCGTCGTCCGGGTGGAGGGCGATATCCATGAGCCCGGCACGGTCCCGACCCGCGAACACTTCCGGCACGCCTGGGATGTCCCGCACCAGAAGCTCGCCGTCGCGGATGACCCGCAGCGTGCCCGTGTTACGCTCGGTCACGAGGATGTCGCCGTTGCGCCTGAAGGCCATGCCCCACGGGTGCGAGAGTCCCCTGGCGACGGGCACGACGAGCACCCGAGGCACCACGTCCGTGTTGATCACGACGGGCCCGTCCGGCGGTGGAAGCGCTGGGACCCCGCCACGCGTCTGTGCGGATGCTGCTCCGGCAGCGAGGGCAACTGCGAGTATGAGCGCGAGTGACAGGGGTCGAACTCGGGTCATGTGGCTCATGGGTCCTCCGGGCTGGAACCATCAATACTACGGCTGGCGGCCACCCCACGATACCCAGGCTCGGACTACAGTGCGGCTGGCTCGGTTTGACCTCTGATTCTCTAAGCGGTATCAGTCGGTCATGGCAAAGGAACTACGGACATGATCCTAGGAGGAAGGTTGTGGATGCGCGGGCTCACGGGGCTCGTTGCGTCGATCGTCACGGCTTTGATGGTTCGGTGGGGGGCTGTCGCGAATCTCGAGATTTCGACCGAGTTCGCCCCCTTGGCGGGACCGGGCCCAACGATCTTCTTCACAACCCTGGGCGCCCTTGGAGCGATGGGGGTCTTCGCAGTCGTTCGTCATCGCGCGGATCGGCCCGAGCGCCTCTTCCGTCGCATCGCCGCTGGCGTACTCCTGCTGTCGTTTCTGCCGGACGTCTGGCTTCTGAGCGAGGGAGCCGCCGGCACCTTCCCGGGGGCCACCCCTACGGCGGTCGGTGTCCTGATGGCCATGCATACCGCTGCCGCGGTAGTGATCGTTTGGTTCCTGACGGTGAGCGGCCCTACCGAGCGGGCCACACCAGCTCCGTAGCGCACACGCTCGGCTCAAAAGTGGTATTCGAGCGCCGTCTGCAGGTAGTCGTCCCTCCTGAACCAATACAGCGGGTCGCCTTCGTCGCTCGCCCAAAACAACCGCCCGAGCAGTTCCAGCCTCCAGGAGTCCCCGATCCGGCGGCTCGCCTCCAGCGTACCGTACGTCACACCGGACTTCACGTCCGTCAGCACACCCGCCAGGATCTCGCTCCC
Source organism: Gemmatimonadota bacterium (assembly GCA_039590375.1). Classification (GTDB taxonomy): domain Bacteria; phylum Gemmatimonadota; class Gemmatimonadetes; order Longimicrobiales; family Gaopeijiaceae; genus UBA822. The sequence continues at coordinate 15,930 of JBDHFN010000060.1, forward strand.
CTGTACGTCGTTCAGTGAAAGCCGAACGGCGCCGAACAAGTCGTTGTCGTACATGTTGAACGTGAGGTTGTCCCTTCCGTCGTAGCTGTACTCCAGCAAGATCCCCAGATCTGTGGTGCTCCCCAGAAAGCCCACCGTAGTGTGCTCGAAGCCGGACGTGACCGCAGCGAAGAACGGCCCCTGCCCCGCGCGTACGATGCTCTCAGCCTTCCAAAGCCAGCCCCCGCGGGTCCACTGGAGCTCGAGACCGACCTGATGGATGAGATCGTATCGGGGTACGAGCGCCGGTTGGTCGATCGTCCCGCTCGGGATCAACTCAGGATCTCGGCTGGTGCCGTAGAAGTAGCTCGCCGCCCAATCGAGCTCCGCGAAACTGTGGGACCAGCGCAGAGCGACGTCCACGTGCCACTCGTCTTGGTCGGATTCGTAGACCGGAGAGTCATCCTGAACGCGCACGGGCACTCCAGGGCGCCCCTGGTCGCTCGGGAAGAGTTGAGGGCGAGACCAACTCATCGCAAAAACGTCGATCAGTCCCAGATCGCCCATGTCATACGAGAGGAGCGCCATGAGCTGACCGAACTTCTCATCACCGTCGAGATCGTCGAGATAATCCGTCTGATTGACGATGTTGACCAGATGGCGAGACTCGGTGACGCCCCAGAACACAGTATTGATCCCGAATCTGCCAAGGAGAGGGCCCTGATCGATCTGGACCAACGCTTCCCGCACATCGGCATACGATCGCTGGGTGTCGCTCTCGTCTATTCGTAGGAGGGCGATGCCGCTCACCACCACCTGGTCGCCGAGCGTGAGAATCAATTCCGGCTGCGCCTTGGCGGAGAAGCTCAGCCACCGGGGCTGCTCCGGGACCAGCGGCGCCGACGAGAAAACGCGGGCCTCCGTCCCCGCATGGCCTGAGATGAGCAGCGATTGTGCCGTGAGCCGTGGGACCCCAAGGGAAACGAGCCCCGCGGCGGTCACGCCGATCGCGACGATGCGTCGGCGCCGGGACTCACCTGACCCGTGCGAGCGCAGCCCGGCTGAAGTCATTCTCGGTCAGTCCAGTCTCGAATTGGTAGTCGTACCAACGCAGAAGCGTCGTCTCCTCGGTGCGGTGGTTGACCATGAGTGCCTCCCCCGGTTTCCAGACGCGGTCCACGTACCGCTCATACGCACTCAGTGTCAGCGTCTTGAGCTGGCGGTCGCGCAAGTCCCAGGAGTCGACTCGAAGCACACGATACTCATCGACATCGATCCAGAGCTGTTGTCTTCGATATCCGGTCCCCTCGTAATTGGGATAGCGCTCGACGACAAAGCAGGTCAACCCTTCGCACTCTTCCTGGCGGACATACGAATACTCGTACTGACTCACGAAGGTTGGCGCGAGGTCTTCATAGGCGAACTCACTTCCCATGAAGGGAGACGAGCGTCCGCTTGAAGAGATTCGCTTCGTGCGCCGCAAAGCGGGCAGATACAACCACTGTTCGTCCTCCCGATCCCTCTGGGAGTACGTCAGGAGACCGGTGCCACGAATGTCACGAGGGCTGTGAAAATAGACCAGCGATCTCTCTTCGTCTGCGGAGATCTCCAGCGAGTAGAGCTCGAGCTCCCTCCGAGTCTCTTTGCCCCGACGGTCGTGCAAGATCATGTCCAGCCGGGCTCGATAATCCCCGAAGCCACGCGCTCGACGATCGGCCTCTGAAGCGATTTCCCTTCCGCGCTCGGCCGGGGTGAGCTCCTGCCCGTGCGCCGAATGATCTGCCACGCCCAGAACCGTCAGGACCGCAGCTACCGTGAGCGCCATGAATCTCGCTTTGTTCATGAGCCTCGAGCCCCTCGCGTCGCCGCCTCGGCAGAGACGTAGATTTCCGGACTTTCCTCGAAGCGCTCCAAGCACCGCCGTGAGCAGAACACGTATCGGCGGTTCTCGTGCTCGAAGCGATTAACGGCCGTCCATTCGTCGACCCGCATGCCGCACACCGGGTCGCGAACCCACGAGTGGTCCTCCGATCTCCGGTCCCGAATTCGCCCGTCCTCCAGCCAGAGAACACGATCTGCGATGTCCTCGACTCGCGGATCATGAGAGACGATCACCACCGAGCAGCCCTCGTCCCGCGCCACGTCATGGAGGATCATACTCACCTCCGTCCCCTTCTGTGAATCGAGGTTGCCCGTCGGCTCGTCCGCAAGCACCAGTGGCGCGCGGTTGATGAGGGCCCTGGCGATCGCCACACGCTGCTTCTCACCACCCGAGAGCGTCCGAGGGTACGCGTTACGCCGTGCCGTGAGATCGAGCTTGGCGAGAAGCTGGGCTGTACGCTCCCTCGCCCCCTTCACACCGCCCGGTGCGAGCTGCGCCGGGAGCAAAACGTTCTCCTCGACGGTGAGCGCTTCGAGAAGGTTGAAGGCCTGGAAGATGAAGCCTATGTGCCGCGCACGTATTCCGGGGAGCTCGGATTCGGACATGCCCGAAATGTCCACGTCACGGATGAAGACCGCTCCGGAGGTCGGCCGCATGAGTCCACCCATCATGGACAAGAGCGTGGTCTTCCCTGAGCCCGACGGACCCATGATCACGATGATCTCCCCCTCACCGACATTGAGCGAGACATCATTGACCGCACGGACGGTCGCGGCGCCCGACCCGAACGACTTCGTCAGGTTCTCAGTCCGAAGAATGTGTGAAGTCTCCATTTCTCTCACGTCATGAGTTGAAGGCCGACATCGGATCCACACGGGCCACTCGCCGAGCCAACATCAGTGTCGCGGCGAGGGCGACGGCGAAGCCCGCTACTCCGATCTCGAGAAGTGCCCGTGCCGTGATGCTCAAGGACAGGATCGGGGCTAGCCGGGGTCCCACGATCGCGAGGACTTCCACCGCGCTCACGGCGAAGGCAAGGGCAACGCCCGTCAGCACCACGGCATGCGACAGCACGGTCCCGTAGACGTGCCGGTTGGAAAAGCCCAGCGTCTTCAGGATCACGAGCTCACGCCGATTGTGGGACGTGTGGATGAACAGCGAGAACCCCACCAACAGGGTGGCCAACGCCGCACAGAGCATCGTCATCAGCGCGATGACCTCGGTGCCCATTTGCCTTGCGAGCTGGAGATCGTTCTCGACGAACTCGGGCGTGGGCAATGCCTCCACGCCGTCGACTTCCTCTCGGATCCTTCCCGCCAACAGGCCCGGACTCACGTCCGGTTCTGATCGAACCAGGATGTAACTGTCATAGCCAGTGAGAGAGAGGAGATCAGCCAGATCGGCAGCATACACGAAAGTGACGGGGTTCGTCGCGGAGAAGGTCTCCGCCGAAAGGCCCACCACAGTGAACCGATGGTCGGCGATCTGGATCTCGTCTCCAACCTCGGTCTCGGTGAGAAGAGCGAGGGTCTCGGGGATCACAGCTTCGCCGGGCCCGACATGGCTCCGCCCCTGCGGTACCGACCACGGCCCGCCCATCTGGCCGGCCTCGTCGAGGCCGACCACGTACGAGAACCACTGGCGATCCCCAGCCTCCACCATGGTGTTCAGGTACAAGATGCCTGCGAGCGACTGGACCCCCGGAACCCGCGCGACTTCGTTACGCTTGCCCTCGGCAATGAACGAGCTCGCCATGTGCATGTTCGAGACGTGTGCCTGCATGACCCAGACATCGGCACCGGCGCGTTCGAGATACACGGCGAGTTGCTCGGTCTCGCCCTCCCAAACGGCTCTGAACATGATGACGAGGGCGAACGCAGCTCCAACGGCGAGCGCGGACCCCAGGGTTCGCAGACGCGAGCGAAGCAATGTCTTGATGGCCCACCGCTGGATCATGATCTGAAAACCTCACTGGGTTCGAGTCGGCGAATGAGCCGCAGCGGACCCGCGGCACCGAGCAGCGCGAACAATCCGCAAGCTGCGATGGCCCACAGCAGCGGTCCGCGGACGGTTGGCAGGATCAGATAGATGGGCATCGCCGCGCGAGGATCAGATAGATGGGCATCGCCGCGCGGGCGGCCATCGTAGCCAACTGTGCGATCGCGATTCCGAGTGGAATGGCGATGACCATCACGATGGCGACCTCTGCTACGATCGACATAAGGATCGCCCGATTCGCGAATCCGAGCGCCTTGAGGATGCCGAGGTCGCGCCGGCGGGCCTCGGCCGCCGTGAACATGAAGAGTCCGACCACCAATAGTCCGGCCACATAGGCGGCTCCAACCAGGATCGTGAGGACCGCCCCCAACATGGTCTTTCCCAGTGCCTCATCGCCTCTGGAGAGCACATCGGGCGAGAACACATCGACGTCCGGCACGGCTCGCTCTATCCGTCCAGCGACCTCCACGGGATCGGCCCCGGGCTCGAGTTCGACCAAGAGATAGCTGAGGAGGGGAAATGCGCTGATGTCGTCCGCGAGATCGGCCTCGAAGTAGAACTCGATGAGAGAGTCGTAGTTCGTGAACGCGAAGGGGGTCCACAGCGCGGACGTGGGCTCGATGATGCCAACGATCTCGAACGGGTACCCGGCCACGACGAAATCATCTCCGGGCGCGAGACCATAGAGTTGGGCCAAGGAGCGGTCGACCAGGATTTCACCGTCGCCCCCCAGAAGGCGGCCCTCCTGGGCCTCGCGCGGCCCTCCTGCCGAATCGACCACAAAGAGGAAGATGGCGCTCTTGCGACTGTCTTTCTCATAGATGAGCGGGAGTGCCGTCATGGGGTTGGCGACGGTCACGCCCTGCACGGACTCCACTTGTGCTCGAGCCATCTGCGGAATCACCGAGCGAACCCCGATCATGTTTCGCACTCCCGCCTGCGTCGCAATCAGGTGGGCGTCACGCTCGAGGGCTACGTTGCGGAGTTGCGTGTTCAAACCCTGCTGAAAGCCCTGGAGCAGTAGCATCACGGCGAACACGGCCGCGATTCCCACACAGACCAGTGCTGAGCGCCCGACGTCCAGGCGCAATTGGCGATACCCGAGTCCAAACATGACCGGCGCCATATCGATACTACTCTTTCGGCGAACGCAGCGGGGACGAGCTACGGAGCACCCCCCCTACCGCAGTGGGCCAACAGGAAGCGCATTCCCTTCTTCCTTTACCCCTCCTTCGGCAAACGGACTGTAGGAACTGTCCCAATCCCGCTCGTAAGGGGATCCCCTACGTGACCACCGCGTCCGTTTCCCGTCGGTCGCCCGAAGGCCAGTCACGGTCACGCTTTTGTCTGTTCTGGAGCCGCGGGGGTGGCTGCTCCAGGACGATTTCGGGAGATCCACCTGCTCGGCTCACGCGCAACTACCAGTGTCTCCACGAGTATATTTCCTAGGCGCATGATCATTTCATGGGGGGATGATCGCATGGTCCTGAGCGAGGTTGCCACTGCCGTGAGCATCGACGCCGAAGGCGATCCGAGTGCTCACGATCCCAGAAGCTTCACGCTGATCCTCGGCGGAGGAGGCGCTCGCGGCTTTGCGCATGCGGGAGTCCTTCGAGCCCTCGAGCGCCGAGGCTGGTACCCCTCGGCTATCGTGGGCGTGTCGATGGGCGCGGTGGTGGGTGCCACCTATGCTTTGCGGGAGGACTGGTTCGAAGCGCTACTCAGCCTCGATGCGGGTGGCTTCCCGGGCCCTGTCCACCAACTCGTTCCTTCCCCCGGTCCTCGGCCGTCGACCGTCGAACGACTGGTATCGGGCGCGAAGGCGTTGTGGAGCCTGGGTCGCGGATGGGGAGACGGGAACGATAGGGTGGAGGCATCTCGGGCGGCCCTTCACTCGCTCTTGGGCGGCAAGGATTTGGCCGACGGCCGGATTCCAGTAGCAGTTTCCGCGACGGACCTGCTATCGGGCGAGCGGGTCGTCATCCGCTCCGGCCCCGCGGCTGAAGCCGTCTACGCGAGCTCCGCTCTCGCCGGTCTTGTCCCTCCCGAGCCCAGAGGGCACTGGTTGCTTGCGGATGGCGCCTACACGGACATCTGCCCCATTGATGTGGCCAGGCAATATGGCCATGACGCGGTGGTGGCCGTGAACCCCGGCCGATCGGAAGCGGTGGAGGAGATCCGAAGTGGCCTCGACGCGCTCGTTCGAGCGACCGAAATCTGCTACCTGCACCACGCTACTCTACGGTTCGATGAAGCCGATGTCGTCCTGCTCCCACGCTTCAGGAGGGCGATCGACACGCTCGACTTCGCGGCCAGCCGAGAGTGCGTGGCTGCAGGGATTCGAGCGGTGCGGGCGGAAAAGGCACTCGATCGAGTCCTGTGTGCCGGTTCATGGCGGGGCGCGAGTAGCGCACCGGGCCCAGGTCCATGACTCGTAAGAAAGGAGGGATCCAATGACGTACGCAAGCTTGATCCAGGAGACTCAGGGGTTCTGCCCTTGGTGCGGTGAGTACATGGGGTGGATGATGGGAGGGTGGATGGGAGGGCTGTTCTGGGTAGCCATTCTGGCGCTGCTTTTCACCTT
>JBDHFN010000061.1:0-19794 GCA_039590375.1 Gemmatimonadota bacterium
TGACTCGTGGGGATCGGGTGGCGATTCTCTCGGAGAATCGCCTCGAGTGGGTGGTGGTCGATTTTGCCTGCCTGTGTACCGGCGTGCTCGACGTACCGATCTACAGTACGCTGACGGTGCCCCAGGTCGGCTACATCCTGGAGAACTCCCAGGCGAAGATGGTCTTCGTGTCGGACGCCGGGCAGGCCGAGAAGGCTCTGGCCGCGAGCCGCCAGATCGGACGAGACGTCAGGGTCGTGATGTTCGACGCGGCCGCGCCGCCGGAGGAGGGAGTGCTCATGTGGCGGGACTTCCTCGAGCATGGGCGCCACGCCGCGGCGGATGCCGATCAGCACTTTCGGGCGGGGGCCCTCGAGGCGCGGCCGGATGATGTGGCGACCGTCCTTTATACGTCCGGCACCACGGGCGATCCGAAGGGAGTGACGCTGACCCACAACAATCTGTACAGCAACGTGAAGTCCATAGAGCTGTTGTTGCCGCAGATCTCAGGGGACACGTCTCTCGTGTTTCTTCCGCTGTCGCACGTGCTTCAGAGGATGGTCTCCCTCCTCCACTTCTTCAGTGGCGTGACCCAGGGCTTCGCCCATTCCATGTACAGCGTGGCGGAGGACCTCAGAATCATCCGTCCCCACGTCGCCGTATCGGTCCCACGCCTGTACGAGAAGGTGTACAACACGGTCATGGAGGCGCAGGGCATCAAGAAGGTGCTGGTGCAGTGGGCCCGCGAAGTGGGGGCGGCGTGGGCCGACGTGAAGTTGGCCGGGCGTGAGCCGAGCGGCCTGCTGAAGTTCGCGTACGCCCTTGCGGACGCCGTCGTGTTCAGGAAGATCCGATCGGCCATGGGCGGCCGGGTTCGATACTTCGTAAGCGGCGGGGCACCTCTCTCTCCAGAGATCAACCGGTTCTTCTTCTCGGCCGGGATCCGGATTCTCGAGGGCTACGGACTGACCGAGACCAGCCCAGTCACGAACCTCAACACCCCCGACCACCTCAGGATCGGGACGGTCGGAAGACCGATCCCCGGTACCGAGGTCCGGATCGGGGAGGGTGGGGAAATCCTGATCCGCGGGCCCCAGGTGATGAAGGGGTATTACGAGTTGCCCGAGGCCACTGCCGCGGCCCTCGATGCGGACGGTTGGTTCTCCACCGGGGACGTGGGATCTCTCGACGAGGATGGGTTTCTCACGATCACCGATCGCATCAAGGACATCATCGTCACGGCCGGCGGCAAGAACGTGGCGCCGCAACCGATCGAGAACCGATTGAAGGCGGACGACTTCATCGAGCAGGCGGTCATGCTCGGTGACCGCGAGAGCTATTGCGTTCTTCTGGTGGTTCCCAGCTTCACCAACCTCGAAGCGTGGGCGCGTCAGAGTGGAATCGTCGCGACGGGTCCGAAGGCGGTGCTGGCGTCGAAGCCGGTGCAGGAGCACATGGAGGCCAGGGTCATGGCTCGTCTCGAGGGTCTGGCTCGTTATGAGACGCCCAAGAAGATCGGCCTCATCGAGGCTCCCTTCACGGTCGAAGACGGCACGCTCACGCCCAGCCAAAAGGTCAAGCGGAAGGCGGTGAAGGACCGATATCGGGGGCTCATCGACGCCTTCTACGACGAAGAGAATTTCGATCAGACCGTTTTCGTGGAGGTGTGATGGCGGGCACCGACGTGGTCACCGTCTTCGTGACGGCGCCCGGGAGGGAGTCGGCGCTGGCGTTGGCTCGGCAAGTCGTCGAAGAGTCGCTCGCTGCTTGCGGAAACGTCATACCGAACGTGACGTCGGTCTTCCGCTGGAAGAAAAAAGTGATAGAAGAAGAAGAGGTTCTGCTTATCTTGAAGACTAGTGCCGCGAAGAGCCCGGCGCTGATCGCCCGGGTCGCGGAGCTCCATTCGTACGACGTCCCCGAGGTGGTGTCGCTTACTGTAGAGAACGGCTACGGACCGTACCTTGATTGGGTCCGTGAATGCACGTCGATGGAGTCACTTGATGGCCGAACATAGCAGTCCGCTCGAGGGCGCCTTCCAGAAATTGCGGGAGGGCCGGGGCCGGGAAACCACGAGCCTCTATCGGGACATCGTGAAGCCCAGGCGGACTCCTGTGATGGCGCATGTCGATCGCGGTATGCAGTACGATGAAGTCGGCAGCCATGAGTTGGCGATCGAGGAATTTCTCGCGGCCAAAGAGTTGGAGCCGGACAACGTGGAGGTGTTGGCCCACCTGGCGGCGGCGTGTGGGGCGTTGGGCCGGTTCACGGAAGCGGATCAGGCGATCGACAGGGCCGTCAGCCTCGATCCCGTCAGCGTGCAAGCACGAGTTGGTGTGGCCATCCTCGCGTTCCGAAAGGGCCTCTACAGCGCGGCGGAGGAGCAACTCAAAGGGATATGCGAGGGGAATCCGTCCCACGGGCCCGCACACTTCTATCGCGGTGAGGCCCTCAACCGGCTCGGTCGCGTGGATGAGGCGCTCGAAACCATGGAACGGACCATCCAGCTCCAGCCGCGGAACTGGCGCGCATACCATACGCTCGGGATGCTGTACGACCGCAAGGATGATCGGGAGCGGGCTTCGGAGATGTACCGGCGGGCGAGAGAACTGAACAGTCTGTGATCGAAGTGCGCCGGCAGGATCTGGTCACCGCAGACGTGGAGTGCGTTCTCAGGTCCGTCGGGTCGACCCTGGAGCCACTGACGGCCATCGGGAAGGCAGTGGCGGCCGCCGCGGGCGAGGGTATGGTCGAGCGCTTCGAGCAGCTGGGTGACCTTCCCGTCGGCGGAGCGGCGATCACGCCGGGCGGAGATCTCTCCGCCTCCTTCATCATCCACGTGTCACTGCAGTCCCATGAAGAGCCGGTAAGCGCCGATGGCGTTCGCAAGGCTCTTCGGACGGGTCTGGGGCACGCGTGCAGGATGGGCATCGAGACGCTGGCGCTTCCGCCGCTCGGCACGGGGGCCGGAAACCTCGATGCCGAGGCGGCGGCCGACGTAATGTGCGACGTGCTACACCACCACATCCGCAATGAGGAGTACCCCCGGGAGATCACCGTGATGGTCGCCACGGAGTACGAGCTGCAGGCCTTCGTCTCACGCCTGGAATCGGCGAGTGGGGGGGTTGGCGAGCAGGCCGTCGATTAAGCCCGGGCCAGATTCAGGTGACGTCTATGTCGAGATTCAGGTGACGTTTATGTACAGATCCTCCGATAGATGAAGTAGTATAGACCATGAGACGAATTCACGTGTCCGCGCTGGTTCTGGTGACCTGGTTGGCGCTGATCGGATGGCAGGTTCGGCTATCGTATTTTCAGCCCGAACTCACCCGGCTGGCCGAGGCGGCTCTTTCCCTTGCTCCGGGCGTCAGCTTCTACACGCTGCGCATGGGCGAACGCACCGTGGGGCAGGCCACCTCCCGACTCGATACCCTCTCCGAGGGCTTCGCCCTGGAGGACGTGATGATCCTGGATCTGCCGGCCCTGGGTCAGACCGGATCCGCGGTCGCGCGAACGACGGTCTTACTCAGCCGTTCCCTGGTGATGCAGTCCTTCTCCTTTTCGCTCGATTCGGAGGTCGGACGTTTCCGGGCCGACGGAGTGTTGGGCGCCGACTCCACGCTGAGGGTGACGATCGACGCCGGTGGGGCGGAACAGGACGTGTCCTACCGGCTCGCCGAGCCTCCGATTTTTTCTGCGGCCCTTCCCATCCGTATTGCGATGGCCGGGGAGCTGGAGGTCGGCAACACGTTGCGTCTTCCGGTCTTCGATCCCTCCACGCTCTCCACGAGAGCCGTGGAGGTGCGCATTCTCGAGCACGACACGCTGATCGTGGCCGACAGCGCCTCGTACGACGCCGCGTCGCAGCGATGGTCGCCGAGTCGATACGATTCGATACCGGCTTGGAAGATCGCCGAGGTACACGGCGGCGTTCAGGTGGAGAGCTGGGTGGATGAGGACGGGCGGATTCTCAGTGCCTCGAGCGCGCTGGGCTTCACGATGGAGAAGACCGAGTACGAGTTGGCCCGCCAAGCTCAAGAAGATGCTTCCGGACTCGCCTCGCTCGCTATCGACGAGGACGTGATTCTCTCCACGGCCGTACGCAGTAACGTCGACCTTGGAGCCGTCGAGGAGCACGACGTGCTGCGCTTCCGCCTGACCGGCGTGGAGCTTTCCGGCTTCCAGCTCGAGGGTGGCCGCCAGACGCTCAGCGGCGACACGCTCACGGTGCGCCGCGAGGACTGGGATGCGGTGGATCCCGACTTTTCCCTTCCGTACAAGCTGATGGATTTCCGTGAAACGCTCGAATCGGAACCATTGATCCAGAGCGACGATCCGCGGATCCAGAACGCGGCGCGTCAGGCCGTTGGGCGTTGGCTGCGCGACCCCAAGGCCGCGGCGAGGATTCTCACGGGGCGAGTCAATGGCATGCTCGCCAAGAGCGTGACGTTCTCGGTCCCGAGTGCTCTGCAGGTTCTGGAGTCGCGGCAGGGCGATTGTAACGAACACACCGTCCTGTATGTGGCGATGGCCAGGGCGCTCGGACTTCCGGCCCGCACCGCGGTTGGCCTCGTCTACCTCGACGGTTCCTTCTTCTATCACGCGTGGCCCGAGGTCTGGCTCGGGGAGTGGGTGGCGGTCGATCCCACGTTCGGCCAGTACCCCGCGGACGCCGCGCACATCCGATTCGTGGTCGGTGGCCTTGCCCAGCAGGTCGAGATCATCCGGCTGATCGGACGGCTCGATATCGAGGTGTTGGAGTCCACACCGGCCAACGAGGGCGGAGCGTGATGCGGGACTACGGAATGAGCGAGCCGGTCCAGGAGCAACTGAGGCGCCTGATGGACGGCGTCGGGCCCGGGGAGGACGCGACCCCGGAAATGCTCAGTCTGAACGGAATCGTGAAGCGCTATGGGGAGTTTTCGGCCGTCAACGGCCTCGATCTCACGGTGCCCCGGGGTGAAATCTTCGGATTCCTCGGGCCGAACGGTGCCGGCAAGACCACGACCATTCGCATGGTAGCGGGTGTTCTGGAGCCCACGGAGGGTAGCGTGGTGATCGGAGGATACGATCTCGCGACGCATCCCATGGAGGCGAAGTCTCGCATCGGCTACATCCCGGATCGGCCGTACCTCTACGAAAAGCTTTCGGGTGGAGAGTTCCTTCGTTTCGTGTCGGGGCTGTGGGGCAAGGACGAACCCGCTTCGGAAGACCGCGCCGACGGTCTGCTGGAGATCTTCCACCTGTTGGAGTGGAAGCATGAGCTCATCGAGAGCTACTCCCACGGCATGCGTCAGAAGCTTCTCATCACCTCCGCCCTGATCCACCAGCCGGAACTCATAGTGGTGGATGAGCCGATGGTGGGGCTCGACCCGCGCTCCGCGCGAATTCTCAAGGACCTGTTCCGGGTGTTCGTGGAACGGGGGGGCACGGTCTTTCTGTCGAGTCACACGCTCGAGGTCGTCGAGGCCGTTTGCGACCGCATCGCCATCATCCGAGAGGGCGGCGTCATTGCCCAGGGCACGATGGACGACCTCCGGACCCAGGTGGACTCCGGTGGGGCGGATCTCGAGGAGATCTTCCTGAAGGTCACAGGGAACGAGGACATGGCCGAGGTCGTGGCCGGCTTACAGGAGTCGCGCTTTTGAGCACACGTCCGAGCGCCAGTGTGCTTTGGCTCCTGGGCCCCAAGGTTCGCTCCAAGTTCAACCGGAACAAGACGGACGAGCGCCGCAGGTTCAAATGGGGCCTTCTGGGCTTCGTCGGGCTGTTCTTCTGGACCTTCATCTTCGGCGTCATCTTCCGGATGCTGTTGTACTTCAGGGGCACGCAGGGGATCGGCGACCTGCTGGCAGCGAAGCTACTGGGAATCGCGCTGCTCACGTTTCTGATGATTCTGCTGCTGTCCAACGTCATCACGGCTCTGTCGACGTTCTTCCTCTCCGACGACATGGAACTCCTCGTGGCGGCCCCGGTGGATTCGGTGCAGCTGTACGGAGCCCGACTCGTGGAGACCATCGTGGACTCGTCGTGGATGGTGGCGTTGCTGGCCATCCCGCTTCTGGCGGCCTACGGCGTGGTCTACGCTGCGAGCTGGCCCTTCTACGCATTGGCGGTGGCGACGATCGTTCCGTATCTGGTGCTTCCCGCCGTGGTCGGCTCCGCCTTCACGCTGATGCTGGTCAACGTATTTCCGGCACGGCGCACGCGAGACCTTCTGGCGCTCATCGGCCTCTTCGCGGCGGCGGGTGTGGTGGCGCTGTTCCGGTTTCTGCGCCCGGAGCGGCTGGTCCGTCCCGAGGAATTCCGCGATCTCGTGGACTTCATGGCCGTGCTGAGGACTCCGACGTCCCCCTGGCTTCCGAACGAGTGGGCGGCTCAGTCTCTCATGTCTCAGCTCACGGGAGGCTTCGATCCGTTTCCGTTCGCCCTCCTCTGGACTACCGCCGCCGCGTTCTTCGTAATCGGGTCGTGGCTGCACCTCCGACTCTTCCCAACGGGTTTCACTCGTGCGCAGGAGGGGGCCGAGCTTCGAAAGGGACGGCCACGCTCGACGAAACTGGAGCAGCTGAAGTGGGCGGCTCCGGCCACTCGTCAGTTGGTGTCCAAGGAGATTCGGGTGTTCTTCCGGGACACGACCCAATGGTCGCAGTTGATCCTGTTGGCGGTGCTGGTGGTCGTATACGTGTACAACATCAAGGTGCTGCCCCTGTACACGGGTGAACAGGTATCCTTCTTCCTGATCAACGTCGTCTCCTTCTTGAATCTCGGGCTCGCGGGCTTCGTCGTGGCCGCGATCGCGGCTCGCTTCGTGTTTCCCGGTATGTCGCTCGAAGGAAGGATGATGTGGCTTCTGCGGTCCTCTCCACTGGACGTGCGCTCGCTATTCGTGACCAAGTACTGGGTGGGGACGATTCCGTTGCTCCTGATCGCTCTTCCCCTCATCGTCGTGACCAACGTCATCCTGGAGGCGACTCCGCTGATCCTGGGAATCACGACGGTGTCCATGGTCGGCGTGACCCTCGCGATGACGGCGCTGGCGCTCGGTCTGGGCGCCCTCTATCCGAATTTCGAGACCGAGAACGTGGCCGAGATCCCGACGTCCTTCGGCGGACTCGTCTTCATGATGTCGGCCGTGAGTTATCTCGCTGTGGTGGTCATGTTACTGGCCTGGCCGGTCAACGGATTGCTGCAGGCTCGCTTCGCTGGGCAAACGGGGGGTGCCGATCTCGTGCCGCTCGTGTTGGGGGCGGGGGGCGCGTTGCTGGTCACGCTGGCGTGCGTGATCGTTCCGCTCAAGGCGGGAATACGGAGGGTGCGCTCGCTTCAGTGAGGCTTGCCCCTCAGATTGGCCCAGAGTTCTGATGTGGCCACCCCGGGTGCAGTCCAGGAGCGATCCATGCTCGATACGATCAAGTCCTTCTTCAGTGCTACCATGGAGCCCGCCTCGCCGGAAGAGGAGGTAGCGGCACCGGATGTGCGTCTGGCCGCATGCGCCCTACTGATCGAAATCGCGCACGCCGACGACGAGTTCACGGAAGACGAGAGTCAGCATCTCTTGTCGGCCGTGCGCCGGCAGTATGGGCTCGATGCCGAGGAGGCCGAGCAACTCCTCGAGCTGGCCGAGAAGGGCCGCGTGAACGCGGTCGATCTGTGGCAATTCACGAAGCTGATCAAGCAGAGCTACTCCCTCGGCCAGAAGATGGTGCTGGTCGAGGTCATGTGGGGTCTCGTGTATTCGGACGGCGAGCTATCGAGTCACGAGGAATCGCTGATGCGCAGGGTGTGTCATCTCCTCGACCTCGCCCCGGGGTACCTCTCCCACGTTCGAAAGAAAGTGGAGAGCGGAAGGGATGACTCCGACGACCCATTGTAGAGCCATCGGCCTCGGTGCATATTGAGCGTGCGGTTCACGAAAGAGCTTCCATTTGACGACCCCGACCCACTTCAACAGCCTGCCAAGGGCATAGAGTGATGGATCTTCTTCCGGGTGGCTACAACTTCATCCACGCCGTGTTTTGGGGCGTCGTGGCGCTGGTCGCCGTGGGCACCAACGCAGTGGCGATCATCCTCGTAACCGGCCTGGCCTTGCTGTTCCTGGAGTTGGCGGGAAAGGCCTGACGGTCTTCGATGATCCTCTTCCTCAAGATCCTCGGCGGTCTTGGCGCGGTCGCACTCGGGATCTTCCTCGGGACGGGCCGTTACACGCAGACCCAGGACGAGATCGAGGCGCGCCTCGGAGCCGGAAGACCGCGGCGGGTCAAGCAGCACTTCATGTGGCTCGATTTTCTCAAGGCGAAGGAGCGGGGCTCCGATCGTCGGCGTAGCAGAGAGCACTTCAAGACCGCTGTGGCCCGTGACAAGGACGAGCAGGACTGAGGCTCCTCGACGGGCGGTCGTTCAGCCCAGTATCAAGTTCGTTGTCACGAGGGCCGTCCCGATGATTGCGCCCAATAGGTAGCCGAGCCGGACAATGATGCGGAGCTCCTTATGGGTGACTCTCCGCACCAGCTCCTCCATCTTCGCCGGGGGAAAGTCGAGGACCTTCTGCTCGACGCGGCCCGCGATGTCGATTTGCTCGATGATCGAGGGAACCTGGGTTTGGAGCCACTCCCAGACCGGGTCGCTCAACGCCTCTTCCAGCTTTCTCGCCGATCCCTCGGGAAGCCAATTCGCCGGCGTTCCGATCGGTCGATCCGGCAGGCTCGATGAGAGGCGGTCGGCCACCTCGCGACACAGCGTCTCCGCCGCCTCGCTCCGCGCCCCGCTGACCAGCCACTCGGCTACCTTCTCGGGCGGAATTTTTTCGAGTACTTGGCCCCAGGTCCGGGCGCCCGCACCCTCGAGGGCCACCTCGAGCTTCTCCACGAGGAATCCCCGCGAGGTCGGATCCTGGGCGATATCGATGATCCAGGCCGTGACCGTCCGACGAGCTTCCACGACGCTCTCGTCCTCCTCTCCACCCAGCACGGACACCACGGGCTTTCGCAGAAAATCCACGATCGCGTCATTGATTCCCCTCGCCATGGCGTCCTGCATGGTCGGGTCTCGGAGTACTTCGGCCAGTCTCTCGGCCCCCTCCTCTTCGATCGTGTCGAGGACCTTGTCGACGGTCGATTCGGTGATGATGAGTTTCGCCACCACGCGTTGGTGGAACTTGAGGTCTCCGAGGAAGCGGTGCAGAAGGTCGTGAATGAAGGTCTTGAATTTGTCTCTTGCCTCGTCGTCTTCGAGGGTCGATCCCACTCTGCCGATGGCGATCGGGAGGTAAGCCGAGATGCCCTTCTCCACCGTTCCGACGAGCCCCAGCGGCAACACCTCCTCGAATGTACGGGTGGGCTCGAGTAGCCTTTGGGTGGCGCGGCTCAAATAGTCGTCGACGGCGCCGCTGAAGTCCTCACTCTCCACCGCACCGGTGAGCCACTCCTCGACGGCCTCGGAAATGGCGCTTCCACGGGCCGGAGTCAGGATCCCCGCCACCGGCTCGTCAGCGATCGACTGGACAATCTCCTGCGCGCGTTCCGTGAGCGCTTCGGAGAATCGATCGGACTCCAGGTACTCCCGCAGGCGAGCCAGCCCGAACTCGGCCACGTCCTGAAAGATCGCGTCGGTCTGTTCGTGCATCCGTTCCGGAATGAGGTCCCTCAAGGATCCGCGTTCCGTGTGGAGAACGGCATCCAGAAATCCCGTGAGGTGTTCGTTGAACGCGTCCCGAAAGGCCTCGTCGCGGAAGGTCTCCCCCAAGTCCTCGGGCGTGAGCAGACGTGTGCCGACCGTTCGCCCGATCGCCGCCGCCAGACGAGCCTGGTTCTTGGGAATGGCCCCCTGGAGCATCTTCAGGGGCCGTTTCCCGAGGTTGGGGGTTTCGTACGGATGAAAGAGCATCCAGATGGCGATCGAATTGGTGAGGCCGCCCGCCATAGCGCCGAACATGATGGTGACCAAGGCGCGTATCAGCTCTTCAGACATGCCACTACCTCTCCGGGCACGTCTTTCCCCCCGCGGAATGGGGTCGCGGTAGGGTCAACGCTGCACGTGGCGCACGAGCCCGCGTACTTCGAGCGAGTCTCCGGCCAGGACCACTGTGCCGGTGACCTGATAGAGGCCGTTGACCGGAAGGATGGGCCCCTCTCCGCCCTCCGTCCGGAGTTCCATGCCGGCGCTGGCGAGTGTGAGCTCCACTTCGCCGTTGGGCGATCGGATACCCCATTCGACAGGCACGTCCCTGCGTGCCTCCTCGAACGACCTCACCGAGTTCCACTGCACCTGCACCTCCGGCCATCGAAACTCCTCTTCTCCTATTCTGCCCCAGCCCGTGTAGGCGGGTGAGCCACCTGGAGACTCGACCACGATGGCCAGGCGCCGAGGCCCGGTGAGGAACATCCACTCGCCCGGTTCGGGACCCTCTCTCAGGCGTGCCCGATTCATGTCCAGCACGAGTCCTTCGACCCGCTGGTCTCCGAAGAGGGCCGCGCCCTGATGCACCCTGAACGTTTCTCCGCGATTTCCACTCCAATCCGATACGCCCTCGTCGATCACGACCTCGAGTTGCCTCTGTCCCTCCGCAAACAGGATCCGTTCCAACGTGCCGCCATCACCGATGACGAGATCCATGGGGCCTCGCGGCTGGATTCGGAACGGCGTCCGGGTCGGTCCGGCACCCCACTCATCGTGGAAGAAGGGCTCCCAGAGTCCCGCTCGAGCGAGCCACCCCTCCGTCAGCCGCTCCACACCGTCCTCGGAGGAGGAGGTCCGGAAGAACCACGGCACGACAATGGCGCTGTCGGCGTCCACCGTCATGAACACCACGTTCCTTTCGTAGAGGCCGTCTTCGATGTTTCGCTCGGGGCTCACGATCGGCTGTTGGCCGGGCTCGGTGCGGGGCGGCGCGGGGGCATCCCCACGGCAGGCGTACAGAAGTGCGCAGAGTGAGAGTGTCAGAGCGGCGCGACAATAAATGGCCAACCCTTCCCGCATCAGGCCTGCCGGGTCAGGCGCGCGGTTTCCCGCGGATCCAGGATCTTGCCGTCCCCGGCGCCGAGCAGTCTATCGAGTTTCTTGAAGAATCGGCCCACGCGGCGGGCGTTCGTGCCCAGATCCGCGCGACCCTTCCTCGAACCGGCTCGCACGTCGACCCGAGTCAGACCGTTCTCATCCAGCCCGACGCGGATCTCGAGATTGTCTTCGATACGGAAGACGAAGGTGGTACAACGGACCCGAATGAATCCGGCGAGATCATCCGCCTGGAGCAGTCTCCAGCGTCCGTGCTCGGCGACGAATTTCATGCACGTGCGCCAGACTTCCTCGAACGGAATGGTATAGGTCCGTCCGATCAGCCGCGGGTCCTCGGACCATGGGTTGGTCTCGGCCCGATACTTGGTCAGAGCCCTGGCGAGGCGTGTTGTAAACAAACGGCTACCCTCCGAGGCGATAACGGAATGGGGGTCGATCTCTTGACCCGGACTCGCCGCCAGTGTTCCATACTGTCCAGATGGTCCTTGTATGTTGAACCCATGCCATAATTTATGAAAGCGATTATTCCGCTGGCTGGAAAGGGTACTCGTCTCCGCCCGCATACATATATCACGCCCAAGCCGCTGATTCGCGTCGCGGGACGGCCGGTCATGAGCTACATCCTCGACGACCTCGCCGAGCTCGGTGTGAACGAGATCGTCTTCGTGGTCGGTTACATGCGAGAGGCCATCGAGAGCTACGTTGCCGAGGCGTACCCGGACATCACGGCTCACTACGTCTTGCAGGAGATTCAGGACGGGACCGCCGGCGCAGTGCGGTTGGCGGAGCCGTTCGTGGACGAGGATGTCCTCATCCTCTTCGTCGACACCCTCTTCGATGCGGATCTAGGGCTGGTTCGCGACGTCCCGGAGGCCGGTGGGGGGGTCATCTGGGCCAAGGAGGTCGAGGATTACCAGCGGTACGGGGTGATCCTCACCGACGACGAGGACCACATGGTCCGCATCGTCGAAAAGCCTTCGGAGCCGATCTCCAAGCTGGCCAACATCGGCCTCTATTACATCAAGGACTGGCGGCTCCTCTTCGACGGAATCCGGCACACACTCGAGGCCGATCCGGGACCGTCCGGGGAGTTCTATCTGACCGACGCCTTCCAGTACATGGTCGATCAGGGCTCGAAGATTCAGGTGGCGCCGGTGGCGGGCTGGTACGACTGCGGGAAGCCCGAGACCCTGATCGACACGAATCGGCATCTGCTACTGGCGGGACGGAGCGAAATCGCGGCCTCTGCGACCCTGGAGGGCTCCACCGTGAACGATCCCGTTCGTGTGGAGGAGGGCGCCGTGGTGCTCGACTCGGTCATCGGGCCCAACGTGACGGTCGAAGCGGGAGCGAGAGTCGAGGGGTCCACGGTGACCGACAGCATTCTGGGTTCCGACTGCACCGTCATCGGCTCCACGATACACGACTCGCTCGTGGGTGCGGAGTCGAGGATCACGGGGTACCGGGGACGGCTCAGCGTTGGGGACCACTCTGAGGTCGAGGGGGAGGGCTAGCGCCTCGGTCAGGCCAGCCCGGCCACCAGCAGCACCGTGTTCAGCGCCCGCTGGATTCCCAACGGGCCGCCTTCGTTTCGATACCACTCGTTGGTCGTATGGACCTCGCCCGCCGAACCGCCGGCTCCGAAAGTGATCGCCGGGATCCCCAACGACATCGGCAGGTTCGCGTCCGTCGAAGCGGCCATGACCTGTGGCTCCACGCCCGACGCTCGCGTGGCCGCGAGCGTGGCCTCCACCAGCGGAGAATCCAGGTCCGTGACGCCGGTGGGTCGGTGGCCCACCAGGCTCACCTCGAGCTCGAGTCGGCGATCCCGCGCGCTCACGCGAGAGTTCTCTTCGGCCACGGACCGATCCAGCACCGCCCGAAGCCGCTCTTCGCCGTTGTCGAGATGTCTGCTCGACTCGCTCCGAAAGTCCAACTCGGCCCAGGCCTCTGCCGGGACCGCGTTGACGCTCGTTCCTCCTCCCCACCGTGCAACGGTCACACTCAGGGGCGGATCGGTCGGCGTGGGCCAGCAGGCCAAGGCGCCCACGGCACGCCCGATCGCGTGAATCGGGTTGGGTGCGTCCCGGTCGATCCACGAGTGTCCCCCCCGGCCGCGGAGGATCACCCGAAAGCGCCGTGCCCCCAGACCTCTCGTCACCACGTAGCTGAGTCCCGCTCCGTCGAGGGAGATGAATCCCGTGGCGCCCGCCGCCACGCCGCCGCTGCGGAACAGGTGCCGCACTCCGCGAAGATCCCCGCTCCCCTCTTCCCCCACGGTGGCCGCGAACAGGATCGGCTGGCGGGTCGTGATGTCCGCGTGGGACAGGACCCGAGCGACGGCCACCAGAGCGGCGAGGCCCCGCGCATCGTCCGAGATACCCGGAGCCCGTAGCACGTCGGCGTCCGTGTGTACCGTCAGATCGGTGCCCGTCGGGAAAACGGTGTCCAGGTGCGCCGAGAGCACCAGCGGCTCCCGATCCTCGACTCCGGGACGCAGCGCGAAGACGTTACCCACCTCGTCCTGGTCGACCCCGGTCAGGCCCGCCTCACCGAGGAGTTCCACCATGCGGCGCCCCCGGGCTTCCTCGCCGAAGGGAGGGGCCGGGATCTGTGTGAGACCGACCTGGTGGGCGAGCGTTTGGTCGTCCGTGGCGACGATGTGCGCGTTCGCCGCTCGGACGTCCTCTTGCTCCAGCAGCTGGCTGATGGACAGCATCGTGTCGGGAAACATCAGGCCAACCTCGGGGCCGGTTCCCGCTCCGTCAAACCGGTGGCGGAGCGAGTGACGTGAGGCGGGGCCTTCCGTATCTTGAACTCCCCTGATCGCGGAGGCGGCGATGCACTGTTGGGTCGGTACGAGCGGCTTTTCCTACAAGGAGTGGAAGGGCTCCTTTTACCCGGAGGATCTCTCCAATGATGGGATGCTCGCCTACTACGGAGAGCGCCTGAACTCCGTGGAGATCAACAACACCTTCTATCGAATGCCCAAACGGACCACGCTCGCCGATTGGGCCGGGAAGGTTCCGGACGACTTCTCGTTCGTGCTCAAGGCGTCCCGCAAGATCACGCATTTCAAGAGGCTCAAGGACACCCAGGACGAGCTGGGTTATCTCCTGGATGTGTCGAGCGAGCTCGGTGCGCGCCTGGGCCCGATCCTTTTCCAGCTTCCGCCCAACTTGAAGATCGACCTGGAACGTCTGCGCGACTTCGTGTCCCTCTTGCCGGAGGGGCTTCGGGCCGCTTTCGAGTTCCGGCACGACTCCTGGTTCGTCGACGAGACATGCACCGTACTCGGCGATGCGGGGGCGGCCCTCGTCACCGCCGACACGGGGACGGAAGAGCCGGCGGAGGTCGTCGCCACCGCTCCCTACGGGTACCTGCGTCTGCGTAGGGAGGCCTACGAGCCGGCTGACGTGGCCCGCTGGGCGCGTGTCGTCTCGGATCAGGACTGGGACGACGTTTGGATCTTCTTCAAACACGAAGACGCCGGGGCCGGGCCCGCCCTGGCGGAGCGCTTCATGGCTGAACTCGCGTGACCTGACCTAGAGAAGCGACTGGATGAATCCCCCATCCACCGGGATGGACGTTCCGGTGATGTAGCTGGCGCGCTCGGAGGCGAGAAACGCGACGAGCGCCGCGAATTCCTTGGGCTCGCCGATGCGCCCCATCGGGCTCTGCGCCTCCCAGCGCGCGAAGGCCTCCTCCACCGTGATCCCCTGGCTCTCCGAGATGCTCGCGGCCAGCCCGTCCAGCCGCTCGGTCCTCGTGAAGCCGGGCATCACGTTGTTCACCGTAATGCCCGAGGAGGCGACCTCGTTGGCCAGGGTCTTGGCGAACCCCGTCACGGCGGCGCGCACGGCGTTCGAAAGGATGAGTCCGTCGATGGGCTGCTTCACGGCAACCGAGGTGATGTTGATGATCCGGCCCCAACCGGCCTCCTTCATCCCCGGGAGCACGCCCCGGGTCAGATTCAAGACGCTGTTGAGATTCTGTTCGACGGCCGTATTCCACGCGTCGACGGTGTGGCTCTCGAAGGGTCCCGGCGGCGGTCCACCCGTGTTGGTCACCAGAATATCGATCCCGTCGAAATCGGATGCCGCCGTCTCCATGAGACGATCGATGTCTTCCGGGTCGGTCAGATCCGCCGGCACGGCGACCACTTCGGCGCCCGTAGCATCGTGGATCCACTGACCGGCCTCCTCCAGAGGAGCGACCGTCCGGGCACAGATCAAGAGGTTTGCACCCTCCCTGGCGAGTTCGTCGGCGACCGCCCGGCCCAGGCCGCGGCTCGAGGCCGCAACCAGCGCTGTTTTCCCTTCGAGACCCAATTCCATTCGTTTAACTCCCTATCGTAGATAGTCGTCCGCACCCGTCAGCCAGTCCTGCCTGGGGGGTACGAACACGTCGAGATCGAGTGTGTCCTCCAGCGCCTCTGCGCTGTGGGGAACATTGGAGGGGATATGTAACACCTCTCCGGCGCGCACGACCACTTCCTCCGATTGATCGTCCCCGATCCGGAAGAGCAGAGCCCCCTCGAGAACGTAGGCGAACTGTTCGTTCTCGTGACTGTGCTTGGGTACGGCGACTCCCTTGTCGATGTAGATCTGGGCGAGCATGCCCTTCTCTCCGTTCACCCAGTGCCGGCTCAGGCCGGGTTTCATCTCCTCCCTGGGGAGGCTCTCCCATGAAACGTGTCGGACGGGGGAATCACTCATCTTCGGATCCGGTTGGGGGTGTTTGTTGGTCGCCGTCTTGCGTCGGGAGCTAATAGAACTGCCCTGGTTTGGTGGGGGCAAGGTGGTGTACTGGGCTACGGTTGGCCAAGGGCGCGGCTTGAGCTGGAACAGGGTGCGGGTTGCGAAGGATTCCTTTGGAGTGGCTACCGAGCCACCGGCTCACTTCTTCCATGGATGTGCCATGAACCGTGTCTCGACCAATTCCGTTCAGACCCTCTTGGTGGGTCTGGCCCTTGCGGTTGTGTCACAGGGGTTGGAGACGCGGCCTCTGGAGGCTGCAATGCAGGAGCGCCCGGCCATCGCGGGCTCCGACGCCTGGAAGACCGATTTCAGCAAGCACACGGTGCCCTACGAGGAATTCGCGTCCGGTGGTCCGCCGAAGGACGGCATCCGGGCGGTCGATCACCCCTCGTTCATCACGATTCGGGAGGCCGATGCGTGGCTGGCCGACCGGGACCCGGTGGCACTGGTGAGCCTGAACGGGGAGGACAGGGCCTATCCGCTTTCGATCATGATCTGGCATGAGATCGTCAACGATGAGATCGGAGGGCGCCCCGTGAGCGTCACGTACTGCCCTCTGTGCAACACGACCATCGCGTTCGATCGCGAATTTCGGGGGAGGACCCTGGACTTCGGTACCACGGGTCGGCTTCGTCACTCCGACCTGGTCATGTACGATCGCCAGACCGAGACCTGGTGGCAGCAGGCCACCGGTGAGGGTCTGGTGGGGGAGCACGCCGGCGAGCAACTCACCTTCGTGCCCGTTACGGTCATTAGTTGGAGAGACGTCAAGGAGCAGAAACCGTCGGCTCGGGTGCTTTCGAGGGACACCGGATTCCCGCGAGCCTTCACGCAGCGCTACGGCAGGAATCCGTACGAGGGTTACGATCGTGGGAGCGGCCCCTGGCAGCAGTTCTTCCGCTTCGGCCGGGAGGACGGACGGCTTCCGGCCATGGAGCGCATCGTCGCTCTCGAGCACGACGATGAGCATCTGGCCTTGCCATTCTCGGTCCTGGGCGAGGAGCGGGTCGCCAACGTCGATGTGGGTGGTCGTCGCGTCGTGGTTTTCTGGGCTCCCGGCACGGCCAGCGCGGTGGACAACTCGACCATCGCCCAGGGTCGCGACGTGGGCTCGTCCAGCACGTTCTCTCCCGAGCTCGGCGGGCGCAGCTTGACGTTCGAGCCGGCCGGCGATGGCCTCTTCCAGGACCGCCAGACCGGTTCGACCTGGAATCTGTCCGGAAGGGCGACCGCCGGACCCGTAGCGGGATCGCAACTCACCGAGATCGTTCACGGCAACCACTTCTGGTTCGCGTGGGTCGTGTTTCGTCCGGAGACCAGTGTTTGGCGAGCGCCCTAGACGTTCCCTGGCCCGTCACGGCGGGTTGTGCGATCCTTGATTTCACTGGGTTGGTGGAATCAAGGAGAGGAACGTGTCCGACAAATCCAACACCCCCGAAGCCGACTGGCGAGAAGCCCTCACGCCGGAACAGTTCGCGGTCCTGAGAGAAAAGGGCACCGAGCGGGCCTTCAGCGGCGCCTACTGCGACACGAAGGATGCCGGAACCTATCGCTGCGCAGGCTGCGGCGAGGCCCTGTTCAGCTCCGAGTCCAAGTTCGACTCGGGGAGTGGCTGGCCGAGCTTCTACGAGGCGATCGAGGACGGACGGGTCCGCACCGAGGAGGATCACACCCTCGGCATGCGACGGATTGAGGTTCTGTGCGCTAGCTGCGACGGTCATCTGGGGCATGTGTTCCCCGATGGCCCCGCGCCCACGGGGCTCCGTTATTGCATCAACTCGGTGGCATTGGCGCTGGACTCCGACGAAGCCTCCGGCGACGAAGCCTCCAATGGGGAGTGATCCAAGAGCGATAGGCACGCTGCTTGCGATGGTCTTGATGGTCGGATGCAGCGGAACCGCCCCCGCCCCCGTCGCGGGAAGTTCCTTGGGATTCGTCCCGGATCTACGTGGCAGGGAGGTGATGGTGTTCCCGGTCCAGATCCGGGAGGGAGTGCCCGCAGACGCGGGTCCCGAGATCGTTTTTTCGCTTCGGACCAGGGGTACCGAGATCGATTGGATCTTCCCCGACGAGCTCGAGGACCTTCTGGCGCGCTCCCCATCGGTCGACAGCGACGTGAGAGGACTGCCCGTGGGCGTCTTTCTCAGTGCAGAGGTGGAGCGGGTCGGTGATCCGCTCTACGGTCAGCTTCGCCGAATGGGGGCGCTGACCGGCGCGGACATCGCCTTGATTCCGGTCGCGGTCCGGGCTGGTGCGGAGGGTGTGGGCGGGGTGTCGGTCGTGGAGATCGCCGCGACCATCGTGAACGTGCGGAACGGGCAGGTGATCTGGTTCGGGATCGTCGCTGGCAGGCCGGGCTCGGTGGCCGACTTCGGGTCGGTGGCCTCTGCGGTGGAGGCGTTGACTGAAACGTTGTTGTGGTACGCGCGGTAGGAAGTGACGCAGATTGGAACAGCGCGACGCGATACAAACGACGTGAAACAGACAGGATACTGTGACAGGATATAGACTTGACCGCACGTTCTCGATGAACGCCAGGCCGATCATGACCGCGCTGGCCATGAGCCTGATCCTTGCGCCCCTCGGGTGCGAGGAGGAAGTCAACCTCGACTTGCCCTCCGAGAGCGAAGTGGCCGCCTACTACGCCAGTGCCTCCGACCTGTCGGTGCGGTTGAGCGGCAACATCGTAGAGCTCACCGTCGACCAGCCCCTCCGGCAGGTGCGCCGGGGCGGCTCCCTTTGGGTCAAGGTCGGACCGTACATCTATCTCTTCACGGAAGAGACCGAGACTCTGTTGCAGACGTATCCAGGGCTGTCCGGCGTTCGGGTCGTCACGCGCACGGACTTCGACAAGCAGGAAGTGGCGCGTGCTTTTCTCCAGAGGGGCACGCTGAACGAGCTCACGTGGAGACGGGCGAAGAACATCGCCGGAAGAGCTCGGGCGGAGGGGACCCGCCGTCCCGTGCTCCTGGAAGAGCTCGTCGAGTGGGGCCAAGAACATACGACGTACGAGTACAGCAAGGAGTTTGTCCGTTAGCCTCGTGATAGAGGCCCTTACGTGATCCGCAAAGACATCGACTCCCTCGAGGCGACGTGCCAGCGTTGCCTCCAAACCAAGCCTCGGCAGGACCTCGACCGGCTGCTCTGGTGCGACGCCTGCGTAGCGAAGGCCCACGCCCGGGCCGTGTCTCGAAGTTGGTATATCGGCTTCGCCATCGCGGTCGTGCTTTCACTGTGGATCTGGCTGTACATCCAACCCTCCAACCTCGTGATCGGCGGGTGGATCGGAACCGTCGTGGCCGCCTTTTACGTGACCTCACGCGTGGGTCGCGAGATCCTCTATGCGGTCGAGCGCGTGCGTAGCGTTCCCGCCGGGGACGCGGTGCCTCCGGAGTAGGGGATGTACTAAGTTTCGCTTCCGATTTGTTTCGCTTCCGATTTCGGATGCTCGAGACTCACAATGAGGCGCACGCATGGCCGGTAAATTCGAGGGCACGGACTTCTACGACGTCGATTCGCTCCTGAGTGAAGAGGAGCGAATGATCCGGGACACGATCCGGGAGTGGGTGGAGGAGCGCGTCATGCCGCTCATCGGCCAGGCATACATCGAGAGGCGCTTCCCGAAGGAGCTCATCCCCGAGTTGGGTGAGATGGGAATGTTGGGTGCGAACCTCCCGGAGGAGTACGGTTGCGCGGGCCTCAACAACATGGCGTATGGGCTCATCGCCCAGGAGCTCGAGCGGGGCGACTCCGGCATACGTTCCTTCGCCTCCGTGCAGGGTGCCCTGGTCATGTATCCCATCTTCGCCTTCGGAAGCGACGAGCAGAAGCAGGAGTGGCTGCCCAAGCTGGCCTCGGCGGAGAAGATCGGCTGCTTCGGACTCAGCGAGCCCGACTACGGGTCCAATCCGGCGGGCATGATCACCACGGCCAAGAAGACCGACGACGGCTGGCTGCTGAATGGCACCAAGATGTGGATCACCAACGGATCCATGGCGGACGTCGCCATCATCTGGGCCCAAACCGGAGAGATCGGCGACAC